>JAPCJS010000184.1 GCA_027886825.1 Nitrososphaerota archaeon
CGCGCAGGATGGTGAGCTGCTCGACCCACTGGCCGGCGATCTTCTCGACGCTTTCGCTGATTAGCTTGTGAATGTCGTCGCTCATCTGTTTTCCTTTTTGATTGGTTGCCACCGGAGCGACGCATCACTGCCGCTCCGATGGCCTTCATCACGAAGAGGGCAGGAGGGTACTCCTCGGACGGCTCGCGCGACATCCTCTCGCTCGCGCCCACCACCCTCGCAGAGACGACGCCCCTCTACCTCGGGTCCTCCGGGCTCGTGCGAGAGGTAGAATCTCTGATAGAAGGTAGATGAGGCAATCCTGACAAGTCCTTGTCAACCACCGACCAGCCGTGGCGATTAGGTGAGCCGACACGATACCTCGTCATGCGACCCTCACCCAAGACACCCGGGACCTGCACGTTCTGCCCAAGGCGAACCGCCGCGGGCCACAAAGAAGGGAGGCTGATCTGCTGGCGCTGCTCGAGGGCGCAGAGCGCCGATGTCTCGCTGATACCTAGGGGAAGAGAAAAATGAGGGCGATGGGGAGACGGGTGGGTTCAGGCCAGGGCCCGCATGAGCTTATGGACCTCAGGGCCAGAGCCCCAGGGTCCTGACCGCGTCCGCCACCCTCCCCACCCCTACGATGAGCGCTCCTGTCCTCATCGAGACGCCGTGCTTCTTGGCCTCCTCGTGGACCCCCCTGAAAGCGCCCGTGATCTTCTTCTCGAGCCTGGAGTTCACCTCCTCCTCCGTCCAGTAGAGCCTGTCGAGGTTCTGGACCCACTCCAGATAGCTCACGATCACCCCGCCCGAGTTCGCCAGTATGTCCGGTACCAGGAAGACGCCCTTCGCGTCGAGGACCCGGTCGGCCTCGGGGGTCGTCGGACCGTTGGCGCACTCGACGATCATCTTCGCCTTGACGCCATCGACCAGGTCCTTGGTTATCGCGTTCTCCAGGGCCGCCGGGCAGAGGACGTCGCACTCGATCTGCAGAAGCTCTTCGTTGGTGACACCTTCGGCGCCGGGATAACCGACCACCGAGCCGCCCTTCTCCTTGTGGGCGAGGACCTTCTTCGCGTCGAGGCCCTGCCTGTCGTATATCCCGCCCTGGGAGTCGCTGACCGCGACGATCTTAGCGCCCATCTCCTCCAGTATGATCGCGTAGTTCGAACCGGCGTTCCCGTAGCCCTGGACCGCGACCGTCGCGCCCTTGAGAGGGATCTTCATCACCTCGGCAGCCTCCCTGGTGCAGAAAGCGGCGCCCCTTCCGGTCGCGGTGTCCCTCCCGAGCGAGCCGCCGAGGGAGATCGGCTTGCCCGTGACCACGCCGGGAACGGCGTGCCCCTTGATGAGGCTGTACGTATCGAGTATCCACGCCATCACCTGCGCGTTCGTGTAGACGTCCGGCGCGGGGATGTCCTTGTCCGGACCGATGATGCTGGAGATCGCGACGGCGTACCTGCGGGTGAGCCTCTCGAGCTCTCCCTGCGACATCTTCTTGGGGTCGCAGATGACCCCTCCCTTTGCGCCCCCGAATGGAATGTCCGCGACGCTGCACTTCCAGGTCATCCAGGCGGAGAGCGCCTTGACCTCGTCGAGGGTAACCCCGGGGTGATACCTGATCCCGCCCTTGAAGGGGCCCCTCGCATCGTTGTACTGGACCCTGTAGCCGGTAAAGACGTGGGTGCTCCCGTCGTCCATCTTCACGGGGAGAGAGACCGTCACGATCCTCTTCGCCTGTCGGAGGATCTCTCTGACGCCTGGTTCGAGCTTCAGATACTCCCAAGCGATGTCCAGCTGTTCGAGAGCGTTCTCGAATGGGTTCGTGTCGGTCTTGCTCATGAGCCGCACGCTCTCCGCATTTTATTTACGGCTTTCGAACGCGCGACAGCACCCTTTCAGAGGAGGGCGCTGGCGAGATCCTTGATCTTGGACTCCCAGTCCTTCGACTTGACGACGCTGCTCGCCACCAGGATCCCGTCCATCCCGAGCCTTACCGCGGCGCGGGCGTCCTCACCGGTCACTATCCCGGCCCCGCAGAGCAGCCTTCCAGCATAGCCGGCAGCCCTCACGGAGGATACGCTCTCGCGGATGAGCTCCGGCCTAGCCTTGGAGACCGCGATCCCGCTCCCTATCAGCTCCGGCGGCTCGACCGCCAGATACTCGGGGGCGAAGCCAGCCATCGTCACGATCTCGCTCGCGTCCTCGCCGCAGACGCACGACGCGAGCCCCAGACCCTTCATCCTCGGGATGACGTCCCGTATGGTCCCGAGGGGCACCCGCGACTCGCTGTGGTTGATTATGGAACCAGCGCACCCCGAGGCCTTCAGCGCCTCGGGGATTATCGCGCCCGTGCTCTTTCCCTCCTGCTGATTCCCGACGCTCTGGCTGAAGACCGGGATGCGGACGGCCGATGCCACTGTGCTCAGCCTCGGCACTGGCGGGGCCAGTATGAACTCGACGCCGACTGTCTCCGAGACAGCCTCGGCAGTCTCCGCCAGACGGAGGGCCCCCTCTCCCAGGATCTCACTGTAGTTCTTGAAATTGATTATGAAGACTGGACGGCTCAACCTTATCGCTCTCTAGCGGAACGTCCAGGAATCTTGCTTTAAAGCTGCGGGGAGAATGAAAGTCAGGGCTGCCATCAGAACTCGTCGTCGTCCGAGTCCTCTTCCCATCCGTCGTCGTCGTCTTCGTCCAGCTCTTCGTCGGATTCGTCGTCTTCCACTGACATGCGAACCGGCCGAGGCGATTTTAGTTAAGCTATTAAGTCTTGCCAGGTAACTTGTCCCGTCTTGAAGGCCATCTCTCTCGGGACCGACCCCCGCTCGCTCGAGGTCGCGTCGACGATGGTGAAGGAGGGCGGTGTGGTCGCATTCCCTACCGATACCGTCTACGGGTTGGGCTGCGATCCGTTCGACGCAGCCGCTGTTGTGCGGCTAATAGAGGCGAAGGAGAGGGAGTCCAAGCCCATCCCGGTGCTCTGCGCGAGCGAGGAGGATGCCGCGAAGCTGGTCGAGCTGGGCCCGAGGGGACTCGAACTCGTCCGCAGGTACTGGCCGGGGGCGCTGACCATCGTGGCTCGGCTCAGGGTCGAGCTCCCTGAGGTACTCAATCAGGGAAGCGGCTGGCTTGGGGTGCGCGTCCCGGCCGACGAGACCGCCCTCTCGCTGGCGAGAGGGTGCGGGGGGTACATCACAGGCACCAGCGCCAACCTCTCCGGACACCCCTCGTGCAGGAGCGCCCAGGAAGTGGCCAACTCGCTGGGCGACCGAATAGACGCCATCATAGACGGAGGGGTCCGGACGGGCTCCGAGTCCACGGTCCTGAGGGTGGACGGGGAGAGTGTCGAGGTTTTAAGGAGGGGTTCAGTCGCCTTTGAGCCGGGGATTAAGCGGGAGAGTTTCGATAGATGAACCTGATTCTTACTTCACAGAAGGGGAACGAGGCGAAGGCCTCGGCCGAGTTCAAGGAGATCGCGCTGCAGCACGGCCTCAGGAAGCTCCATGTCGAGAAGTCCGACTTCGACGGCGTGCTCGAGGTCGACATCGAGGACTCCCGAGGCTTCGTGGCGTTCCTGCGCGAGTATGTCCGCTCAGAGCCGTTCCGGATCCACTTCGTGCAGAGGGTGATACCGGTGGACCTGGTGGTCGACACCAACATAGACCAGATCAAGGAGGGCGCGAAGCAGCTCGGCCTGCACATAGGCGAGGGCGAGTCCTTCAAGATAGAGATCGACGAGCGCGACTCGCCCTATCCGAGGAGGGAGCTCATAGACGCGATCGCAGACGTCGTGGACAGGAAGGTGAACCTCGAATCTCCGGACCTGGTGATACAGGTGGAGGTACTCGGCGAGTACACCGCGCTCTGCCTGGCGCGACCCGACGAGATAATCAGCATAACCAAGCTCAAGAGGACCTCCTAGGACCTGGTGCCGAGCACAGCCGCCCTCTCGACCATCTCAAGGCCCTCTGGACCTATCTCTTCCCCCCTCAGCACCTCACAGCCAGAGTCCCCGGCCAGCTCCGCCTCCAGGCTCTCGACCGCGAGAGCGGGCCCCGCCGCCACGAGCAGCTTCTCACCCCTGGCCTGGTACCCCGCTTCCTTGATCGCGACCGCGATCTGGGTGGTCCCAGCCAGCCTGAGCAGCAGGTCGACCTCGGGCTTGGCCGCCAGCAGCGCGCCGGTCTTCGCAGCTCTTAGGGTCTGCTGACCGATCATGGCCACCGTACGGTTTCCGGGGAGCCTCTTCAGGGTCACAAGCTGTATGATGAGATCCGGGTGCCGCCCTCTGAGAGAAAGTAGCCTCGCTTCCGCAGCCTCAGGGGACACCCTGGCTGCTATCACGGTCTCCAAGCATTCAGCCACCATGCGAGAATGGCAGGAGGAGGACCTCGTCGCCGTCATCGATCGTCCTGTCGTCTGCCGCTGCGGTGAAAGCGCTGCTGCCATTGACGATCATGAGAGTGTTGAACCTGGAGAACCCGAGGTTCGGGTCGTCTCGGCACATCTCTCTCAGGCGCTCGATCAGCGCGCTTGCTTTTATCTTGTCTTCCTGAAGCTCGACAATCTCCCTCCCCAAGCTCGTCCGGATGTGTCCTACGCATGTGACCCTTATCATCTCACTCGAACACCACAATCCCCTCCCGGTAGAC
>JAPCJS010000044.1 GCA_027886825.1 Nitrososphaerota archaeon
ATAACCGTCGGGTCTGTGAGCGTGTCAGGGTATCCCGAGCCCAGCGCTGCAGCAATCGCCCAAGCGGGCTGAGTGATTCTCTTGTTCGTTGTGGGATCCTTATACCCGAACCACTTTATGAGCTGTTGCGAGTTCGCATCGCTGTGCGTGACCTTGGGCCAGCAATATACTCCTGTTTCGATCATTCCCCACCCACTCTGGGTAGTCGTTGTATCGCACAGGTTTGCGTCGCCCACAGGGATCTGTGAGGAAGTAGGGGTGTTCAGAGACTGGAAGTCGTAGAACGCGGTGGCAGTATAGGCATATTTGCCCGTGCTTCCCGCCGCCACTCCGTCGCTCTCGCTTGACTGGGAGAAGACAGCTGGGTCCACGAGGCCGCCCTTGGTCGCGGTCGCCCATGTGGTCAGCAGGTCAGCGATGTCGGTGTTTGTGTCGAAGACAGGTGCGAAGCTCTTATCGAACAGACTCTTGGTATCATCTGCGTCGTTGAAGGTATTTGCAACTTCGCCCATGAAGCCCCAGCCTATACCATAATTCGCTGAGAACCAGCTGGGCATCACTGGGTATTGAACCAGGCCAGCTTTTTGGACCACCGGTGCGGAGTCGGTCCAGAGGTCTGTCCAACCTACCGGCCTCTTCCCAGCCAAGGATGTCTTGTTCAGGATCGCATCGTTTACGGACAGTATCGGCCTTGCAGACCAGTAATAGCAAAGACCGTAGAGCACGCCGGCCACGGTGCTGAGCGAATCAACTATGGAAGGGTACATCTCCGACTGAATCTGAGAGATGTTCGTCATGGTGGTTGTGTCCTTGTCGTATCCCAGACTGAGGAGCCTTGGCACCTCGTACCCGTTCGCATAGTGCATGTCTATGATTTCGCCAGACTGGAACGCGGCCTCGATCAGAGGGTTGTAGGTGTTGTTGTCGAGATAAGACTCTGTGGTGTTGAAATTATTCTCCGTATCGAATGTCTTGACGTACGATGAAACTTGAGCATTCTCGAAGTTCCAGTGCTTGAAGGATAGATTGTTGCCCGCGGCGGAGCTCGTTGTCGTGGTGCTGCTGCTAGAGGAAGAACTTTCGGAGCTTGCTGCATACGCTTCGTAAATTCCGACGCCTGCTATGGCGGCGATCACGACACCAATCCCGACCTTGGCGCCGGTGCCTATTGCCGTCCTTCTCGATATTTGGTTGTCCAAGTACCGCCTAATCGCGTCCTCTCCCACGCTGTTGCTCTTGCGAGCGGCTTTCTGATCCTTCGCACTGGAATCGTCCGGCTCAGTACCAGTCAATGGGCAACAGAATGCCATGACGGATATTTATGTCTGCCGAAAAACTGAATAAAGAGGAACGGAATCCGCTTTTGCTTCATGATTCATCATTCTTCGCTGAAAATCGTCAAGCACCACCTCGGCAACCGACCGCTCAGCGCGGTCTCACACGGCAGACCTGCATGCGGGACGCAACTCTGCTCATTCAGAGCACAAGGCAGCAAGATAGGATGTCTCCGCGTCGCACTGGAGAACCACGTTTCCATCCAGCGGTGATCAAGAGTCAATTTCATTTTCAGGTCATCGGATCTAAGATTCGCAGTGTGAAAACCTCCTCGAGATCGTTCCGAGAATATCTGTGATCCTGTGATGGACTCCTCCGCCATGAGGAGGACGTTCTCTCTCACGATTCGGTAGTCCTCGGGCACCCAAAGCAGGCTCGCCCAAAAATGAGAAGCGATTACTCTTCCAAAGAATGGGAGGCGTATAGTGATCAGGCATCCTAGTGCCCACGTGTTGTTTGCGCAAGTACCCGATAACTCGATTGGGTTAGCTTGGATGCGAAACACGCACATTGCTCTTGCGCGAGCAAATCGGTGGCTGCCTGTCTCCCATCCCGTGGCATTAGGTAATATCGGAGAGTTCTCGCAGGCGACCAAGGGAGCGGAGATACAGCGATCCCGGATACAAACCTGCATTGTGTCTCGTCACTCGGCTATCTGTCGGAGTGTTTCAGTTGGGTGATAGTGCTCTTCGAGAGGCCACAGACACAACCCAGGTAGCAGCACCGTGGCACCTATTGGAAGAACCTTAATTACGGGCGATGTGGGCCAAAATTTTGGCCGGTCGGTTGAGAATCACAAGAGAGCTGGCTGTCGCGTTGCTCCTGGCAGCGTTCTTTCTGTCATTCATGCCCACCGTGGCTCATTCCCAGAGCAATCCTTCGTACTATGTGATCTCGCTCAACGCTAACATCGACCCCGGGACCCAGAACTTCGTCACATCGTCGATAAGCGCCGCCCAGTCGTCGGGCGCGAACCACATCGTCCTGCTCCTGAACACGTTTGGAGGCGACGGCCAGAGCATGGACAACATCATCCAGGCGATCTCGAACTACGAGGCGAGCGGGGGTACGTTCGTTACCCTGATAGGGCCATACGGCGCACACGCCTTCAGTGCAGGGGCGTACATAGCCGAGTCCTCTGACAAGATCTACATGATGAACGGGACTGTAATCGGATCGGCGACCCCGATCGTGAGCAACATCCCTACCGGTGAGACCAACTCGACGATGACAAAGGACATCGACGGGTTCACGGCGTTCATGCAGGCCCTGACCTCAAACTTCGGAAGGAACAGCACGGCGACAGGTCTGATGGTAAGCGGCGGCGTATCGTACGTGGCAACAGACGCGCTAAGACTGCACGTGATCGATGGGATAGTCAATGCCTCTACCATATCGGACTCTCTGTCGCAGGTGGGCGTTCCGGCGGGTACCACGGTGCAGACCGAGGGAGTGAGCTCGGTGCTGATCACCATTCTGAGCGACCCCAACCTCTCGGTGGTCCTTTTCCTGGCGGGAGTCCTCGCGATAATGGTGGACCTGTTCCACCCCACGTTCATCCTCTCTGGTGCTGGCGCGGCGGCGATAGTACTGGCGCTCATCGGTTTCGGATACTTCGGCGCACCTATCTCCGCAGTCCTTCTGATGTTCATCGGCGCAGCATTCATCTTCCTTGAGGTTAAGACCCACCACGGCGTGAGCGCAATCGGGGGAGTCATCATCTTCGCGATCGGGGTGCTGCTCGTCTTCCAGAACACCTCCACGCCGGGCGCAATAGGACCTGGGATCGTCCCTCCAGCAAACATCGTAATCCCGAGCCCCGTCACCTACGCCATACTTGCAGCGCTTGCGGTCGTGATAGTGATTGGGAGCATCTACCTGTACAGGCTGAGGAGAGACCTCGACAGGCGGAAGACTGGGCTCTTCGAGCTGAAGAGCATGATCGGCAAGGAGGGGGTGCTCACGTCGGATGTAAGAGCGAACATGACGGGCACCGCCAACATAGGCTCGGAGGACTGGACGGTCACGAGCAAACAGGACCTCGTGAAGGGGATCCGTGTAAAGGTTAAAGAGACAGACGGATACAAGTTGGTAGTAGAGGGAATATAGATCGTGACCTTCTTCTCGTCGCTCCCCCTTGATCAGATCGGGACGATCACAGACGCTGTGATCGGAGGCCTCGCGGTCATAATCATCCTTGCGTTCATCGCCTCCGCCGTAAAGATCGTGCGGGAGTACGAGCGGCTAGTCCTCTTCACCCTAGGTAGGCTGATAGGCGCAAGGGGACCCGGTATCGTCTTCGTTGTCCCGTTCATAAACAGGGTCAACAAGGTGGACCTCAGGGAGAGGTACCTCGAGGTGCCGCACCAGACCTGCATCACAAAGGACAACGCGCCTACCGACATCGACTTTCTGATATACTACAAGGTCATGGACGCCGCGCAGTCCATCGTCCAGGTCCAGAACTTCGTGGGCGCGTCGGTCGGCATCGCCACGACGACCCTGAGGGCAGTGGTGGGAGACATCCCGCTCGACGAGCTGCTCGCCAAGAGGGAGCAGATCAACAGCATCCTGAGGACCAAGCTGGACGAGGTGACGGAGAGGTGGGGCATCAAGGTCACCAACGTCGAGATCAGAGAGATCAGGCCTCCGAAGGACGTCCAGGAGTCGATGGTCAAGCAGATGAGCGCCGAGAGGACCAGGAGGGCCATGGTCCTGGAGGCAGACGGAAAGAGGGAGTCGACCATCCTGGTCGCAGAGGGAGACAAGAAGTCGGCCATCCTAAAGGCCGAGGGTGACAAGCAGGCCGTCATACTGAGGGCGCAGGGGTATGCGGAGTCGCTCAGTCAGATATTCGCCGCGGCAAAGTTGATCGACGGCAAGACGATGACGCTGCAGTACCTGGACACGCTGAAGACGATCGGGAACAGCCCCTCGACCAAGTACATTATCCCGGCGGAATTCACGGAGCTCCTCAAGCCGCTGAGGGCGCTCATGGGCGACGAGGACACAAAGGGCTAGTCAGTCCTGCCAGCGGTCGAGTCGATATACCGCCCAGAGGTTGCGTTCGATAACCGGCTCCGGGACGCCCGCCGCTCGCAGCCTCTCCTGCATCCTCGAGATCGCCTCGTCGACGGTCAGGTTCGGCTCCGTAAACATTCCGTTGCGATAACACAGAGAGCAGTACTCTATCGACCTCGTCGTCCCGTCCATCTCCGTCCCCCCGCCGTTCTGGTCGCTCGACATCGGCCTCCCGCAGCTCTGGCACGTAGGTCCGGGCGGTATCGGTTGCATGTGTGGCGCTGCTCCGGCCGAGCTTTTATCTATCCCTGCCTGGTCGATATCGCCGAAACGGACCGCATCCTACGGCCTTATATCGCATAATTTTCATAGGTGTGCGGTGAGTTATTCTGTCTGGTTCTGAAGCGGACCTCCAAGCTAGGAGGCGGACTCTACTCGTGCTGGAAGACATGGCGCGAAGGAACACCGACGCCGCCAGGGTTCTCAATGAGGAGTTCCAAGCGCTGCTGAGCAACGATCGAGCAGGGCTCAAGGCCTCGATGGAGAAGATCAAAAAAGCCGAGGAGGACGTCGTCGCGCTGAGGAGGGCGCTCATCAGGGAGCTGGCGCAGGTAGGGACGCTCCTGATGAACAAGGAGGACCTGCTCAGGCTCGCCTTCGTCATCGAGGGCATCGTCGGGTACATCAACGGCACGGCCTTCAAGATATCGCATCTGAGACGTCCCGTCGTCAAGCTGAAGAAGTACAGGGAGCCTCTAACGGAGCTGCTCAACCTGCTGATCGAGGAGATCTCCAAGCAGAACGAGTGCGTCCGCGCCCTCTCGATGAACCCGGACCAGGCGATAGAGACAGCGGGCCAGATCCAGAAGATCGAGAGCGACATCGACAACAAGCACAGGGAGCTCATGAACGAGGTCCTAAAGTCGATGAATGGCTACAGAGACCTCATCGAGATGAAGGACGTCATCCAGTCCATCGAGGACGCCTCTGACGCCGCCCTCAGGGCCGCAGACTCCACCACGATCGTGGCGCTGGGCGTCTAGCCTGCGGGGTCCCGGGCTTGGCTGGCAAGGTGCCCACGGGCAGGCTCTTCGAGAACAGGATTGTGGTCTGGGACATCGACTCGTCGCGCCGTCTCTTCAAGGAGGCCTACTACGGAAAGCCGCTCGGGATACCCAAGCCGAAGGACTTTGAGTTCGACGCGCCGCTTATCCTGGACCTGATGGAGGGGTACTACCTGACCAAGAAGAAGAAGCTGAAGGTCGAGGACCAAAGGGGAGAGAACATACCGGCGGGAGAGCTGGAGCAGATATGCGCCCGGTCGTACTCGGACTTTGCCGAGAAGTACCGCGTGTACAGCCTCCTCAAGGACGCCGGGTACATCGTCGCCCCCGGGATAAAGTTCGGCACGGACTTTGCCGTCTACGAGCACGGGCCCGGGATCGACCATGCACCTTTCATAGTGCAGGTCGAGAAGGCCGGGAACGAGATAAACGCGACCGACATGGTCAGGTCCGGCAGGCTGGCCACAACCGTGAGGAAGCAGTTCATCATCGCGGTCGTCAGCGGAAGCAGGGAGAAGGTCGAGTTCCTCGCATTCGACTGGTGGCGCGCATGACCACTGCATAGCAGCTGTGCACTCACGTTATAAAGCGACCTCGGGTGGGCGGCGATAATGGAGACGATCAAGGAGGACTCCTTCATCCTGGTCTACAGGGACAGGAGGAAGAAGTGGCTCGTCAGGCCGGTCGATACCCCCAAGCTGCACACCCACCTCGGGATACTCGACTGCGCGGCGCTCGTGGGCCAGACCTTCGGCATCGCCGCCAACACCACCATGAACGACACCGTCTACGTCCTGAAGCCGACCCTCGAGGACATCGTCATGAAGTTCGCGAGGAGGACCCAGGTGATCTATCCCAAGGACCTGGCGATGATAGTCATGCGTTGCGGGATCCACTCGGGCAGCCGGGTCTTCGAGGCGGGGACCGGCAGCGGGGCCGCGACAGCGACCTTCGCCTACATGGTCGCGCCCGAGGGACGCGTCTACAGCTATGATGTGAACCCCACCTTCCAGGATGTGGCCAGGAAGAACCTCGAGAAGTTCGGGCTTATGGGCTCGATCACCCTCAGGGGGAGGGACGCAAAGGAAGGGATCGAGGAGACCGACCTCGACGCGGCGCTCATAGACATGGGCGACCCCTGGGAGCTCGTTAGGAACGTGAAGGGGGCGCTGGCGCCCTCGGGGATGATGGCCGCCATCTGTCCGACGATGAACCAGGCCGAGAGGCTCACCGAGAGGATGAAGGAAGAGGGTTTCGTCACTATCGAGACGATCGAGATCCTCATGCGCAACCTAGAGGCTAGGGTGGGGATGACAAGGCCCTCCCAGTTCATGGTGGCGCACACATGCTACGTCACCTTCGGACGGAAGACGGTCTAGGCAGAACGGGTGAGCGTGCATGGCGGGGACCGATGATAAGATGGCCGGAAAAACTCCGGCCGCCCGCTTCAGTAAGAGTTTTAATCCGTCTTCGGGACCGGTGGCCCATTCGATGATCCCCAGAGAGAACAGGGAGGACCTGCCATTCCTTCTCTTTCTTGTGCCGTTCGCGGTGAGTGCGGTCTATGCCATCTTCCTCTGGGTGCAGACCGGAGTCTCCGCTACCCTCCCTCAGACGGTCTTCCTCCAGGTCACAGAGAACCCCTACGTCTTCCTCATCGGCTTCGTCGCGGTCATCGTGGGCGTCGTCATGGACGTGGCCTATACCGAACCCGCCCTGAGACGGGCCAAACTCGTCCAGGAGAGCAAGGCTCTCCAGATCATCGCGATAACCGCGCTTGTACTAGGTATCCTCTCCGCCTGGTACGCCGCCGGCTTCGACCTCGGAGTCGCTTCCACGAACATCCTAACGGGCAGGTACGTGATAATCTTCCCTGCGCTCCTCATCGCGTTCAGTTTCCTGATGCTGCCGGCCGTGAACATCAGGAAGGACCAGACCAACATCGTCCTGATCGCGGTGATGCTCCTGGCCATACCTCTCGTCGTCGACGAGGTCGGCAAGCGCTCCTTCTTCGCTGGGATGCTACTGGGCCTGGGGCTCCTAGTCGCAGCGATCTATCTCTATCTCGGCAGCCAGGTTGACAACCGGAAGAAGGACTAGACCTTTCCTTCTCGCGTCAGAGCGCCCAGCTTCCGGAAGTCATCCTTCAGCACCTCCTTCAGGGACGGGTTGTAGATTACAGAGGCGGGATGGTAGGTCGAAAAGAAGAGCAAGGAGCCGCGTTTCATCGTCTTCCCGTGGACCTGCCCCAGAGAAGACCCTGGGAAGAACTCCTTCAGCGCGGCGTCACCTAGGAGCACTATTACCTTCGGGGCTATCGCCTCGGTCTGGCGCCTGAGGTACGGGTGGCAGGCGTCCAGCTCGTCGCGCGCCGGTCGCCGGTTCGCAGGAGGCCTGCACTTCACCGTGTTCGTGATGAAGACAGAGTCCCGGCTCACCCCAGCCTCGGAGAGCAGATCGTCGAGGTTCCTGCCGGCGGCGCCCACGAACGGACGTCCCTGCTCGTCCTCGTTTCGCCCGGGGGCCTCGCCTATGATCATCAGCGTGGCGTCGGACGGCCCCTCGCCCGGGACCGCGTTCCTGCGCGAGAGGTGGAGCGGGCACTTCACGCAAGACCTGATCTCCCTCGCGAGCTCCTGGAGGACGGCCTCGTCGGTCATCTCAGACCAGATCTTCCTTCAACCTCGGATAGGAACCCAGGACCTTCAGGAAGACGGTCTTGGTCGCGATCTCCGCGAATGCCCTGGCGATCTCCCTGTCCTTGTGGTGCCCCTCGATGTCGACGAAGAAGTAGTACTCCCACGGTCGCTGGCGGGTCGGGCGCGACTCTATCTTGGTCATGTTGATCCCCGCTCTCGCGAAGACCTCGAGGACGTTGTAGAGGGAGCCGGGCGTGTGAGGGACGGAGAAGATCACCGAGGTCTTGCTGTTCCCGGTCCTCTTTCCCTCGTTCTTCGATACCACCAGGAACCTCGTGAAGTTCCGTCCATAGTCCTCTATCCCCTTCTTGAGGATCTTCATCCCGTAGATCTCGGCAGCCTTCTCGCTGGCGATCGCGCCTGCAGCCACGAGACCTTCGTCCTTGATCATCTTGACACTGCCCGCGGTGTCGTAGGCGACTCGTGGCTCCGCCCCAAGCCCTGCGACGAAGTTCCTGCACTGGGCGAGCGCCTGGGGATGTGAATAAATCACCTTGATGTCCGAGAGCCTGGCGGAGGGCAGCGCGATGAGGCAGTGGACCACCCTGACCGCGACCTCGCCCACCACCTTCACGCTCGAGGTCAGGAGCATGTCGTATGTCTCGGAGATGCTGCCTTCTATGGAGTTCTCCACCGGGACCACGCCTGAGTCGATGGCGCCCACCTCGGTGAGGTTGAAGACCTCACGGATCGTCCTGCTCGGTACCGTCTCGACCGAGGGGCCGAAGTGCTGGAAGACGGCCTGTTCGCTGAACGCCCCGTGTTCGCCCTGAAAGCCTATTCTCAACTTCTTCAAGTTCTGTGGTCAGAAGCTCGGCCGGTCGCGGTTATCACCTTTGCGAACTGCCCGCAGAGTGCCAATGACGAGACACGAAGACCGGGCGCCCGGATCGGACGGCCGTAGGCACGCGAACGGCCGTGAGGCGTGCTCTGCCTCATACGTCGTACCCTATCTGGATCTGGAGAACTCAGGGGCCGCTCGCCGCGAACCGTGGCATCGGAAATATGAAGCGATCGGAGCTGGTCGTTACGGGCGCCATGCTGTTCGAGGCGGACGTGACGTTGGAGGCCTTGGGGAACATGTCAAAGGCGTACTGTTCCGTCGAGTCGGTCCTGTATTTGCCCGTGTAGGTATCGTAGGTCTTGACGCTTATCCTGTTCTTCTCGGTGTCGAAGGTCAGGATGGTGATGGTGCCTCCGCCGAGCCTCTTCGCGTCGTCCGTGGTCGAGATAGCCATGGGGTTCTCGGGGTCGTCCGTCGAGTCCTGTCGGTCGAACATCAGCTGGTTGCGACCCTTCACCGGACTGGGCGAGTAATATCCGTGGTCCGTGGCGAAGTGCCCGTTCAGGGTCAGGAACACGCTTGAGGAGTGTGCGTCTATGATCTCGGTCAGCTTGGTCAGGAACGCGGATAGTTCAGACCCCCAGCGAGGGTCGTCGACTGACCCCGCTGCATCGATGTAGGCGTGCGGAGCGACTATGATCCGGTGGTGCAAGAATACCGGGTCGTCCAGTATCCCGCGAACCCACTCCAAGACGTCGGGTTCCGCGTTCCACTCGACGTTAATGACGAGGAAGTTCAGCCCGCTGGCGGAGAAACCGACCGCCGTGTTCATCGCGTCGTGGTATTCGCTAACCCAGCTCGTGTTGTGCATGGCATCTATCTTTCGTCCTGCGACCGACGGATTGAAGGCGTCCCACAGGTTTCCGATCCATCCAGAGGTGGGGTCGCTCCCGACGAGGTCGTCATGATTCCCTGCGCACCAGGAGTATGGTATGCCGTTTTTCAGCAGAAGGGACATGGCAGCATCAGCGTGCGCCCACTCCGCATCGATCGAACCGGTCTCCACGAGGTCACCGGTGTGGATCACCATCTTTCCATTCTCTGCGCCCCAGTTGTCCACGATCCACTGAGTCATGTTCTTGTATATCGCCGGGTTCTTCTCGGAGAGGAACTGGGTATCGGTGATCCAGAAAATCGAGAAGGGCGCTGTCGACTGCACTGACTGGGCGGAGGTAGTGGGAGGGGGCGATATCAGGGTCTCGGTGAACCAAGGAGGTAGCGTCGGCAACGGAGTCTTCGTCAGTGTCGCGGTGGCGCTTGATGTCGCAGTCTGAGTGGTCGCTGACGATGAGGAATCTTTGGTCGCGCCATCGGCTTTCCGGCTCGGGAAAAGTATGGATGCACCCCCGATCCCGATCCCGACCATCCCAAACGCTGCAAGGGTCCCGCCTACTTTGAGAAAGCTCCGTCTCGAGAGCTTCCGCGATCCCTTTTCGTCCGAGGATGGCATGACTCGGAACTGGGCCGAATTTCTCTGATTAATATCTTTGCCCGAATGTCCTATTCAGTTAGGAATATCTTGGTTGTTCTGCGAGGGTGAAGGATATGTCCGCTCGCCCTAACACACTTCGGCGAGGAAGAAAACGGGGAATGGAATCCCAGCTCATGAATGCGGTCCCTGTGGAGGCAACACCGGAACAGGTGTGGAGGGCCTGGACAAGTCTCATCATGTGCAGCTTCCGTGATTTGCACTCATGATAATTTACGCTCAATGCCTCCCCGCTTCACGGATTATGTTCATTAACCATGGGCCGGGCACGTCCTTGCATATGTCCGAGACCAAGCAGGAGGGGATCACGGCGAAGAAGGCCCAGGACTTTGACGAGTGGTACACGCAGGCCATCCTAAAGTCAGAGTTTGCGGACTACAGCCCGGTGTCAGGCTGCCTTGTCTACCGGCCCTCCGGCTATGCGATTTGGGAGAAGATCCGCGACGCTACGGACCTCGAGTTCAAGAAAGCAGGGATACAGAACGCGTACTTCCCGCTCTTCATCCCGGAGCGGCTCCTCAAGAAGGAACAGGAGCACGTCGAGGGGTTCGCTCCCGAGGTCGCGTGGGTGACCGAGGCGGGCAATTCCAAGCTCGACGAGAGGCTCGCGATCAGGCCGACGTCCGAGACGATAATCTATGAAGTTGTCAGGAAGTGGATCAGGTCCTGGAGGGATCTCCCGCTCAGGCTCAACCTCTGGAACAACGTCGTCAGGTGGGAGTTCAAGCATCCGACCCCTTTCCTGCGCGGGAGAGAGTTCCTCTGGAACGAGGGACATACGATGTTCTCGACGCGCGAGGAGGCGGACGCGGAGCGCGACCAGATACTTGGTATCTACAGGAAGATAACCGAGGAGTTCCTCGCACTGCCAGGACTGACGGGAAAGAAGACGGACAGTGAGAAGTTCGCCGGCGCGCTGGCCAGTTACAGCATTGAGCACATCATGCCAAACGGGAAGGCGATCCAGGGCCCGGACTTCCACTCGGATGGGCAGAACTTCGCAAAGGCGTTCGACCTGGGATTCGTGGACCAGAAGGGTGAGAGGCAGCTGGTCTGGCAGAACACATGGGCCATCACGACGCGGGAGATCGGGGTTATGATCGCGACGCACGGCGATGACAAGGGTCCGATACTGCCGCCTAAGGTCGCCCCCGTACAGGCCGTGATCGTGCCGATAGTCAACGACCAGACGAGGTCGGCCGTACTAGAGGTCGCGACAAAGATGCGGGACGACCTGGAGACATCCTTCTCCGTAAAGCTCGACGACAGGGACTATGTCACGCCGGGCAGGAAGTTCAACGAGTGGGAGCTCAGAGGCGTGCCGCTCCGCATCGAGGTCGGGCCAAGGGACATCGGCCAGAACCAGGCGGTCCTCGTGAGGAGAGACACGTCAGCGAAACGGCCGGTCAAGATAGCCGAGCTGAAGGCAGAGGTAGGTCGGGAGCTGGACGAGATACAGCGGAACCTACTCTCGCGGGCGCAGGAGTGGCTCAGGGCGAACGTGCGCACCGCGAAGAGCTACGAGGAGCTCAAGTCGCTCATCTCGTCCGTCGGTGGGGTGGTCCAGGCGCCCTGGTGCGGTTCTCCTGCCTGCGAGGAGAAGATCAAGCAGGAGAGCGGGGCGAAGGTGATCAACATACCATTCGAGCAGGGGGACGAGCTCCCGGCCTGTGTGGCGTGCGGGCAGACGGGGAAGGTAACCGCCAACTTCGCCAAGTCGTACTAGCCTAGGTGGTGGCGACTGTGACGGCCGAGGAGTAGAGCCGCCGCGCAACCTGGTCCACGCTCCTAGGGAGGTCGACCTTGCCGAGCGCTATCGAGGTGAGCGAGAGCGAGGAGGCGGCGATGCCGAAGCAGCAGGACCAGAGGAAGTCCCGCGACCGGAGGAAGCAGGTCACGAGCGCCCCTGCGAAGATGTCCCCCGCCCCGGTGCTGTCCACGACCTTTACCTTGGGGACCTCGACCTTCATGATCCTGGTGCCATCTAGCACCAGTGCGGGGTTGCCCCCGCTCGTGATCACCGCCTTGCGGATGTTCTTCCCGGAGAGCTTCTCCAGCGCCTCCCGCGGGATGGTCTTTCCTGTGATCGCCTCACATTCTGCTAGGTCCATCTTGAGGGCGTCGATGCTCCCCATGACCTTCTCATCGTTCCAGGGAGAGATGTACAACCGGCCATCGGGCTCAAAGCTCCTGACGTAGCCCTGCGGGTCGAGGAAGCAGAAATCGGACTTGCGTCGGATCTCGTCGAAGACGGGCTGTGTTATCTCATGGGCGAGCGGACTCACCAGGGCGGCGTTGTAGTGCGTGTCAGGCACCTGGTCGAGGCTTATGTCCTCGCACCTCTCGAGGAGGTACATCGACCTTTCGTCGTCCTTTATTATCAGCTTGAAACAGGTCGTCTTCTTTGTCTTGCTCCTGTCCATCGCCCTGAGCTGAAGCCCGTTCCTCGAGAGCCAGACCACCTGCTCATCTGGGAAGTCTGTGCCGATCCTGGTGAGAGCGGTGACATCCATCCCGAATCGCGAGCAGAGGAGGCCCGCGTAACATGGGGGACCGCCGACGGAAGAGATCGTCCTAACTGGAAGTTCGATCTTGTCGATAGTCATGAAGCCGGCGACCAGGACATTCATCGCAGAGTCGCTGACTAGGAATCGGAGATTATCTAAGAGTTTACCCTGCGGGGAATGACCATATCTAAAAACCCGCTTTTACTTGACAGAATGCGCAATAGCAACGAGACTAATGCGATCAAGGTCCTTGACCGGACGCTCAAGCGCATAGGTCCGAGCGAGGCCGTCCGCCGGTTCCTATCGAAGTACGGCCCTGTGACGACAAGAAGGGACTACGCGGAGTCGCTCCTGAAGTATTTTGTCTGGCTGAAGACCATCGGGGTCACTCTGATGCCAGACGAGTTGATTACTGACAATCTGATGAACGTCTTCAAGAGCGACCCTACCGATGTGGCAACCAAAAGACGTCACAACGACTGGCTTCTGCAGTACGTCAATGGTTATTCGATCGAGAAGGGGTTCTCGCAGGGTTATCGAGTACACGCGGCGACCGTGATCAGAAAGTTCTATGCTAGGAACGACTCGAGCCTCCATGGAGACTTCCAGCTCTCCTATGAGAGGCCGAAGGAGGTCAAGAAAGCCCTTCTCCCTGGAGATGTCAGGGCGGTCCTGAAGGCTCTTCCAGTCCACGTCCGTCTTCCGTACTTGCTCGCGTGGCAGGGAGGCCTGGAGATCGACAAGATCTTGAGCCTCCGCTGGAAGGATATCCATGAGGGCCTCGAGAAGGGAGAACGTCCCCTTAAGCTGACCTTCTCTGGGAGGAAGAGGATGATCCGTCCATACTTCACTTTCCTCGGCTCAGACTCGATAGATTTGTTGCTGCAGTGGCGCGAGAACCGAGCGGAGCAGCTGAAGGAGCTGAAGCGAGAACCATCTGGTGACGAATTGGTCCTGGTCGGGAAGGATGGTCGACCGATGGACTATGGATGGCTGCGGGTGTGCCTGAAGAAGAAAGCCGCAGAGCTGGCTTCCGCTGGTCTGATCAAGGGCTTCGACTCCGCCAGCTGGCACCCGCACAGCTTCAGGAAGTCCTTCAGGACCGAAGCCGCCCACGCTGGGGTGGCCATGGACACGGTCGAGTTCTGGATGGGCCACGACCGGGGAGTGATAGCGATCTACAACCGATCGGACGAGGTCCATGAGGATGACTTCAGGATCGAGTACTTGAAGCTGGAGCCGTTCGTCAGCCTCAACCAGACTGAAGCGACGATGAAGAAAGAGTTTGACATGTTCAAGTACAAGACTAACTCCGCATTTTGGGCAGAGTTTCATGGACATTCAATCCACCACGGCATATACTCACACGCCGGCGCAGCAAGTCCTAATGCCATAATCGAGGGCGTCTCAGGCAACATCACTGCGACCGACCCCGCTACGGGGCAAGCGATCTCATCACCTACGCACTTCACAACTTGAATTCAACTCCAGGGGGGCAATGCCTGGAGGAAAAATACCCTAATTGATAGTCAGGGCAATGACCTGAATGCGCGAAGGTTTCACCTTAGGTCGCCCCGAATCTTTTGGCGCTCTCGCCCAATGCACAGCCGCAACCCGCCGCGTGCCCGGCCGCGCCTTAGTGTTCCGCGGTGCAGTCCGTCTTCGAGCTTGCGCCCATTCTTCTTCTCCCAGGACCTCGATCGGCATGCCACCCTTGCTAGACCCTGTCACGATGACATGTTGGCCATCGGCTCGGTCCCAGCTATGGTGCGCGCCTACCGGAGGAAGTGAGAGAACAAGACGGCCTATCGAGCGAATCTATGTCATATCGAGTTGGCGAGTTCGCCTGGGCTCGCGAGTGCTCGCCTCGCAGGTTAGCCCGCTTGCGTAGACCCATCATGAACGCTACCGCACAACAACGAATTGCAACCCCGGCCACTGCCTCGCGCTGCCAGGCAGCCAGGCGGAGCCTCAGATTGCTGTCGCCTGGCGTCAGAACCGGTTGAGCCACCGTCTGGCCATGGCGGGCCGGGTAACCCGGATGATTTGTGCGTCGGCGAGATCCGGCCGGGGCTGTCAACGCCAGGCCCTCCCGGTCGCGGTGGGAGCCGCGTCGACCCCTGCCCCGGCACCGGCGATCACAGGCACCTATCCGGGAAGGTCAGGGCGCATGTCGCTGTCCCCGTGAGCGACCGTGAGTCCCCGTTGTTCCCCACCCTGACGGCACGCAACGGGCACGCCGGGCCGGTGCGGGTCTAACGCATTGTCGCCCGGAAGATGCGATAGGCCAGCACGATGTTTGCCACCGCGCCCGCGAGCGTCAGCAGCGCCCAGCCCCAGTAGCCGTAAGCCAGCAGGATGCCGGTCAGGGCAAACAGCCAGACCGTGACCAGCACACGGATGAGTATCGCGCTACGCGGATGCCTGCGGCCGAAGCCCATTGCCATGTTCATGATGGTCTCCCTCTGTCACAGAGGTACGCAAGAGTGTC
>JAPCJS010000173.1 GCA_027886825.1 Nitrososphaerota archaeon
AAA
The DNA here is from genome assembly GCA_027886825.1 of Nitrososphaerota archaeon. Taxonomy (GTDB): domain Archaea; phylum Thermoproteota; class Nitrososphaeria; order Nitrososphaerales; family Gagatemarchaeaceae; genus Gagatemarchaeum. Next base: position 4 of record JAPCJS010000173.1, read on the forward strand.
GATGCGAGAGGTTGAAGATGCGAACAAAATCCGGCTCGCAGCCCTCCAAAAGCTCCAGGAGGATATAACTGGGGCCGTACTCGCACTCCGGGAGTCAATCGGCAAAGACGTGGCGACAGATCTGGAGAAGCAGATCTCGAGTCTCTCTCTCGTGGCCATCGACCTGTCAAGAAAAAAGATCGACGAAAGGTACGCGGCCGCGGTCAAGGACAATCAGGTCGCACTAGACATCGAGAGGACGAAGACCTTCAAGAGTATGGAGGCATTCCTCGCGACCATGCCCTTCCCATTGTTGGACAAGGCCATTAGTCTCAGGTCAGTGAGTGGCGCGTACGCAGCCAACGTGAGATACGACTGCGCAAAGAACATCCAGTACGAGTTCTCACTCGATTGCAAGAGGAGTTCGGTCCTCAACAAGGGTTACATCCTCACCTCACCTGAGGGAGAGATCAAGATCCCGGTCGCCATGGGGAAGAGCTTCTTCAAGAAAGAGCCGGTTCCAGACTACGAAGGGCTTGAGCGCTACGTGCTAACGATAGCAGAGGCGACAGATCCTCACTTGGCTTCCACATACATCTCGGCTGACAAGCCCAGCAGTGTCACCATAATCAACTCCAAGCGGGACGCCCACGCCTCCATGACTGTGGAGTACGTCTCTGCGGGTGCAAAGACTAGCATCACCTCCGAACCGGCCCTGAACAAGTTCCTGAACTCGGAGCAGATAGAAAAGGCCTCGGAGGCACTGTGGCGGTCGATCCTAGAGCTCGAGAGCTTTAAGATCGATCTCGTGAAGCTCACGTCGGACGGTAGGGCGGTCTTCGACGCGGGTAAGTTCGACGCTGGGCAGTTCCTTGCAAGGGCGTGGACGATAATCGAGCCAGAGATAGAGGCGACAGTAAGGCAGGGAATCCCTGCTGGTGAAGGCGACGCAGCCTCCCCTGGTCAGGAGAGCGCGCTCGATGAGGCGTTTGTCCGGCAGAAGATCAGTACGCTCGGCGATGCCGGGGCCCCGATTCTCGCGTCCCTAAAGCTGAGCTGACGAGCACGAACGAAACTGCGGCCGACACGTCTCTCACCAGAGACATGCCTCCATCCTGGATGGGCGCGGCCGGCAGCGATGGTGAAAGTGGGTGAATTATCTCAGCTTCCTGACCTTTCTGGTCTTCCTCCTGTATAGGATGAAGAGCAGGTAGCCCATCCCCAGCGCTATCATGCCGTAGAGGATCAGGACGAGCAGGAGGACGGGGTCACTGGCTGGCATCTGCCTCACGCCTTTGCGTTTCGAGATTATTTACGAGTTTCCACACTCGCGACAGGTTTCAGCGGCCGAATGCCCACACGAAACGGCCGTCGGCTACACAGGGATTGCACTGGCAGGACTCACCATCACCGTCCGCTGTACTAACGCGATATGATCTTCAGACCCGCACCGGCATCCATGCGAACCGCTGATATGAAGGTCGAACGACCCACCTCAGCGTGCGCAGCAGTCTCGCGATCGTAGCGATAGGCGACTCCACCACAGCAGGTACTCCGGGGTTCCTCTCTCCACTCGAGGCACCTCCGGGGGGGAGAGGCGATCCAGAGAGCCAGTACGGATACTGGATCACGAAAGCCCGCCCGGGGTGGAGGGTCCTCAACAGGGGGATCAATGGGCAACGGTCCGACCAGATACTCGCCAGGTTCGGGCGCGACGTAATGCTCGAGAAGCCGGACCTCGTCGTCATCCTTGCGGGCGTGAACGACATCTATCAGGGCAGGAAGGAGGACTCGGTCAGGAACAACCTGGAGGCCATGTACGAACGAGCGGAGGGCTCCTCGGTCGTACCCGTCGCCGCGACGATCCTGCCCTACAACTCGGCGGGTCCCCGCGAGGCCGTCTCGATACGCAACGTGAACTCGTGGATCTCCTCGACCTCTGAGGAGAGGGGGATGCTCTTCTGCGACACCAACGAGGCGGTCCGCGACGGAGCAGACCCCGACCGCCTTGCCTCGACCCCCGACGGATTGCATCCTGATGTCGATGGTTACAGGAGGATGGGCGAGGCGATCGTGAAGGCCCTCTCCGATGCAGGATACTGAGCCGACGGCACCGACGATGGGTTGCTTCGTAGCAGGCTAGACCGGCATTGGTCCCCGCCCCTCTCGAGATACACGGAGACCATCAGGATCCAGACCAGGACAGAGCCGATCAGGACCCTCTCGGTGAGGCCGCCGATGCGCGCTGCGAGTTGCGGGATCACGAACGGCAGCCCGAAGAGGAGCACAAGGAAGAGGATGGCGATCCCAGCAAGGGGCAGCGCGACCCTCCTGGCTGCGCGCAGCGCCGGGTCGTCCCCGAACCGCAGCGAGAGGCGGAGGACGCCCAGAGCCCCTCCCAGGAAAGCGAGCAGGGCGACGACGAGGTGGACCGCGCCGTGCCAGGAGACCGGGGCCGCCGGGACGTCTGTCGGGAAGACCGCCAGAAGGAGCGCGCCGACCGCCCAGACACCGAGAAGGTAGACGCCGCTGCTGTACTTGCCCGTACCGATCCCCCGGAGACGGAGGGACCGGACGAGGCCGTACAGAAAGGCAAGGGAAAGGAGGCCTCGGTTCACAAAGTTCAGCGTCATGATGTAGCCGTAGGGGCCGACCGCGAGGTCGCTCTCGGCCGTGCTGATCGGGTTGTAGTGAGGAGGGAGGATCTGGGCGATGATGTCAAGGAGGAGGTAGAGTACGACTCCGGCGTTCACCACCACGAGCAGCCGCTTGGCGCCCCCGGGCGACGCGTGGGCCACATGGGGTCGGGAAGGGACGGTCACTCGTCCATCAGCCTCGAGATCCGTTCGCTCGCATCGTCGAGTATCTTTGCCACCTCGGCCCTGCGCTCTGGCGACATCTCCGGGAGTGATACCAGTATCGTCCTCTCGAGCCTCGCGGCGCTCCTCTTCAGCCGGAACTCGTCCCCCCTCATCGACCCGCTGACGAACTTCATGATCATCTCGAGCTTCTCTTTGTTCTCTCGGAGAAAATCGCTCCCGGCAGCCGTGATCTCATAGATCGTCTTCCCGTTTTCGTGGGTCCCCGCGACAAAGTCCTGGTCCTCCAGCCGCTGGAGGGTCGGGTAGACGACCCCTGGGCTGGGCTCGTAGCCGCCGCCGAAGAGCGCGGAGATCTCCTTGGCGACGTCATAGCCGTGCATCGGCCGCGAGGACAGCGCCTTCAGTATCAGCAGCCTGGCGCTTCCTCTTTTCAGCGCGCGCCGCAGCGAGCCGCCCCGTCTCGAGAACATTGTTATGCCGATATATCGCGATATATCTTTTTATTTAAGATTTTTCGGTCTCATCTTCATGGTTCGTCAGCGTTAAGTGTCCGGCTCCGCGAGCCCAGAAGAGGGGGCTGGATTAGCCAGTGAACCTGAAGGTCGTCAACGCGATAAGGGACGTGGGCGTCACCAAGGGCGCTACTGGTCCGCACTTCATGGAGTGCGACGACGGGATGACGTATCTGGTCAAGTTCTCGGGCGGGTCGAAGGTCGCCGTAAACGAGCATCTCGGTCACTCGTTGGCCCGCGCCGTCACACTGCCTTCTCCTCGCAGCGTGCTCGTGGAGGTGAGCGCCGAGATGATAGCGCACTCGGTCGACATGCGGAACAGGGGGATAGCGCCGGGGCAGCATCAGGGCTCCGAGGCGGTCCCCAACTCGTCCGACCTGGCGGAGTTGGAGAGCAGGCACGGGAGGCTGGACGAGGAGCTGATTAATTGGGAGGTCCTCCCGGGGACGATCTGTCTCGACAACTGGATATTGACCGAGGACAGGGACATGGCGGAGAACCATCTCCTGCAGGCCGTCCCCGGGGGTTTCAGGTATCATATGGTAGACTTCACCCACAGCTTCACAGGCACGAACTGGACTGCCGACTCACTGGAGCAGGGATCCTACGTGAGGGTCTTGATGCCGATGCTGCCCCAGGTAGCAGCGTCGGTGAGAGGGCTCGCGCCTCTCGAGTCGACACTGAGGAAGATAGAGAAGGTCCAAGACTCGGCGGTGGAGGAGATCGTGGCGGCAATACCGGCGGCCTGGAACGTCACGCCAGAGGAACGCCTAACGCTGGTCGGCTTCCTCGAGCTCCGACGAGGGCTGCTGAGGAGCGTCCTTACCTCGAACAAGGACAGGTTCACGAACTGGGCCGATTGAGATCCAGGTCCAGCGCCTAGGTCAGCCGGATCCCGGGGGAGAGCCCAGGTCGAGCGCCTGCAGGTCGTCCGCTCCCCAGACCGCCAGGTCCTCGACGACCCTTCTCTGGACAGACTGGACGCCCGCCATCGAGATGATCCTCTCCAGCATCTGCTGCTTCACTTCCGGGGGGATGATCTGTGCCCCCATGGCGCGCTTTGCCTGCATGCTCCTGAGGGCGTCCGCCACAGGGATAGTTATCGTCTCGTCCCGGATCCTCTCGAGCTTCAGGGGTGGGACCCGCGCCTTCAGCTCCAGCTCGTTCTGCCACATCCTGTGCTGCGTCCGCACGGGATAGCCCGTCCTCGGACCGGGCACAGGGTTCCCTATGGCAGGTGAAGGAGGGGTCGTGGCACGCTGCGGCACCCTGAGGATGGACATTACGTGGCCCCTCGTCACTCGCCCGAGGTCCCGCATCACCGTGGACCAGTCGACGACGACGTGAAGGACGTGGATGATGATCGCAGCGTCGAACGACTTGTCCCTGAAGGGCATCTTGTATGCATCGCCGAGCAGGAGGCGTTCCAGCCTCTTCTCTCTTGCCTTTGCGAGCATCCTGCGAGAGACGTCCATCCCGGTGACCTCGAACCCGATTTCAGAGAGGGGCTTTGCGAACCGGCCCGTGCCGACGCCCACGTCGAGGACCGTCCTGCATCCCTCGAGAGACTTTGCAAGCGCGTCGATCTCCGTCTGGGTGGCCGACTCCCGCGTGGCGTCATATTCGTCTGCCATGCTGTCATACTCTGCTTCCAACTGGTACGGACCCTGCCGCGTCGGTCTTCGATAAAAAGGGTAGTGATCCGTTCTCTGGCAGGTT
>JAPCJS010000183.1 GCA_027886825.1 Nitrososphaerota archaeon
AACCAGTTGTACCCCAGCGGTTCCTCAACCGCGCTGCGCATGAGTTGCTTCCGGGTCTCAAGAGTTTCGATTCAGGCACATATCCAGGCTCCACTGAGATCAGGCCGAGAGTTCTCCCATCTTCCCTGCAGAAGAGGACGGGAGCGAAGTCAGAATCGTAGAAAAGCCGGGACGAAGCAACCATAGCAGACCTGCGTTCTCACTCTCTGAATTCGTCTACGTTGATCGGCTTGTTCTGCTGCGCCGACCTATAAGCCGCGAGGATCACTTTCAGCGTCTTCGTCTCCTCGACCGCGTCCGTAGCGGGAGTCTTGTTCTGCTTTATGCAGTCCACAAAGTGCTTGATCTCGGCGAAGTGACCGTGATACGGCCCATCGGATGCATCCGTCCACTCGATATGCTCTCCGTCCTTCTCGAGGAAGATCCTGCCTGTTTGAGGGTCTGAGCCGGTTACTCCTTCGGTCCCGAAGACGTTGAAGGCAGTCCCGACACCGTTCAGCCACCTGGTGGCCCAGCTGAAGCTTCCGAGCCCAGTGGCCCCTGTCTTGAACTTCCAGATAACGGAGATCGTGTCCTCGACGGTCAGTTCATTCCGTGTTCGCGGCGCCTCGAAGGCCGACACCCATTCTATGTCTCCCAGCAAGAACCGTGCTATGGCGAGGTTATGGATCCCAGATTCGAGAAGCACGCCTCCTCCTATCTTCTCTGCGTCTCCCCTCCATCCCGTGTGCGTACCCTGGAATCGGAGTGGCGGAACGTAGAATTCCCCTCTGGTCGTAAAGTGAAAAGCACGACCTATTTTGTTCTCGTTGATGATCGTAGCCGCACGTTGGATCGTGGGGTTGAACCGTATCGGCTCGGCGACCATGAGCTTCTTTCCCGTGCTCTCCGCTGTCTTGATCATCTCTTCGGCATCCGAGAGCTTTGTCGCGACGGGCTTCTCGACGAGGACGTGCTTTCCCGCTTTCAGGGCAGCGATGGAATAGGGTGCGTGGAGGTGGTGAGGGATGACCAGGTCGACTATGTCGATGTCCGAGCGCTCCAGAATGACATTGAAATCGGTCCCGGACTCAGCCACGCCGTATTCTTGGGCCTTCCCCTCGGCCCGGGCTCCATCCGAATCAACGAGGACCTTGATCTCCGCGTCGTCGAGCCTCTTCCAGCCTAGGATATGGGCCTCGCTTATCTTGCCCAGTCCGATGACAGCTACTCGCAGCTTCATGCTATGGAACGCTCTCCTTCGGCTGTCCTCGGGTCATAGTTCACGTTCATGGTGAATCAGGATAGGCCACCTCATCCCACTAGTCTCTTTAAACCTTCGAGGCAGCTTTGGGACCTTGAGCATAGGCGTCGCTCAGCGGGATCCATCCGAAGGGATTGCTCCAGTCGTGTACTCTCTCCCTGTTGTCCGAGACGCCGTAGATCAATGCGTAGTTTCCCGGAATGCTGCTGGCGTTCAAACACGCCCGCACGAGGGCGATGCAGTCTTCGTGACTGAGCCACGCCTTTCTCCAGTCCCACGTGCCGACCGTCGGCCTGTTATCCTTGTTCACGGCACCGAACCGGACGCAGACGACCTCCAGGCCTCGGGTCGCGTAGTGTCTTCCCATCGCTTCCAGCAAGACTTTGTTCGCCCCATATGGACTGGTAGGGGTGGGGACACCGTCGGGAGTCATCAGCCCTCCCTTCCACCTCATGAAGTCGTCCGCGTGCACGGAACTGGCCATGATGGCCCGCCGGACGCCTGCTTCGATGCACGCCTGGTAGACATTGTACGTCATCAGCGCGTTGTCGGGGCTGATCTTTCCGGTGTCCCAGTTGTCAGTCTTCAGATCCCACGCCAGGTGAACGGCTGCATCGCATCCTTTGAAGAGACGGACCAGAGTCGCGAGGTCTCGTACGTCTGCCTCAGGAAGGTCCAAGGGTACTATCTCGAAATCGGTGAGTCCCTTCCTTAGGACCGTCCCTATCGTCCCATTGACCCCCGTAATCGCTACTCTCTCGATCATTCTGGTCGCTGCTAGGCTTCGATACAAGATTATTATTTCTCACCGCGGCGATCAATCTACCTGTCACTCGACAGCAGCTACCTTAAACGGGTCGCCTGGCCTTAGGATCACAAGCTTGGTCTTTTTCAGCGTCTCAGGGTACAGGTTCTGGAGAGCCCAGCCCACCAGAGTCGGGTCTTCCTGTGTCTTGTCCCATTTGTCATAGTGGTGCGATAGGAGGAACCTGGGTTCCAGATCGTTCGCGGCCCTGGCTACATCGCATGGAGAGTGATACCAATCGCGGCCCTTCGGATTCCGTCCGAGGTTTATGATCGCCACGTCTATCTTGAACCGGGAAGCGATCTGGAGGTACATCCGCCCGTCGTAGCGGCTGTCCCCGTTGTGGAAGATCGAGATGCCGTCGTGTCGCAGTACGAAGGAGTTGGAGCTGACCGATCCCGGGTCTGTATTCGGCGCGGACCAAATCTCGATGTCGTGGAACCTGGCCATCTCGAAGTCCTTACCCGCCAGCTTCCTGATCTGGCTTCCACTGACCCCCCATTCTGCCGCGAGGCCACAAGAAGACGAAGGCCCCACGAACAGACCGCCTCTGCGCGTCACCGCCAGGACGGAATAGCGGTCACAGTGGTCCACGTCGGCATGCGTCGATAGATAAGCCGCTGGGGCTGTAATCTCGGAGGGGTCGAACGGCAGAGGGGATGCACGCAAGAGTCTCAACGGCGGCGCAAATCCGTCGGCCGGGACATCGAGCCCCTCGAGCCCCGCCTCATAATCAAGATCGATGAAGACCAGGGGTTGACCGCTGAAACGCACCCCGAACGACGAGCCCCCCAGAAACCAGAGCCACGCGGTCCCCTGTGGTGGATTGAGGCTCTCCATGTCGTTCAGGAGCGTCATCTGGAAGGTTCCGGGGCCTCTGACCGTTCTTAAGCTAGGCGAAACGGGCCAGCCGATTTTGGCAATCGTCATTCTCAGAGAAGCAAGAGTTAAGTCTCGCTTCTCTGTTTTGCCGGAGGCTTGACAGCCAGCGACCTGAACCTCGTGGAGAGATTGGAAAAACTGTTCACGACCGTGGTCTGTGATATCGTGGATGATTACTATGACGGAGTTAGCTCAAACAGATATTTGATGGAGATGCAGATAAAGCCGGTCTTCCCAAACATGAAGGTCTCGGGCATCGCGAAGACCTTCAGCGGGGCGTCCTCCGCGGCAGGAGGAGAGGAGGGAGGAGGTCAGCCTGGTACTCCTCAGGCCGTCCAAACCGGGGACGTCGCTCTGGAGAGCATAGGCCCGGGAGAGGTCGTCGTATATGGAACGAACCACTGTAGGAATGCGGCCTGCTGGGGAGAGTTGATGACAACCGCCGCCATGGCGAGAGGAGGAAGGGGTCTGGTGACGGACGGGCTTGCAAGGGACCTCAACAGAATCGGGTCGATGCGTCCGATCTTCCCGGTATTCGCGGCCGGGGCCACTCCTACGAGCGGCAAGGGCAGGTTTGGGATTCGGGAGTTCAATGTCCCCGTCTGGTGCGGAGGGGTTGCTGTCCAACCAGGCGACTTTGTCCTGGGCGACCTCGACGGTGTGATCGTAATCCCCCGGGCGATAGCCCCGGATGTAATCGCCAAATCAGAGGAGAGGCTAGGGACCGAGGACAAGGTCAGGGACGCCTTCCAGAAGCGAGAGCCTGTCGCTGAAATCATGAAGAAGTACAAGGTAGGTTGAACTCTGTCAGGGATTGAAAAATGGCCAGGATGAGGATATAAGGCGATTCGCGGCTGGAGTCGGCCAATGAAGATTCGAGATCTAAGGACGGTCGCATTCTCCACACCCCTCGCAGACCGCGTCTTTCTTCAGATAACGACCGACGATGGCGTCACCGGGTGGGGAGAAGCCACACTCGAAGCAAACGGAAAGATCACGGAGACGGCCGTGCTGGAGTTGAGGCCCTACATAATTGGCCTGGATCCAACACGGGTGGAGATGATCTGGCAATCCATCTATCGTACCTTCTGGGGTAGAAGGAGCGGCGCCATCTTCATGAGCGCGCTGAGTGGCATCGAACAGGCGCTCTGGGATATCACCGGCAAGGCCTATGGAGTGCCGGTCTACAAGCTGTTCGGCGGCCCCACTCGCGAGAGGGTCAGGGCTTACACCCACGCGATGGGCAGAACGCCTGAGGAGCTCGTTCAGAGCGCCCTGGAGCTGTCGAAAGCTGGATTCACGGCTGTAAAGTTTCTCTCCCATCCGGACGGAAAACACGACTGGGATGAGAACATCGACGAGCTGAAGGAGGTTGTAGCAAGGGTAAAAGCGGTTCGAGAAGCCGTCGGAGAGAAGATGGACCTGATGGTCGACTGTCATGGAAGGTACACCCCATCGTTCGCTATCAAGGTCGGCAAGAGCCTGGAAGAGTTCAATCTCCTCTTCCTCGAGGAGCCTGTCTCTCCGGAGAACGTCTCATCTATCAAGAGGGTCGCTTCAAGCGTGAACATTCCCATTGCGGCGGGCGAACGCAGGTACACCCGATACGATTTCACAGAGATCTGCCGCAGAGGGGCCATCGACGTCATTCAGCCCGATCCATCACACGCAGGAGGCATATCCGAGGTCAGAAAGATCGCGTCGATGGCGGAGGCGTACGATATCTCCCTCGCCCCACACAACGTCGGGATA
>JAPCJS010000192.1 GCA_027886825.1 Nitrososphaerota archaeon
GCTGACGGCGTCTATCCTCCCTGGTGGGGAACGACCGAGTCCGATGGTGTCCCATCGCCTACCATACCGAGCGAGAAAAAGCGCCCCTTCTTCGTTGGGGTACGGCTGGTAGAGTTCCGAATCAGGTCGACGGAAAAGGTTTCTCACCTAAGGATGCAATCAGCGTGAAGTTCGGACAATGATATCAAGATAGATGCTAGACTCGACGTGACCGATATCAGGACCGACGTCTACAATGGAGATCCATATCGAAACACCTTCATCGCGTCGTCCTCGGTTAGATCGCCGAACTTCCCCGTGTGATGCCGTATCCCGTTGCGTAACACCGCGAGCAAGATGTAACTGCGTCCTCACCTTTTCGCCACCAGCTCATACGTCACCTCTCCTGCCTTGTCCGTCCTCTCGGGCAGGCCCTCCGCGACCAGCTGCCGCAACCGCCCCAAGAGCATGGGGCGGTCAGTCGCCACGGCCTAACGCCATCTGATAACCATCATGATTTCCTTCGCTTGCATGTTGGTATCACTGCCAGTATCCTTTGGATACTATTTATCTCAGGTAGGGTCCGAAGGAATACATCCATTGCTCAGAAGAAGAGAACGGATTCATTGCTCAGAAGAGAACGGATTAATAGATGGTTTGATTTTAAGAACCGATGTCTCCCTGGAAGGTCGCGCCGCCGAAGGACGACCGTGAGTACTTCGAGAGGATGACTACGCACATGTTCTCCGCTGGATTGAACTGGAAGGTGGTGGAGAACAAGAAAGCCGGTTTTGAGAAGGCCTTCTCGAACTTCTCCCCGGCCAAGGTGGCCAAGTTTACCTCCAGCGACGTGGAGAGGCTGATGAGTGACGCGGACATCGTTCGCAATGAGAAGAAGATCCAGGCCACGATCTTTAACGCGGCTCGATTTCTCGAGGTGACCAAGGAATACGGATCATTCAAACAGTATCTGGACCACTTCGAGAAGGGCGAGGCCAAGCTGCAGAGGGATCTACAGGAGCGCTTTCATCACGTAGGCCCGTCCACGGCAAGGATGTTCCTCTGGGCCGTCGGGTACCCTCTGACTCCGAACAAAGAAGAGAAGGAGTGGATGGCCGGCCAAAAGATGTAGAACTTGTGGGTGCGAAGCGCAGCAGGTGACTGGTCATTCTGGTACACCGAAGTACCGGGGGCCCCTGCATCTCGTTGGCGACATGATCTGGACGACCGAGAGCCACATCATTCCGGGCAGACGACCCTGTCTCCGAGCCTCTGCGAAAGCAGGATGTTCTCTCTGGTGTCCACGGGCACGTCTAGCACCCACACTCCATCAGAGCCTAGGGCCTTCGAGAGCGCGCTCCTCAGCTCCGCAGCGCTGGATACCCTGACTCCGGTGCAGCCAAAACTCTCGGCGAACTTGATAAAGTCGGGATTCTGGAATTTCACAAAGTAGGACTCCCCGAACTTCGACCTCTCCTTCCAGTCTATCTGCGAGTACTGGCCATCGTCGAAGATGACAAGGACGAACGAGAGGTTGAGCGCCCTGGCCGTCGCCAGGTTGTAGAGATTCATCATCGCGGCCCCGTCGCCGCACGCGGCGACCACGCGCCTATCCGGCCGGGCCAGCTTCGCGGCTATCGCACCAGGTAGCGATATCCCCATGGCCGAGAAACCGTTCGAGATTATGACGGTGTTGGGGGAGAACGCGGGGTAGAGCCGCGAGAGCCACACCTTGTGCATGCCGACGTCCGAGACCACTATGTCCTCGTCCGAGAGCGCCTCCCGTAGCTCGTGGATGACGCGCTGTGGTTTGAGCGGAAAGGAATCATCGTTCGCGTATCTGCTGAGCTCCTCCTTGATCATGGACCGCAGCTTGGCGAAGGAGTTCGGTTCCCTTCCTCTGTCGACCCCGGACGAGCCCGATGCCTCGACGAGGGTCCTGAGGGTGGTCGATATGTCGCCGGTCAGCTCCAGGCGCGTGTGATAGTACGCGTCGGTCTCGGACGGGGCGGAATCGATGTGGATTATCGGCCTATCGGCGCCGTCTGCGTTCCAGTACTGCGGAGAGATCTCGACTATGTCGTACCCGACCGTGATCACGAGGTCGGCCTTCTCGAACGCGCAGTTGACGAGGTCGCGCGTCTGCAGCCCGATGGTGCCGAGGAATAGGTCGTCCCTCGACGAGATGAGGCCCTTTCCCATGAACGTGGTCACAACGGGGATCTTGAACTCCCTGGCGAGATCACGGACGGCTGCGGACGCGCCGTTCCGTATCGCACCGTTACCTGCGAGGATTATGGGCGAACTGGCCTGGCGGATCAGGCTGACCGCGGCTCGGGCCCCCTCAGAATCAACGCTCATGGGGATGTGCGTATGAATCCTCGAGAGCGGGAGGGTCTCCGGGCCGATATCTTCGGCGGCCACGTCTTCGGGGACCTCCAGGTGGACTGCCCCGGGTTTTTCGGCCTCGGCAAGCTCGAAGGCCTTCCTTACTGCGAGCGGGATGAACTCTGCCCTGGTTATGCTCCTGTTCCACTTGGTGACGAACTTGTAGACGCTGACCACGTCGATGTACTGGTGGGATTCCTGGAATGCGCGCCCCAGCGCCCCCTGCCCTGTGATGGCCACGACCGGCGCCCTGTCGAGGTAGGAGTCGGCGACGCCCGTCAGCATGTTGGTAGCGCCCGGCCCCAGGGTCGAGAGACAGACTCCTGCCTTCCCAGTGAGTCTCCCGTACACGTCGGCCATGAAGGAAGCCGCCTGTTCGTGCGTGGAGAGGATGAACCTGATCTTCTTTGAGGCGTGAAGCGCCCTCAGGAGCTCGTTGATCTCTTCTCCGGGGAGCCCGAAGACGTACTCGACACCCTCGTTCTCCAGGCAGCGGACGAAGAGCTCGGCGGCCTTCATCGGTCCGTGATGGACGCCGGACGGGTATAACGCTTCCCCTCGGTTGAGACCATTCTGGTTTAGCTCTCTCGACCGCGATGAGAGCAGGGGCGATGCCCGCGGTCGCGTGACCAGGCCAGAGACCATACTTACAAACCCGAGAGTGCTTACGGCAGCGTCTCGTAACTAAGCTCCTTCAATCCGTTCCTTGATTGCCCTGAGGTACTGGTCGTGGCTCTCCCTGCTCGTCAATGCAGCTCGGAGGACGTCGGAGACCTGAAAATCCTCGGGAAGACTTGTCACCATATCGCGCTGAAAGTGCGTGCTGCCCGCGGCAGTCACCGAACCGTCACGCCCTCCCTCTATGAGATACGTGATCGTCACGGTAGCAGGAATTCCTCCAAAGTTGTCTGCTTGGATCTCCCACAGCCTCGGCGAATCTGCCCTGACGACCCGCCACTCCGCCTCAAATTGTCTGCCGCTCGGGGCCTCGATGACTTCGATCCAGTGCATGCCCAATCCCGCCGGATTCTCCGTCTCGCCCCTGACCGTCTTGGTGACCGGATGGGTCCCCACCCAGTTGTCGGGGGTGGTAACAAACTCATAGAGCCTCTGAGGGGAGCACATCACGTCGATCTCTGACAAGATCCTGAATGTCTTCATGGTGTGCGACCCATTCCCACGCGCCTTTGAACTAAAGAGGGTTTACTCCTGGGACTAGCATCTGGGTCCCCTGAAGAAACGCCCACACATCGAGAAGCCAATCTAACTGACCCATCTGTGTGGTTCACATTCTACCGGGCAACAGTATGGCATCGGTAACCTCGGTAACCTCGGTAACCTCGGGAACAAGGTGATCTTGGTGGCGGCGGACCCGGGAACGTCTGCTTGAGGACAACCCAGATTTCAAGGTCCAGGCCATGGGGCAAGAAAGCCAGACGCGGGATCGAATGGCGGGACCTCACCGGACGCGCTCAACCCGGCCTAAAACGCGCGGCCAAAAAATCGGGGGCGCCGACCGACGATCGCTATGTGGCCGGTTTGATGTTCTGGTTCATGTGGAAGAAGTTCGTCGGATCGTACTTCTTTTTTATGGCAGCCAGTTTTCTGTACTTCTCGTCACCATAAGCCGATCTGACCCGCCCTTCGCCCTCCTCGCCGAGGAAGTTCAC
>JAPCJS010000057.1 GCA_027886825.1 Nitrososphaerota archaeon
GACCCTGGCTACTCCCTCGCGATAGACCCTGAACCGGAGGGGCTGGAACGAGGTGATTAGTGCATATATCCTCAGATCGAACTTCTTGCCCTTGTACAGGACGGGGTCTAGGACGAGATGTTGCATTACAACTCTGGTCGATTGAGAACGCTGCAACCTTTGAGCGACCAAACCGAAACTCTTGGCCGTCGCTATTTCTACCCCGTAGCACTTGGACTCGAACGTCGGTTTGATGATCATCTCCGGCTCTCCCCGTGTCTCTCGTAGCCGTTCCAGCGCATCCTCTTTGGTGCAGAGATAGGTCTGGGGGCGCGTAATGCCGTCGGAGTCGTCTTGGGCCCGAAACTGTATTTCAGACGTCCACTTTCCCGTGAAACTCTGAACATGCCGATTGAAGGATACCAGGCTGAGAGGCGCTGCCCGCGCCAGCTCAGCGAGCAGATCAGCCGACCCATGGGCGAACATCGTCCGATGAAATATTACATTAGGCTCGATCCTCTCAAAGTGGACAGCGCGGTTCCTTGCTGACGAGATGACCTCGCAGCCCGCAACCAGAAATATCTTGTCTGCGTTTACGAATATGTCTCTCCAGTCCGCGACGTACACCCGGAATCCCACATCCTTGGCAATCCACTGGTATGTCCAGTCGTCGGCGTTGCTGGTGGTGATGAAGAGAACGCAGGAATCCAAGAACAGATGAAAGATATTGTCTGAGACTTGTTTATATCCGCGCCCGTCGTACTTTAGCGCATGAGTCGCAGAGAGGAGGCAGGCGATGAGCGGACGATGAGAGCGGCGGAGTTCGGCGCCGATCTGATGGTCTCGATGGGCCGCCTTTTCGACAAATATCCCGAGCAAATCCAAGTCATTACGTCATACGCTCGGGATTGGATAGAGGTAAACGGTCGCCCACGCAGCGACGAAATGCATCTGAGCGTCATGTCAAGATTGAACCTTCCGAAGCTTCAGGATGCGATCCTGGGCTCAAGAGACTGCAGAAAAGCACTGGACGTTATTACTGAAGGTTACGGCAGGCTTCCAAGTACAGCTGACACAAGGCTTGCGAAGACCAGCGGCCACTCGATAGGCGGAGCTGTTTTTCTGGGTCTTGTTCTCGGTACGGTAGTCGCAATCGCAATAGTGGGTATCTCGCTGGGTGGTTCTGGGGGAGGTGGTGGAGGCGGGGATAGCGGTACGGGTGGAAGCGGTGGAGGCGATAGCAGTGGAGGTACGGGAGGTGGAAGTGGGGGAGAGTCAGAAGGCGAAGGCTCGAAGCGGCGAGGCGGCGACGAAGGTGAATCTGAGGGCGAAGGTCATGGCCGTGTCTTTCCCGGAGGTAGACGGCCCGGAGGGGGCGAATCTGAGGGAGAGGGCAGACGCGCACGTGGACAGAAAGCTCGAAGAATCCGAAAAGAGCGATGAGGTCAAAGATTCACTGGAACGCGCTTCTGACCCCCTCTCGGATGTCGTGTGTTCTTTGACAGCATCGTAGGACTATGATCTCCGCTCAGAAGGTTGAGCTTCATCGTGGCAAGAACTCGCCCTGATATTCGGTGAGTCTGATTTGTGGAACGGGAGTCCCTGAGAACGACGCTCTGGGTCTTCGGATGGTGACGCGTTTGTCGCCAGGGCGACGAATGCGCCGTAGTAAGGCTCTACCCATATGGTGATCACCACCGCGACTACGTATCAGAAAGAAGTAATCGGGTTCTATGGCAACAAGGAGCTCCATGATAGATCGTTCGGTCTCATGAGGTCGGTATTCCACCAAGGAATCAGTAAAGTAGGAGTAGCGGTAGGGGCAAGACATCTATGAAGTTCGGCGTCTGTGTACCAAACTATGGGGCGACGGCATCGACCGAGGCGATCTCTGCCGTAGCCGTCGAAGCCGAGGCTCTGGGATATGACTCAGTCTGGACGACAGACCACCTTCTCATGCCAAGGAACAGCGGCACACCCTACGAGAGAATCTTCGACAGCCTCGCGGCTCTGGCATATCTCGCTCCGCAGACCAAACGGGTGAAACTCGGCATCTCATCTCTCATCATAGCGATGCGCAACCCTGTGGTCGTCGCGAAACAGCTCGCGACGGTAGACGCGTTCAGCGGGGGCCGGACCATCCTGGCTATCGGAGCGGGCTGGAATCAGAGGGAGTTCTCGTTCGTCGGCTCGGACTTCCACGACAGGGGAAAGAGGGTAAACGAATCGATACGATTGATCAGGAGCCTCTGGCGGGGCGATACGAGTTTCGAGAGCCGGTGGCTTCCCCAGAAGTTCGAGGAGGCAGTCTTCGATCCGAAGCCCGTCTCGAAAGAACTCACGATCTGGATAGGCGGGACCAGCGAGGCAGCGATGAAGAGGGCCTCGAACCTCGTAGATGCATGGCATCCGAACGTCTCTCCACTCGATGCCTTCAAAGGACTCGTGGCCCAATTCCGGGAGGTCTCCCAGAAAGTAAGGGATGAGGAGATCTGCGTCAGGATTGGCCTCGATCTGCGGGCCGAGAATGCTGAGTATATGGGAGCTCAAGGAGAAAAACGCATCAAGCTCACGGGGAACATGACCGAGAACTCGAAGGTCGTCGCAGAACTGGAGAGCCTGGGGGTCTCATATGCGGTCATCGTTCCGAGTCCCGAAGGAAGGACAGAGCTTCAAGACCAGATTGAGGGTATCCGTACATTCGCCAGTAAATTCGTGAGCTAGTCGATCGCTCGGAACAACAAGGCTCCGGAGGCCCGCGAATTGGGTCCCGAAAGAAATGGACTCTCTCACTCGGGACTGATTGAGCGAGTCAACGCGCCATCGGTCCGAGAACGACCGCAACTGTCGCGCGTCCTACGCCAGTATTATCTCGTAGCTGACTTCTCCCGACGTTCCTTCGACCTTCGCGCCGTAGACCGCGGGAAGAGTCACCGTCTCGGGGACGACGCTCGGCCAAGAATAACCCACTGTCCCACTCCCTTGGTCCGGACATGTCTCTGCGACCGACGAGGTATCGGGCGTTGGCGGCTCGAACGCGAGGGTGAGGTTGTTCGAGATGGTATCGATTTCCCCAATTGCCTGGAAGGTGTAGCTGACCGAATCGTGCCCGGAGCAGACCCCCGTGATCGTGTTGTCGATATTCCCGTGTGCCGTGGCCATGCCTGCGCCTGCGTCAAGGTCGATTGTGATGGTGAAGCTGCCCGAGGCGACGGTTGTGTCCACGATTCCTGAGGAGGTAGAGTTCACCGACCAGTCGAAATGGACGTTGAACGTGTGCAGCCTGCTCGTGTTCGTGCTGCTCGACGAGGAGAACGAAGTGGTCGTGGGCGAGGAAGAACTCGATGAGGGCGGAGTGGTGCTGCTCGAAGTCTGTCCCGTCTGGCTGCTCGATTGGCTCGTGCTGAACGACTCACACGCCAGCGTGGTATTGGTCTGTATTGGGCCTGACGAGAACGAGCTTACGGTGACGCAGTATGTCGTATCGGAGGTGCTCTGGCTGGATAATTGGCCGTTCGAGCCCGAAGAGCTGAACAGGAGATACGCGCCCGCAACAGCAGCGATCAGGATTATGGCGAGGATGGCGACGGCGATTGCGGCAATTCCGCTCTTTTTCTCAGCTATCAGATTATTGCAGCCTTCTCGGACCATTCATAAGAATCGCGGGCAAATAAGCCTTGATGCGCAGACCGGCGCCGATGAAGCAGATTCGTCCATCTCAAATGCGTCATGACTCACCTATTCTCTGACGGGAATTGAAGAATCAGCATGTTGATGATGAATCTTGTACTTCACAAGCGTGCGTCTCATGGTTAGAGATCGAATTTGCGCTGCGGGCCTCACGCCATATTTCTCTCGATTGTCTCAAATCAGCGAAGACGGGCGACCATTCACTACCTAGGTCTTCAGGCGTTATCCACGTCAGCACAGAGGATTCCTATGCGATCACATTCCTTACCATCTCTCACCTCTGCGTATGGTCGATCTCATGTTATTGGATGCCCAACATTTTTATATTGGACGACCAATAGGATTCTGCGGTGACTGAAAATTGAGTCCATCTAATGAGGATGACGGTTCCACAATCCTATCGAGGCGAGCACAAGGGCTCCCCAAGCGAGCAGGGCCGCGCCCAAAGACTACTCCATGGGCGCCTCACATCCAGGAAAATCAGCTCGCGCCGCCTGAGATGTCGACCGCTCTTGCCGCGCGCGTGTTCGCGCTTCCTGATATCGAGGAACGACCCATTCACCGTTCCGACCCTCCCGAGCGAGGGATGTGGCTCCGCGACAGAGTCCCGAAGGGACCCGCTGATGCGTTCATCAACGAGCGGGAGATCGGCCACTTTCATCCCTGGGACCGTAGCATGCACATCGCTCTTCCGCCAGATCTGGCTCCTAGGGACGTCGACGCTGGATGGGCCGAGGTGCACCCTGTCGCCCGCGCTGGGCTGGCACGCAAGAATATGGTGATGCTCTACGGTCCGCGTGACGAGCACGAGGTAGATGTGATCTTTGGGATCGTGCTCTCGGCCTATCGGTTTGCGGGCGGGCGGGCCCCGAAGACGAACGCTTCGAACCCGACCTTCAAGAAAAACGGGAATTCGGGCTAGGGCCGCGGCAGTTCTACACAGAGAAGACCCAGATATGACCCTATCTCAAGAAGACTTCACGGTCCCGGCGTCCGAAGAGACCATTCAGAGAGTCGCCGGGCGCATTCGGGAACGAAACATCGAGGTGCTGGTGGTCGATGACGGCGACCAGGCCCGCAAGGCGGTACTGGAACGACTCCCTGAAGGAGCAGAGGTCTACTCCGGCAAGTCGAAGACTCTCCAGGACTCCGGGATCTTCGAGGCAGTCCACGATACGGGCCGCTATGATGCTCTGAGGCCCCGGGTCCTAAAGATGGACCGAAAGACCCAGATGCGCGAGATCCGGAAGCTCATCGCATCTCCCGACTTCATGCTTGGGAGTGTCAACGCGGTAACGGAAGATGGCGTCCTGGTGGCAGCATCCGCCTCGGCGAGCCAGATTGGTCCTTACTCCAACACGGCCGGCAAGGTGATCTTCGTGGTTGGCAGTCAAAAGATTGTACCCGACCTAGAAACGGCGCTCAGACGAATCCGCCAATATGTCCTGCCTTGGGAGGACGTCCAGGTCCGCAAGGTCTTGAGCACAGGGTCGTTCGTGGGCAAGACCCTGATCCTCGAAAGGGAGTGGATTAGTGGTCGGATGACAGTGATTCTGGTGCGAAAGCCGATCGGGATCTAGGGCAGACAAGACTGCGGCGCTTCCGGAGAGGCCGCCAATGAAGTCTGCGCCATAGAGAGGCCCAGCTTAACCTTGTGAATCTATTCCGAATCGAATGTGTGGCAAGTGCAAGCTAAACAATGGCCCCTGGCGCAGTCGAGTTAGGAGCGAGCCCAGGCTCAGCTGACGTGGAACTAGGTGCCTTCAGTCACCGCTTGCTGATATTGTGGACGTTATCCGCTTCTGATTGGATGGCTATGCCGACGGGCGGCTCTTCACCTTGAGAGACTCACTTCTTGGGGGGCTTTACCTTGTCAGATCTCTGGGCCAGTGCGAGTCGCTCGTTGAATTCGGCCTCTGTTAGCTCGCTGATCGGTCTGCTCTGAAGGTACTTGTAGCGTTCCTCTGCCGTCTCAGGTGTAAGCCTTTCCAGCTTCTTCTTCACCTCTGCCTCCAGCTCCTTCGGGTCCGCTCTGACCTGTGTTTCTTCGGATCTGGTTGATTGGAGCTTTAGCGATTCTACGACCTCCAGATGCCTTCCTTTCGCCCACTTCTCAACTGTACCTCTGAGGCTCGACCATTGCAACGTGTTCATGTTGTCTGGAAACTGGATGGTCCTTCGTCCCTTGTCGTAGGTTGAGCCCGTGAACCTCTTGTCTTGCAGGTGGCTTTGAAGTTCCTCGGCTAGTTCCTCTGATGGTAGTTCGATCTTCCTCAATACTACTCGCGATTGCTCTTCTAAATCAATCCTGATATGCCTTCCTTTCGACTCATGGCACGTACCTGTTCTGAAAGGGCTGAAAACATGACACTGCGAACCTCTCTCCCTAGAGCGGATGACCCCCGAACATCGAGCTTGATTGTTGCTGTTTCCGATATCAAACTTGAGGGAACAGCTCCGGCAGCGCGGCGCGAGCCGCTGTACCGATACGAATGGCCTCTTCCTCGGTCGCGCCTTCGTAAGGCCATCTAAGCAGGGTCGATAATCCCGGCAGCCAGCCACCTGCCACGGCCAGCGCCTTGTCCGCGGCCATGTTGGGAAGCTTTCTCACCGTTATGAGCGGCATGACCTCCCGGGAGAAGAAACCTCCAATCTTCTCCTCCATTTTCAGCCCCTCCCTCAGATCGCTTTGGCAGAGCTCGTACCAGCCCTGGGCTCCGCCGGGGCTCAGACAGGCGACGTTGGAATAGGCACCCTGGGCTCCCCGGCTTAGGCCGGTCGCCAAGGTGTGGCCCGGGATGAAGACCGAGACCTGGTCGAGCACAGGTCTCATCGCTTCGTACCAAGCGGCATCCCCGCCCGCCACCTTGATCCCGGCCACCCCCGGGTGACGCCTCACGATCTCGATCCATTCCGCCGGAACGAGCCTGCGCTTGGCATGGGGCGGGTTGTAGACGATCAGGGGAATCGGATCGGCCGCGGCCTCCATGACGTCGAGGAAGCGGTGGATGTCGTCCATCGTCGGAGGGAACCAATCAGGGAGGATGACCTGGAATCCGGAGGGCTCCCACGCCCGCGCCCGTCGCAGGCGGTCGAGAGAGAGCTGCGAGCTCATGTGAGAGACCCCAATCTGGAAGGGGATGCGCAACCGCTCGCAGGCTTCGGCCAGGATCCTGTTCACCCGATCGAATTCCTCCTCCGTCTGGGTGTAGAACTCGCCGGCCGTGCCGTTCGAGTAGACACCATTGACCCGCGCCACTCCGAAGTGGCTGATTTCAGCTCCCAGAAGGTCATAATCGATCGTTTGGTCGGACCGGATGGGAAGCAGAAGAGTAGCCCAGTTGCCTCGAATTTCCGAAGATCGAAGAGGTCTCAAGGGTCTGAAGGGCCGGCTCTACTCCGAGGGGTCTACTAAAAAGTCATTGCACGATGTGGTAAGACCGCTCTTGCAGGTATGGCTCCGGTCAGCTGCAGGCAGATTGATCCCCCCGTGGTGACGTCCGTGATCCCTGAAGGGATGAAGTACGTCGTACACGTCACCGAGCCCGGCTCGAGCCTTCCTGTGGACGTGTAGGTCTGACCCGAGTACGTGATGACGATGGAGTAACCCAGGTTGTTCTCGCCGCCGAGCGAATACCACTCGGTACCGTTGGTTGTGAACGCCAGGGTTGTCTGCGTCGTTTCAGGGGAATCCCCACAGAATGTCGGGCTGTTCGTGGCCATGGTCTGTGCCCCTATCACGGGCGTCTGGTTGGAGTCTGACAGGATACGCAGGAGGAATGCCCCAGGCTGGCCGGAAATGGAGCCTAAGAAAAGGTGGAGGTACGTGAGAGCTTTGGCGGCGAGGTGATGCCGCTCGGCGTCTCGCGTACTCTATTGTGCTTGTGCAATTGCAGGATATGAGGGGGGTGGCGTCTGACCGGTGTAGTCACCGATGACGAACGCCGTGTACGGCCCGTAGAGCTGATCGGCTCCGTTGCCGGGAACGTTTGTCATGCCATACTGAAGAACTATGTGCTTGTTGTGGTTGACAATGATTGCGCGGTCGTTGAATTGGTCGGCTATCAGAGTCTTGCCGTCAGCAAGACGGACTGCGTTGGTCGGCAGTGGGTTGGGGTTGCTGTTTGCTGTCCTGTTGGTGAAGTAGTGCCACACGATGTGTTTGTCCTCTGTTACTTGAATGATGCGCGCGTGTCCGGAGTCGGTTATCAGCGTATCGCCATTCGGAAGCCGGCTGGCGAACGCCGCCCCACTCAGCCCTTTGCTGTATTGCCAGACGATTTCACCAGAGTGGGTGATCTCGATCACGCGATTGTTGCCCTCATCAGCTATGAGGATGTGGCCGTTTGGCAGCAACTCAGCACTGTTGGGACTATTGAGCACCCCTGGTCCAGAAGTCGGCCCATATGACCAGACTATTTGTTTCAGGAGGTTCACCTCGATGACACGGTTGTTTCCCTGGTCGACGATCATTATGTCGTGGTTCGGTAGCTGGATAGCGAAGACTGGGACGTTTAGTCTGTTGAAGCCTGAACCGGTGGCTCCGGCCACGCCATACTGCCAGAGGATATCGCCCTTCTGGTCTACGATGATCACTCGGTTGTCGACGCAGGCGGTCGTGTTGGGTACTCCCGATGGTATGCCGGTCCCGGTTATCAGGGTCAGCCCGTCGGCCAGGCGCTCGGCGTCGTTCGACCCGATAACCGAGTGAGGACCTGGATTGCAGAGCATCCCGTTGCCTGAGCCGAAGCTCCAGACGATTTGGTCGTTCTGGGGGTTCACCTCGATGACACGGTTGTTGAACTGATCGGTGATGAGGAGGTTTCCGGCGCGGTTGAAACCCGATGCGTTTGAGGTACTGGCAGAGGCGTTCACCGGCCCGGCTACTACCAGAAGGATCAGCATGGAGAAGATCCCTATGCATGTTGTTCTCGAAATGAGGATTCTCATTTATCTTCGAAGGTTCGAAGGACTTCCGTCTTATAAGACGGGGTCACGAATCCCCATTCTGGATTCCAGTGATGGCATCGAGCGCCCATGCTTATCGAAGATAAAGTTCTCAAGAACGCTTTGCTGAAAGCCTTGGCAGACGAAGAAGCCTGCAGGATCATGGGGTCCACGGCTTCGCGGTCCAAGAGTGTAGTTGACCTCATAAGGGAATGCAATCTCCCTCATACTTCCGCGTACCGTCTGGTCAATGAGATGAAGGAAAATGGGCTCCTCGTCATCGATCGGATGGTGCTGACGGACGACGGGAAGAAGTACGCAATGTACAGGAGCACCTTCAGCAACATAACGGTGACGTTCGATCGTGGTGAGATTGAACTCGAAGTGCGCACGAACAAGGAAGTAGCGGATAAGGCCTTTAGACTCTTCTTTTCTCTACGAGACGAGGAGACGAAAGAATGAAACGCCGGTACAGTCTTAAGTCATCTTCCCTACCATGTCCGGTTGGTTAGAAGATGATGGACTACTTCCAACTCGCCAGCGGGATGCTCGTGATTGGAATATCTGTGATACCATTCTACATCTCCGCTCGGGTCTTCAAGGTCAAGAGGTCTTTCTTCTTCATCTCCGCTCTTCTCGGCATCGCCCTGGTCACTCACGGGGTTTATCGGCTGACCGCCTCCATTGGGGATTCTGTGCTCGGTTCAGGGCTCGAATTCCTCTCTGCCCTCCTCATTTTCTCCGCTGCCTTGAGCTATACCTACTTGAGATGCAGGTCGGAGTACCATGCCTGAGATCTCTATAGAAGAAGCGACGCTGCTCCTTCTGATCCTCTCCATAGTCACTCTCATGCTGGGGGTGATTATTCGGAGGGCTCCGAGGGCGACAAAGGATTTCGTTCTCCTCATGCAGGTCTTCCTCATAGGATGGTTCTCCACTGACCTGCTTTCTTCTTTCGCCAGCCAGGAAATCCAGAGCACGATAAGTCTGAGTTACATGCTGGTTCTTGTGGGATTTGTCCTCCTCCTGGTGAGGAGATGGAGGTGGGCTGCTAAAGAGGCGAGGAGTTTGAGAGGATGAATCTTGAGAGTCAAGGCACCATATGATAATTTATGGGCGGAAAGGCCAGATTGTAGATATTCGAACTGACCGCGGCATGCAGTTTTCACTGTCCCGAATCGGCTTCTTTTCTACGATAGCCAAGATTCAGCCAACCCAATCTCATCGCTGGTGAGGTCGTCTCTACCGTTAAATACGGTTCGGCAAGCCTCGCCGCTTACCCATGTTTTCTCAAAAGCGCGGCATCGCCCGTACTATTATTGGTCTCGTGATAGTCGTCATTATTGCAATCGCCGGGATAGGCGCATATTATGCTCTGACACCTGGCTCCCCGGGCTCGAATACGACATCGACAACTTCGTCGAAGTCAACTACTTCATCGATTGTAATTGTTTCCTCATCTATTTCCACATCCCGGAGCAGCTCGACGACGATTTCATCGAGCGCCACCACTACTCCTACGACCACCAGCACCACAACAGCCAGTACAACCACTTCTACGCCAACAACAACTACGAGCACCACGTCAGCAAGCTGCGCCACAACTTCCACAACCTCAACAACATCGACGATCACGACCGTCACATCAACGTCAGGACCAGCGAAACTTGACCGCATAGTCCCATCCCTGTTCGGGAACTTCTCGTCGATGACTGTGATCCTCGACTCGGCCGGGAACAACACGGGTTCATACCATGTCATTTACAGCCCCAAGTCGGGTGCTTCGGCCTACAAGGCCAACGTGACGGAAAGGGCAAGCGCTTCCAGCCCTACCATGTCTGGGATCGTCTGGATGAAGTCAGACGGGACCGTCATCGCAGTGGAGTCTTCAGGCCAGAACGTCACAGGGGACCAGGCCTTTCAACTTGCGTCGACCCTGGTATTCCCCCTTGAGTTCGCAGAGAACCGGGCGAGCATACTGCTCCCCTTGTACCAGGGGGCCGGGGCAATCCACGTGGTCAACCAGACTAGCATAGAGATCGGAGCAACCACCGTAGCTGTCACCAATTATGGAGCTAACTCTCTCCCGTTCGGTGCCGGTGTATGTTCAAACGGCTTCACCCAGAACATCACGAAATTTGCCCTCCAAACAGGCCAGGTTCCTGGAACTACCTTCATCATCGTTCCATTCTTGTCTATTACGGGTAGCGAGACGCTCTATGGGAACCAGGGTGGTTCTGGGTCGACATTCAGCTTCACCGAGTACGTGCAGATAACGTCGATAACCAAGGCCTGAGTCATCCGAAAGCCTGACCGAATGATGGTTGATCTAGGCGCGATGAACCAAAGCTAGCTGATTAAGGAGTAGATCGATGTTATCGGGCTGGAAAGTCGAGAGAGGGTGGACCGTGTTCACGGATGGGGAAGAAACTCGCCGATTACCCCTGCGAAACTCTCGATTGCATCGATAGCCTCGCCAATGCTAGGGCCCAGTATCTCGAAACCTAGGAAACTGACGCCGATATCTCCGAACGCCTTGATGCTCCTGACTATCTTCGCTCTATCCCCAACGAACGACTGACTAGGTTCGTTCGGGCCCCCGTTCTCGACCAGCTCGTATCTGGGCACCATGTAGGCTACCGTGATTTCGGAGGGGGAGCGACCCGCCCTCCTAGCCTCCTGTCCCAAGACCCGCAACGACGACGCCAACTCGGCGGGGTCTCTCAACGTGTGGCGAGGGTTCGATCCGATGGGCATCCAGCCATCTCCGAGCGTAGCAGCCCTTCTCAGAGCAGGGGGGCTCTCTCCGCCTATCCAGATGGATGGCCCCCGTCTCTGCGATGGCTTCGGGAGCAGCGTGATGTTCTCGAACTCGATAAAGTCGCCCGAGAAGTGCGGAGCGTCGCTCGACCAGAGCTCGCGGAAGACCTTCACATATTCGTCGACCAGCCTTCCCCTGTTCTCGAAGGGCACATTCAAGGCCCTGAACTCCTCTTCCATCCATCCGACCCCCAGACCCACGATCAGTCTGCCACCCGAGAGAATGTCCACGTTGGCTAGCATCTTGGCGGTGAGCACGGGGTTGCGATAGGGCGCGACCAGCACCGCTGTCATTAGCTCGATCTTTCTCGTGATGGCAGCGATGTAGGCCAGCGTGGTGATGAGCTCGAGGGTCTCCATAGGCTCGTCGAACCCCGCCTCGTTGTAGGGATAGTCAGACTCGATCTTCGGGGGGATCACTATGTGGTCCGACATGAATAGAGCGTGGAAACCGAGGTCCTCCGCGCGTTTCGCGAACTTCGCCAGGTTCTGTGGCTTGGCCAGCTCACCGCTGGAGGCCAGTCTGAGGCCGATCTTCATTGTCCGGCTCTCCTCATGTTGCCGGGCCTTCTTAGAGGTGTGGTCCGGGCTGCTTGCCCTGGGTGATAGAGATGGACATGAATTCCCTGTTCATGTCTGTGTATCTCAGCTTCTGTGCGCTTATATGCCAAAAAGTTTATGTAAATTCTGATTTATATCATGCAAAGCACGAAAATAGCACCAATACTGGCACTCGTATCGCTCGGACTCTTGGCTATGTTGCCTTTTGCGGCAGCACATCCGATCAACGCAAATCTGAACTGGAGCTCATCGAGCTCGGGTATCATCACCGGTGGTACCAACACGGCCACCTTCGGCGTAGCTGACATGCTGGTCGGCGGCAACTCTTCTGACATCGACTGTCCATCTGGCGCGTTCTTCTCCGGTGTACTCACCGTGACGACGCCCGGCGGACTGACATCCACGTACACAGTAACGAACATCCCATGCGGAACACAGAACCTCACCGCGATCTACCCCACAGACTTCACCCCTGGAACGGGCGCACCTAGCACAGTGACGGCCGGAACGTACACCGCCAACTGGGCAGGGACCTCGACCGCACTCATCGGCGGAGTCCACCCATCGTTCAGCGTGACGGACAACTTCGTCGCGAACGGACAGACACCCCCTCCAACCGTCCCTGAGTTTGGCGCACCAGCCATGCTAGTAGCGGCGATCGGCCTCGTGGTCGTAGCAGCTATGAAGAAGGGCAACCTCCTCCACGCCTAAGGAGCAGAACCCA
>JAPCJS010000126.1 GCA_027886825.1 Nitrososphaerota archaeon
CGTGAAGGCGTACCTCGAGAGGAAGCACCACTACGCTGCCAAGGAGAGCGAGCTGATGGTCAATCCAGGCGGGAGGTTCGGGGTCTACATGGCCCTCTCTACGACCGTGAAGGAGGGCGAGAGCGCCGTCGTGATAGAGCCGAACTGGCCCGCATACAAGGAGGCGCTACAGTACATCGGGGCCAGGGCCATCTCGGTGCACACGACCCTGGAGGAGTCGTGGGAACCCTCGGTCGAGCGGGTGAAGGAGGCGATAAGACCGAACACAAAGGCAATCCTGCTCAGCTACCCGTCGAACCCCACTGGCAAGATCATCGCGCCCGCGAAGTTCAGGGAGATCCTCGGGGTGGCGAACGACCACAAGCTGACCGTGATAAGCGACGAGATCTACACCGACTACGCGTACGCGCCCTGCCCCAGCATACTCGAGGGAGGGGCCAACAGGTTCATACTCACATCCTCCTTCTCAAAGACCTGGGCGATGACAGGGTTCAGGATAGGCTACACCCTCTCATCCGAGGACACCATTACGAAGATGGCGAAGGTGCAGTCCCTGATGGTCTCGTCGGTCCCTGAGTTCATACAGTACGGCGCTATAAAGGCGCTGCAGAGCGACGCCGAGGTGGCCGAGAACGTCGCATCGATGAAGGAGAGGATCGAGGCGGCGAGCAGGGAGCTCGACGGCATTGCGGCGCTGCAGTATGTCAAGCCCGACGGCGCGATGTACGTCTTCCCCCAGGCAAGGAAGGCCGATTTCGACTCCTCCGGGTTCACGATGAAGCTCATCGAGGAGAAGGGAGTGACGATATCTCCCGGGACCGGCTTCGGGAACTATCCGCGATGCTTCAGGATATCCCTCGGGCAGTCAGAGGATACCATAGTCCAGGGGATCCGAAAGATAGGGGAACTCATCGGTTGAAGGTGGCAGTGATCGGTTCCTCCGGCGGGAT
Source organism: Nitrososphaerota archaeon (assembly GCA_027886825.1). Lineage (GTDB taxonomy): Archaea > Thermoproteota > Nitrososphaeria > Nitrososphaerales > Gagatemarchaeaceae > Gagatemarchaeum. Next base: position 951 of record JAPCJS010000126.1, read on the forward strand.
GGGCAGGTTCTTCGTCAAGTACTTCGTCTCCAGAGGGGACGACGTCACGGGCTCGGACCCGAGGGCCGCCAGCGTCGGCCAGCAAGGGTTCAGGCTGGCAAGGTCAAACCTCGACGCGGTCAAGGGAGCAGAGCTGGTCCTCGTGGCCACTCCGGTCGACAGGACGGTCGAGACCGTCGAGGAGATAACGCCGCGGCTCTCTGCCGGTGCCTGCGTCATCGAGATATCGTCGGTGAAGGGGAAGGTCGTGGGCCCGCTGAAGAAGACGCTCCAGGCCAGGAAGGTGAAGCTTCTCTCGCTTCACCCCCTCTTCGGCCCCTCCCTCTCCGAGCAGAAGGGGATGAAGATCTGCGTGGTCGAGACGGACAAGGGGTCCCTCGGCCTCGCGCGGCGTCTCTTTCCCGAGGCGAACCTGATTCCCATGAAGGAGAAGGAGCACGACCGTACGATGGGCCTGATCCTATCCCTCACCCACGTCCTGAACATAGCCTACGCGGGGACGGTCAGCAGGTACGTCTCGGCCAAGGAGTTCAGGAAGCTCGAGACCCCGACCTCCTCGGTGCAGCTGACCCTCGCCGAAGGCGTGCTGTCGCAGAGCCCTTCCCTCTACTCGTACATCCAGCTGGAGAACGATTTCTCCTCCGAGTTCCTGGGGGCCCTGATCGGCGAGCTCTCCTCGCTCAAGCGGCTGATAGACTCGAAGGACAGGGACGGGTTCGAGAAGCGGTTCTCCGAGATATCGAGGGCGTTCGTCGGGGACTCTGAGAGCGCCATCGGCAGCGTGTACCAGGCCTTCGAGAAGTCGAGCTCCTAGAGCTGTGTCAGAAGGTACGCCATCAAGGCCGGGAGATGGCCGAGCGCCCAGAGCGCGACCGACTCGGAAGCGACCTTCCGGTTCGTCACGGTCATCTTCTTCGTGAACGTGGCTTCCAGCACGCTCGCCGCAGGCACTGGCCTGTGGATATTGGGAGGTCCAGCTCGGTCCGGAGAGCATCGGGGACGGCGCTGCAGAAGGTCGCTACCACTCCGAGCGGGCTCGGGTCCACAGGAGGATCCCGCTCCATTACCGCCCGAGATTACCTCGCTGATCATGTCGATGAGGTCAGGTTCGTGGCCCAAGAGGAGGATGGGTGTTATCTCTTTGGCTTCGATTTTCGAGGGCAGCAAGGTCAGGACGGGTCAGGACAGACAACCCTTCCAGCGGGAGACGTACAGGCGACTGTCTGCGTGCCGGGATTGCAGGAAGGTGAAGGTATGCACTGAGCCAGCCCTGAGCTGCGCGGATCGCGGGTTCATCGCCTCCGGGACCCCGAAGTACGTACGCTGCGACGACCGCTAGCAGCGCTCCGGCTGTCGGACCCACCACATAGACCCAGTAGTGAGCGAAGTTCATGAGCAAGAGGTCGGGCCCGAATGACCGAGCCGGATTCATCGATGCTCCGCTGATCGGGCTCCCCCAAAGGCCTGCGAGCGCGATGTAACCTCCCACCGCCAGCGCGGCCAGTGGACCCACGCTCTGCGCTTTTGATGCCGTCCCTAGGATCGTGCTCACCAGCCCCAGAGTCAGTACGAGTTCCATGATCATCGTCTGGAGGTCCGAGATTCCCGGGCCCGGCTCGGTGGCCCCCAGCATCCCTACTCTGCCAAACATCAGCCAGAGGAACGCACACGCGATTGTCGCTCCGAGCAGCTGGGCGAGAATGTACCCCGGGACCCGCTTCCAGGGAAAGTCCCCTCGCGCTGCAAAACCAATGCTTACGGCAGGGTTGAGGTGAGCGCCCGAGACCGCTCCCATGAAAAGGATGATGGCCATGACCATGATGCCGGGCGCCACGACGGCCGCGACACGACCGACCTCTCCCAGGCTGGCGGCATTCACCACATCTGCCCCTGCCGCCACGACGACGAGGAAGAACGTCCCGAAGACCTCGCCGAACAACCTACGCGACTCGAGCCTGGGATTGTTGAAGTTTTTCTGGATGAGTTTGGCTTCCACCGGTATGGCCTGGTCATTCAAGGCGGTATCCAACTGAAATTGCCCGGACGGCGGATACGCCTGAAGAGATCGTCCCCGCAAGGTCCCAGGAGATTTGCTCCATGAATCACGGTTGAACTCATACTAGTAGAGATAAGGGTTGTCTTCCCGAAACTGTCACTTTTGCACTCGACCCCATCTTCGTGCAGGGACTTTCATCGCTGGTGACAAAGGGCGAACAACACGCCTGAAACTATCAAGTGCGGCTATCCTCCGAAGGAGAAAGTGGGAGCATCGCCAAGAGAACGATTCGCGGCGCAGACAATCAATCAAGTCTTGCTCGCGTGAGCTGGCTTCGTCGCCGCTTTCATGGACCGCACGTAGTTTTCGACGTCCCTGAGCATCGCCTCGTCGCCCTTCTCCCGCGCCGCTACCTTGTTGACGATGCTGCTCCCCACGATCACGGCATCAGCGCCCGATTCCAGGACGGTGCGCACATGGTCCGGTTTGGATATCCCGAACCCGACGCCCAGAGGTATTCTGCCCTTCGTGAACCTCTTTGCGAACCGTATCAGGTCGCCGGTGCCGCCCTTCAGCTCCGACCTGGCCCCCGTGACACCCAGCAGCGAGACGAGGTACAGGAATCCTGACGAGTGGCTCACGAGAGATTTCATCCTCTCAGGGGTGGTCGTAGGCGCCGCCAGCAGGATGATGTCCAGCCCGTACTTCTTGGCGAGGCGCGAGTACTCGCCGGTCTCATCGAGGGGCAGGTCTGGGATTATCAGGCCGTCGACTCCGGATCGCTTTGCCTCTGAGAGGAACTTTTCCAGTCCCGGGGAGTACAGGATGTTGAAGTAGGTCATGATTACGATCGGGGTGCGATGGTCCTTCTTGACAGCGGCGACCATCCTCAGCACATCGCCGGGCTTGGTCCCAGAGGAGAGAGAGCGCACAGCGGCGGCCTGGATCGACCTCCCGTCGGCCATCGGATCGGAGAAGGGGATCCCGACCTCGACGATGTCCGCGCCTCCGGCGATGACCGCCTCGATGACCCTCGCTGATGTCGCGATGTCCGGATCGCCGCCCATCACATAGGCGATCAGTGCGCCCTCGCCGCCGAGGCGCTCGAAGACCCTGGAGATCTCGCTCATAGCTCGAGTCCCGTCCTCTTTGCGATGATCTGCACGTCCTTGTCGCCCCGGCCCGAGAGCGTCACGACGATGCTCTGGTCCGCCTTCATCCTCCTCGCCAGCCTCACCGCATAGGCGATGGCGTGGGCCGATTCCAGCGCAGGGATGATCCCCTCCGACCTCGAGAGGAGGTGGAACGCCTTCACTGCCTCGTCGTCAGAGACAGAGACATAGGTGGCTCGCCCGCTGTCTTTGAGGAACGAGTGTTCTGGTCCGACGCCCGGGTAGTCAAGCCCAGCCGAGATGCTCTCGGTCGAGCTGACCTGCCCATACTTGTCCTGCAGCAGGTACGTAAGCATCCCGTGAAGGACGCCCTCACGGCCTTCGACGAGCGTAGCCGCGCTCCGGCCCCGTCCCGTCCCGCCTGCCTCGACGCCGTAGAGCCTGACAGACCCGTCGTGCGCGAACGCGTGGAAACTGCCCATGGCGTTGCTCCCACCGCCGACGCATGCGACGACCGCGTCAGGCAGCCTCCCCTCGGCCTTCCTCATCTGCCGTTTGACCTCGACCCCGATCACGCTCTGGAAGTCCCTGACAATCACGGGGTATGGGTGCGGTCCGACGACCGAGCCGATGATGTAGTAGGTGTCCTCCAGGTTGGTCACCCAGTCCCTGATCGCCTCGTTGATGGCGTCCTTGAGCGTCCTCGACCCTGTGTCCACGCTGTGGACCTGCGCACCGAGAAGGCGCATCCGGAACACGTTGAGTTTCTGCCGCTCGATGTCCTCCGAACCCATGTAGACCTCAGCCTTGAGACCGAGGACAGCACAGGCCATGGCCGTCGCGACACCGTGCTGCCCCGCCCCCGTCTCCGCGATCACCCTCGGCTTGCCCATCCTCTTGGCGAGCAGCGCCTGTCCGAGGGTGTTGTTGATCTTGTGGGCACCGCTGTGGAGCAGGTCCTCGCGCTTGAGGTAGATCTTCGCACCTCCGGCTCGCCGCGTCAGGTTCGTCGCCAGGTAGAGAGGAGTCGGCCTCCCTGCATAGTCGGCCAGCAGGTGCGCGAGCTCGGCCTTGAATCCGGGGTCGTTTCGCAGCGCCAGATAGGACCCCTCGAGCTGCTTCACCGCTGGCACCAGGGTCTCTGGGATGAACTGGCCCCCGTATCTGCCGAACCGCCCGCGCTTCGGATAATCCCTGCTCATTGCAAATTTGCCTCCCGGGCCCGGCGGATGAACTCGGCGATCTTGTCTGGATCCTTCACCCCGGGTGAGCTCTCGACCCCCGAGGAGACGTCCACTGCGAATGGTCGGACCGCCCTTATCCCCTCGGCCACGTTCTCCGGCCTGAGCCCGCCCGACAGGATCATGCGGACGGGAAGGATCTCCTCTCTTATGCGCCGGCAGAAATCCCAGTCTGAGATGATTCCTGTCCCGCCCTGCCGCCCCGCCCTGTAGGTGTCGGTCAGGAGCGCGTCGAACCCGTTGGACTCGGCCTTTGCCGGGCGCGTCCCCTCGGACTTCACGAGGTACGGCCGTATGAGTCGGACGCCTAGCGAGGTGCGGACGGCCCCCGGGTCGACGGCGTCGCCGTAGAGCTGTATGGTACCGATTCCGGTCTTCCTCACGTCGGACTCGCTCCGCTGGATGGTCTCCCCCGTCGTGACGAGCACGGCAGAGACGAAGGGCGGGACCCTGCTCGCCAGTTCACCGGCTCTCTCCAGCGAGATGTTCCGCGGGGAGGCCGGGAACCCGCTGATGAAGCCGACCGCGTCGGCGCCCATCGATACGGCAGAGTCGACGTCGGCCTCCCTGGTGATGCCGCAGATCTTCACCCTGACCGCCATCATGTGGCACCCACGAGTTCGCGGACTGTCTTCTCGATATCGCTAGACTTCATAAGCGCAGAACCTACCAGGAACCCGTCAGCCCCGAGGGAACGGAGCTCGACGAGCTCCGAGGTCTTCGAGAAGCCGCTCTCGCAGATAACGGTCTTCGGGTGTGAGTGCTTCCTGAGCAGCTCCCGGGAGGTGTCCAGGGAGACCTCCAGTGTCTTGAGGTTCCTGTTGTTGATCCCGATGATGTCGGCCTGGCTATTCAGCGATTCGAGATACTCGTTCTCCGAGTGTGTCTCGAGGAGCACCTCGAGCCCCCGCTCGTGCGCGTGCTCGATCATCTTCTCCAGGCCGAAGTTCGAGAGCCGGGCCTTGAAGATTATCGCCATCAGAAGGATGGCGTCAGCCCCTACCTTCCTGGCTGCGTCTATCTGGACCGGGTCGACGACTATATCCTTCATCAGGACTGGGATCTCCACGCTCCTCTTCACGGCCGTTAGGTACTCGAGCCTTCCTTCGAAGTGCTTGGGCTCGGTGAGCACGGAGATGCCGGCGGCTCCGCCGCGCTGGTACTTTAGCGCGATCTCGCGCACGTCGGTGCTCTTCCTCAGGAGGCCCTCGGCTGGCGAACGGAACTTCACCTCGGTGATGAGCGGCATACCCTTCGCCGTAAGGAGAGAGTTTCGCAGGCTCCTTGCGGGCAGGCCTGCGTCCTGCACGTCATAGTATCCCTCTGAGATGGTCTTGCGCGCCGACTCGGCCAGGGTGGCGATGAAATCGTCATTGGCTTGCAGCATGGTTCTCCAACCTCTTCAGTTCGCCTCCGCTGAACCGGATCATCGCCTCAAGCTTTCGGTAGGCGGCACCGCTCTCGATGGAATCTCTGGCCATCGGCAGGGCCTCTTCAAAGTCGCTCGCCATCCCTGACACGACGATCGCCGCTGCGGCATTCACCAGCACAATGTCCAGCCTCCCGGATGCCCTGTCCGACCCTTCTAGGATCGCGAGGGTGGCCCGAGCGCTCTCCTCGATGGAGGAGACGGTCATTGTCCCCTCTGGGTAGGTTCGCACACCAAAGTCCGCCGGCGAGTACTCGTGTGGGGTTATCTCTCCGTCCCTCAGCCAGGCCACAGAGGTCCTCCCGGTCACAGAGATCTCATCCATCCCTTCCAGGGCGTGGATGACCATCGCCTCCCTGCTCCCGAGCTTCTTCAGCGCCTGCGCGACCTTGAGCGTGAGCGGCTGTGAGTAGACGCCGAGGATCTGCGCGTCGGCCCCCGCAGGGTTCATGAGTGGTCCCATCAGGTTGAAGATGGTCCTTATGCCGAGCTCTCGCCTGACGGGGCCAACCTGCTTCATCGCGGGGTGGAAGGTCGGTGCGAACAAGAAGCCGATGCCGAGCTGCTCGATCGAGGCCCTGACATTGTCAGGGTCCATGGTCAGATCGAA
>JAPCJS010000053.1 GCA_027886825.1 Nitrososphaerota archaeon
AATTGGAGTCATCATTCCAAAAGAACTCGCTGAGAAGAATGGGTTACGCGCGGGGGAGCAGGTCGAGATACGAGTCACCAAGGTAAGCGATATCACAGAGCTAAGGGGAAAATACCCAATCGCAGATCTTCAGGCCGCCAAGGAGGAGATGAGGAAAGGCTGGCATGCCTAAGTTCTTTTACGATAGCTATGCCGTTCTATCGTATCTCAGCGATGATCACGGATATGCCGCCTACTTTGAGAAGAACACAGGGGTGCTAACAAGGCTCAACTTGATGGAGATCCACTATGCTGTACTCCGGATACACGGAGCGAGAGCTGCTCACGAAGTCTTGGAGGCTTGCTCCGCCCTCGAGATTGACTTCTCCCTGCCGGACGTCGAGGCTGCCATGAAGTTGCGCTATGAACTGCGAAACCTTGAGCTTTCGTATGCGGATGCCCTGGGATATCACATCTCCAAAAAAGAGGGCTTGAAGTTTCTAACAGGGGATAGAGCATTTGCAGAACTACCGAACGTAGAATTCGTACGCTGAGACCTTCAAATCGAATGGGTTCAAAGCCCCTTCAACTCATCGAGGAACGCTGGTCTCCTTGCGTATCTCCGCCGGAGCATCTCGACGTACTTCCTGAATTCCAACTCGAATCCTATGATCGCCTTCATCTTTTTGAGCTGCGATACAACTTCGCTGTAGCGGCCTCTGTCGCCGCTTGCTTCCGCATATGGTAACAGCAGCTCCGAGTACATCTTGAAGTATTCCTCTGGGTATCTTTCCGCAAGCTGTTTGTAATATCTGCCCAGAACTCTCAGGTCTCTTCTGGCTAGTACTTCTTTCAGGGCCGAATCGAGCATCTTTTCCCTCAGGTAGATTTCTATGAGCGTCGTTCGGTCGCCGTCATCATGCCCCCTCCCGCGGCGAGAGGAGAAATGTTTCAGCATCTCATGGAGGATGGAGTTCCATCTGTCGCCCGACAGCTTTCTCAGCTTCTCGTAATGGCTCCAGTCCCCTCCTCGAAGAAGAGGATCTTCAGATTCTCCAAGTGCTTCTCCGGCGAGAATTTCTCGTAGTGCCTGTTCAGAAAGAGCCTGAGTTCCCGGCTCATATGTGCTCAGTTCTCCTAAATCTCCAGTGAGGCAGGCGGTCGAGTGAAGTTTGAAATTTTTTCAGACAATATGGACGAAATCCGAAATAAGAAGCTTATATACACCCATAGAATACAATATGGCATTGTCCCCGGCGCACCTGAAAAGGAGTGCTGTTCTTGTAGTTCTGGCCCCCCTCCTCTGCCTATCATCTATTCCGACAGCGAATACTCAACCTGCGCCAACTCCTGTCACGAGTGCGACCGTTCTGGCCGGCTGCAGCTACTTTTCGAGCCTCAAATTTACGAACAACGTTGCACAATACGTAACGGCTAACCCGCAGTACCAGTCACTCAACTTCACGCGCAGCACCTGTATCAAGGGCGGTTCTGGGAACGTCTTCAACCACCCACTACCCAAGAATATCCCACCCCTCTTCTTCATGAGGGGAACGACCGTCACGATAAGGACCGTCTGCTCGATGCCCGAGTGCCCCTTCGTCCTCGGCAGAAACCCCGCGGCGACACACGACCCGACGGCCTCCAGCGTTGCGGATCTGCAGATAACGACCATAAACAGCACCTCGATCCGGATCACCATACCCGCCAACGCCGGCATAGGGAGGTACAACTTCCTGGGCAACATCCTCGTAAGCGGAGAGGGAACCCCGTGCCAGCTGCTGGATCCGTTCAGCGCGTGGTTCTGGGTTATCTACAACGCCTCGCCCGGCAGCCCAGACACAGATGTGAACGGGCTGAACGCGGCCCAGTTCTCCTCCTACGTCATGGGCCAGACCGACGTCGCCTACTTCGCGCAGAGCTCCGGCCCGACGGCGACGAACACTGTGAAGACTGTCACAAACAAGTACATGGGAGGCCCGATAACCTTCACTCTAGGCCCACAGAAGGCAGTCGTCTACCTGGCGGCCATGGGACTGGTGGACGGTGCCAAGGCGTGGAACCTTGCCAACAACTCCGCCGCGGCGATTGCCAAGGGGGCGAGCAACGGGCTGCCCTCCGGATGGCCGGTGCCAGCGGGCAAGTCACTGATCTACGACGTCCCCCTCCTCCTGACGAAGCTGCAGAACCCTGCGACCGCGGCCAAGGTCTGCGGGCAGTGCATGGTCTACGGGGCCATAGGGGACGCCTTCTCGAGGTCGCTGGGTATTCCAGCCCGGATGGTGACCACGATAAACAGCGTGGCGGTTGGGGTGCTGCCAGCGGCCAAGGCAGACTCGCCTCCGGCCGCATGGACGTGGAACTTTCACGTCTGGGATGAGGTGTGGCTGAACCGGGTGACGAGCATGGCCTGGTCGGCCTTCGACCCAAGTAAGGGCAACGCATTCGGTAGCACACCGATCAACCCAATCGGACCTATCCCGACCAACGCGATGGTCGCTCCCGCGAGCCCCGCCACCTCCTTCGCCTACCGTTTCGGCACGGGCGCGCTGCCGGGCGCGGCAGCAGGCGCGTGTCCGTGCTCGTCGACGGCCTTCGTGACCGACCCGTCGGGTTCCAGGACGAGCGTCACCGCCGCGTACCGGAATCCGCTTCCCGACCCGGGGCCCATCACCAGTCTGGTCGACGTATCCTTCGACAGGACGGCTTACGTCTTCGGCGATAACGTCTTCGTGAACGTCACGGTCACGAACCCCTACGCCTCCAGCGTCTCCGCCAGCGCAGAGGTCAGCCTAAACGCGGCCGACTTCGAGGGGGTCAACCTAGGAGGCCCCTGGCCTGTGGCCACGGTCGATCACGTCTTCGAGATCCCGCCGAACGGCGCGACCACGCAGACGTTCGAGTTCTCCAGCGCCCAGTACCAGACGAACGGCGGTTTCGTCGCGCTGGCATCGGTGAATCTGGGACCCTCGGTGGTATCCGGATACAACTACACCACGATCACGAGCGGGCTCTCGGTCCAGCTCACCGCTCCGGAGACCGTCCAGGTCAGCCAGAGGTTCAACACGACCGTCCAAGTGACGAACGATCTATCCACCTCCGTGAGCGACTCGACGGTCTCGGTCTTTCTCCCTGACGGTCTGACGGCGACGGTGCCGACCGACTTCAGCATCTCCCTCCTCGCCCCGGGAGCGACGGAGACCTTCGTGATCCCGGTACAGGCCGGCCTGGCTGACCTGTACGTCATCTCCGCTGAGACCTCCTCCGCAGGCGGGGGTATCTCGAGCAGTTCTCCCGTTACCGTGGACGCTACGGATCCGACGGGGCCAGTACCGCATATCGACCGTGGTCCGATTCAGTCGATATCGCCAATCGATGCCACCACCAGCATATCGAGCGCTACAAGCACCACGTGCAGCACCTCCACAAGCACCACGGTCCAGACCGTCCCTGAATTTCCCAGCGTCGCCTCACCTCTCCTTGCAGCAGTGGGACTGTTCGTGATAGCGGCCTTAGGTCTGGCCTTCCGAACCTCGGGCAGTTCCAAGGAGAAAAGCTAGCCCTGTGCTTCTCGATGTAACCTGCCGGCCTCGCCGGAGCGCTGCAGGCACGCTCGCTTATGACGAGCGCTAGCTCCCATCGATTGCGGTCTCGCGTCACGTCAGGAGAGCGCTCCCATCGACCGGGCTGCTTAGTCCGCGCAGCATCCTCTAGATTGCGATAAAAGGCGGCGCGACCGATGATTCTATAGCCCGTTTTGTGCCCCCTCATCAGCTTCTGCATAGAGAATACTTACAATTCATAAGCCGCCGCTTAGAAGATAAATACAGAAAATTCCTACGCCTTCCTTATGACTATCGACGAAAAAATCCGATACGGTATGATGGCACTGGCCGGTGCGAGCGTAGTGCTGGCGGCCCTCGGCGTTCATGTGGACCCACTGAGAGTGGGCGGAGGCTACGGCGGGTCCTGACCGGACATACCGCCGCCGTTCGGCTAGCTTTTCGTAGCATCCATCTTCTGGACCAGTAGCGCAAACCTCTGCAGCAGGTCGGACTGGTCGAATGCCCAGCGTTGGCGCTTCTCCTCGTAGTATTTGATCGGTAGTGTGAACCATAGCGCGTGTGCCTGGTCGATCGTCAGGCACCGGGCCTTTCTCTTCGAGAGCTTGACCACCTCCCCCAGAAAGTCCAGAGCCTCGGTGAACTCCTCGTTGGGGAACACAACCTTCGCGTAGTAGGACCGTTGCCCGCAGCCCTCGAGCCACGTGTACGGTAGCTGCCCCACCTTCCTCATCAGCTCGATTCTCTCGGCCTGGTCCAGACCGTCTGCGAAGATCTCGACGGGGGTGTACCTGTGCTTCCTGTGAACGGGTTTCTCAGCCTCGAGGTCATATCCCGTCCCAATCCAGTTCATGGTATATCCCTTGAGCAGACCTCGTCCGAGTATGTGGGCCCTGTGATGCCAGCTCAGCGTCTTGGGATTGATCTTCAGGGTCTTCGCCACCTCGGTAAGCTGTATGTTGGCGTCGAGCTGCAGCTGTTCGATTATCGCCAGGTCGGTCGAGTCGAACTCCTCACGGTCCGCTGCCACGAAATCAGTCAACTTAGGGTCGGCCGTCCGCTTGCTCCAATCGAAGTCCCATTTCCTCTCACGGAAGTCGTACATCTCCGCCTTCATAGGCACGTTGCGCACCCAGTCAAGCACCGTGCTCGTAATCGACCTGAAGACTCCCGACTCCTTCAACGAGAGCATAAAGTCCGTCCACGAGCTCAGGCACTCCACCGGGACCGAGGCGTTGACGGTGTAGAAGCCATCGGGAAGAGTCTTGGCGAAGCTCACAACATAGCACAGGTCGCCCAGTGCGTACATGAGAGCGTCGGCGTGGTCTTCGAACAGTTCCCCCGGCTCGACGATCATGACGACCCGTTTCATCCCCAGCTTCTCGTAGTTGGGAGAGGCTTGCACCGTGAACCCGTCCTTGAGCAGGTTCCTGTACCAGTACCTCACCGTCTCCTTGTATACGCCGATGTTTCTTGATATCTGGTTTATGTTCAGACCACCCTCTGTGATGAGTTGGACCATAACTGCCAGTTTTCCGTGGTTGGGTTCACGGCCCGCAATGTCTGATTCTTTGAGCAAGCCTTCAAATTTCGCATAATCTTTCCTAATTAATGTTATGCTTTGTCAGAAGCACATACGTGGTAATATCTCTGACACATCCCCAGGGGAACCGCTAGGGTGAGCCGAAGCGTTTTTTGCGGATTTATTAACGCCAAGTGAACTCGACGCGAGCCAGCCTGCAGATAGATAGATCTTGCGAACCTCCAAGAAACTAGCGATCGGTCATCAGAAGACGTGCGGCTGTCCCGCCAACCACCTGAACTGCCTGACGGCCAAAGACTGGATCAAGTCACAGATAGGAGTGTGGCGGACCGAGCTTGACGACAAGGAGTTCCAGAGGGTCTTCGAGTTCTTTTACGAGTCGAGGGACGTCAGAGACAAGCAGATCCACCCTGCGGTCTTCCCCGTCAACCTGGCGAAGAAGATCATCGGGCTCTTCACACACGAAGGAGAGCTTGTCGTCGACCCGTTCCTGGGGATAGGCACGAGCCTCGTCGCCGCGAGGGACCTTCGAAGGAACGCGGTGGGGTTCGATATCAACCAGAGATATCTTGATTTCATCAGAGGAAGGCTCCAGCAGGTCCCTCCGAGTGAGGGATCCGAGCAGCTGCCGATCCTGGATGACGCCCGCAGCATCGATCAGTACATCGAGCCAGGGACGATCAAGCTGGCCTTTACGTCGCCGCCCTACGCCAACCTGCTCAACAGGCCCAGGCTGAACAAGAGCAGGAGGGTGCGAGAGAACGAGCAGTACCTGAAGGTGGAGCAGTACAGCCAGGACCCACGCGATCTCGGCACCCTCGAGGTCGAAGAGTACGCCGGCGAGATGAAGGAGATCTACAGGAAGATCCTGCCGCTGATGAAGCCAAAGGGGCACAGCGTAATCAACGTCCCGGACGTCTGGACGAACAAGGTGCCCGGTGGAAGGAGGGTGCCCGTTCACATCTACGTGTACCACGCGATGGTCGAGGCAGGGTTCGAGCTCAGGAACACGATGATCTGGGACCGGAACAACATCGTGAACAGGATAGGGATCTTCGGATGGCCGTCGAACTTCATCACGATGGGAACGACCTTCGAGTACCTTCTCGACTTCTGGCGGCCACCCGACTGAATCCGTCTCTCAGAGAGCCTTGATGATTGACCTATAAGGCAGCATGTTGGCCGATATTCTCCCATGTCATCGACCCCGGAAACGAGCGTGCGAACGGCTCTCAGTGAATCCCATCTGCGATCCAAGGCGGGAGCAATCGCCGGAGGACACCTCAAGGTCGATCTAAATGCCGGAGACAGGTTCACCAGCCCGTTAGTCTCCCGAAGCTCAGACCTGGGCTTTCTTGGACTGGTCAGCAAGGGTCGGATGTAGCAATTGGGTTATGGTTCCGGCGAAAGTGGGGAACACCTCGGTTCGGAGGGATACCTCAAGTTCCTCGACCAGAGGCTGGGTTTTCCAAAAGGGACGTTCTACGATCTCTGTCTGGCCGCAGTAAGGTCTGAGACCAAGACGGCGACCAGGCCGGGGGTCACGGTGACGTATCGAGGAGAGACCGAACGCCAGATACGAACGACCTCTCATCACTCCATGCCGGTGCGCAAAGCCATCTTCTTGATCGAGTTCATGATGACCAAGGCGGGGAAGCAGATCGACCGCGTCGTCCAGGTCCATCTGGAGCTAAAGGAAACCCCACCGTTCCTCTTGTCCGAGTCTGCTTCAGAGTCGCGGTGACGGAGTGGTTCTCAAGACGACCTGACGCGGCAAGTACGCTGTATCGAAGAGTGTCCACCTGCCAAAGCGGCAGTAGCGGCCTCATCTGAAAGATATAATTATGACGCCTCAGCCTGAGCTCCGAAGTTGTCCGAATATGCGGCAGAGGAAGAGAGACTGAGGAAGCTGTACGACCAGGCTCGCGCGCAGGGAAACAAGAAGAAGAAGAAAGAATACAAGGAAAAGATCGCTGAACTGAACCGGCTCCGCAAATCCGATCAGCGGGAAAGCAACAGAACGAAGGCGAACACGACCTAAGCGCGCGGCCAAATGAAGGCTTGACGGATTCGTAGGCGGACTGTAAAGAATTTAAGCAAGTTCCAAATTTACAGCCGCATGGCGAAAGCAAAGACAGCAAAGAAGAAAGCTGCAAAAGGAAAGAAGACGAAGTAGGCGGTTAGGTTACTCAACCCGCAATCAGATAAGCGCCCTCGGGCGAGCATCTGAAACCGTGCGGTTGAGAACGAATGGGTCCGCCTACAGCCTTTTGTTACGTAGGCGGTTAGCCTTTGTTATCGTTTGAATGGTTCCACAGGATTTCTCATGGTTTAGACTAGCACATCGGAACCAAACTCTTTAAGAGGAACGCGCTACCACAAGACGATGGAAATCTTGGCGCTCATCAACAATCTTACCGGGAGTGTCCATGCGTTGGTCGTGGCGCTGCACGACCGGGTATCATGTATCTAGCGAACTTTTCCGCTGCCCTTCAAAGATCGGCGGACGCGGAATCCGCGGCATCAGGAAGACCGACGCACCGAGCGCGATAGAGATGTCATGGATTAGAGAAAGGAAGCTCGTGCTAGCCCGGAAGGCAAGAAAAGCAGACACCAACTACATACACGCCCAGCTTCTCCTAGCCGGTCAGGATGTGGTCAGGGATGAGATACAGGGAAGGTCTCATCTGTACTATTTCGACTGCGGCTGCGTCAGGTCCTACTCGTTAAGCGACAAATCAACCGCGACAGAGAGCATCTCGGCCTGTGGAAAGCACAAGGGCCTGGTCAGAGCGCAGTAAGGCAGGCGGTCTCCGGGTACTACCAGGCCCGGATCCGACGAATCGGGTCTTGCGACCGCTCGTTTATATACTATATATACCCCTCAAATTCGACTCACCACAATGCCCCAAACCAAGGCAATAGTAAGCATCGAGAATGTCGTCGCTTCTGCCTCGATAAACCAGAGGGTCGACCTGAACCAGATCACCAAGAACTTTGTTGATGTGGAGTACCATCCCGACCAGTTCCCAGGCCTGGTCTTCAGGCTGAAGATCCCCAAGACGGCCACCCTGATCTTCAGCTCGGGGAAGATGGTCTGTACCGGTGCAAAATCTGAGGAGCAGTCAAGGAAGGCTGTCCAGGAGGTCGTAAGGAGGCTGAAGAAGGGAGGAATCCCGATCAAGAACGAGGCCGAGATAGTTATACAGAACATAGTGGCATCGGCGAATCTTGGCGGAAAGATTCACCTGGAGGAAGCTGCCAGGGTGTTGCCAAAGTCAATGTACGAGCCCGAGCAGTTCCCCGGCCTGATCCACAGGATGGCAGACCCCAAGACGGTGATACTGCTCTTCGCGTCAGGGAAGCTGGTGTGCACGGGTGCCAAGAGGGAGAGCGAGGTCTACCGGGCCGTGAACAATCTGCACGTGATGCTCGAGGAAAAGAAGCTGATGATCTACTGACACCTCCCTGAACGATCTGACCTCCTCTGCTCGATGCCGGGCGCACGATTCGGATAGAGGATTCCTGGTGCACCTCTGGCTCTACCTTCGATCGACCCGCGTCCCAGCTGTGCCGCCTGGGTCTTCTGCAGCCGGTAAGACGCGTCAGACAGAGATGCGCGTGAGGCCAGGGTCTCGACGCCACTGGCCTGGCACCGGTTGACGTAACGAGAATGCGGGCGCTCTAGCTCGTCAGGGTCAGCTCTATCTTGACGTCCTCGGGGATCTCGAGCCTCGTTATCTGCCGCATGGTTCTCTCGCTGGGCTCGACGTCAAGGATCCTCCTGTGGATCCTGAGCTGCCAGTGGTCGAACGTGTGCGTTCCCTCTCCGGTAGGGGCCTTCCTCGTGGTGATCTTTAGCCTCCTGGTCGGCAGCGGCTGGGGACCCTTGCATTTGACACCTGTCTTTTCAGCAATCTCTCTGATCTGCTTGGCAAGCCTGTCCAGCTGCTCAACATTGGCGCTGGTAAGCTTGATTCGGGCGAATTGTGGCATTATCCCTAGAGAGCCGTGCGACCGAATACTTAGGCTTATTCGACAGAAGAGACCAGTACCTCGGTTCCTCTTCAGTTTCTAGTCGTGCCCGGCGGCGTCTCACATCGATCGAGGCCTGACTCAGGTTCTTTCCTTCTATCTGGGATGATCCGAAGGCAGTCCCACGTTGCTTTGGAGGTGGCGATCATTGATGCCTGCTCTGGAAGGACGATCCTCGGACCAGTCCCGTACCGGCTCACGGACAGGTACAATCGGCGTCGTAGTTATTACAGCCGGTACAGACCATGACGCGGCTCCCCCCGGTGCCCATCTCCACAGCTTTTCCTGCGCACTTGCCGCAGAACATATTCCATGCACGTGCCTGCCGCTCTGCTCTACCTGTAGAGCACCGCGGACTTTACCAGCGAGTTGCTCTCGCGGGAGGACCTCACCTTCTTCGCTGCCTTTTGGAAGTCATCGTAGGTGACGATCGGCTCATCGAGGTGCTTCCTCGCGTCCTCGGGCTTCGGGTACTTGGCGATGAACGACTGAAGGACTATGGAGACCGCGGTGTTAACGAGCGCGGCGAGGTCTGCCCCGTTGAACCCCTCGGTCATCTCGACCAGACGTTCAACCTCTACCTCCTTCGAGATCGGCTTCCCCCTCATGTGTATCTCGAGGGTCTCCTTCCTCGCGACCTTGTCGGGCAGAGGTATGCCGATTATCTTGTCGAAACGACCCGGCCTCAGGAGCGCCGCATCGATCATGTCTATCCTGTTGGTAGCGGCCAGCACGACGACCCCCTGGAGCGCCTGTATCCCGTCCAGCTCCGTCAGAAGCTGGCTGACGACCCGCTCCGTCACCATGCTGTCCCCGCCCATCCCTCTCGTGGGCGCGATCGAGTCGATCTCGTCGAAGAAGATTATGCACGGAGAGGCCTGTCTGGCCCTCCTGAACACCTCTCTGACGCCCCTCTCGGACTCGCCCACCCATTTGCTGAGCAGCTCCGGGCCCCTGACGCTGATGAAGTTCGCCTCGCTCTCGGTCGCTACCGCCTTGGCCAGGAGCGTCTTCCCGGTCCCCGACGGGCCGAAGAGGAGCACCCCCTTTGGCATGTTGTAGCCTATCGTCTTGTAGAGCTCCGAGAACTTGAGCGGCCACTCCACAGCCTCCTGGAGTTCCCGCTTGACGTCCCCGAGCCCTCCGATCTCGGACCACTTCACATCGGGCGTCTCGAGGTACACCTCCCTCATCGCCGACGGCGTGATGTCCTTCAGCGCCTTCTCGAAGTCGTCCCCGGTGACGATCAGCTTGTCGAGAGTATCTGGGTTCAGCCGTTCCTCCTCGAGGTTCAGGTCCGGTAGCATCCTCCTGAGTGTCTTCATGGCGGCCTCCTTGCAGAGGTACTCGAGGTCGGCCCCGACGAACCCGTGCGAGACAGAGGCGAGCCTCTCGAGGTCGACGTCCTGCTGCAGCGGCATGTTGCGCGTGTGGATCTGCAGTATCTCGTACCTTCCCTTCTTGTTGGGGACCTTGATCTCGATCTCCCTGTCGAACCTCCCCGGTCTCCGGAGGGCGGGGTCCAGCGCGTTGGGCCGGTTTGTCGCCGCTATCACTATGACCTTGCCCCTCGCCTCCAGGCCGTCCATAAGCGAGAGCAGCTGGCTGACGACCCTCCTCTCGACCTCTCCGCTCACCTCCTCCCTCTTCGGCGCGATCGAGTCGATCTCGTCGATGAAGACGATCGAGGGCGCCTTCTCCTTCGCCTCCTTGAATATCTCCCTGAGCTTCGCTTCCGACTCGCCGTAGAACTTGCTCATGATCTCCGGGCCGCCTATCGGGATGAAGTGAGCGTTGCTCTCGGTCGAGACGGCCTTCGCCAGGAGCGTCTTTCCCGTGCCGGGTGGTCCATACAGGAGGATCCCCTTGGGCGCCTCGATGCCGAGCTTCTCGAATATCTCCGGATGCCTGAGGGGGAGCTCGATCATCTCCCTCACCTTCTGGAGCTCATCCCTGATGCCACCGATGTCTTCGTAGTTTACCCGTGGCACCCCCCTCTGGGCCTCGCCCTTTGCGGAGATCACGAAGACCGTCTTCTGAACTATCAGCGCCGCATCTGCGACCGGACTTATCCCGACGACCTGGAAGGTGAGTCGTCCGCCGAAGTAGGGCACCATGACGTTGTCCCCCTTCGTCACCGGGACCCCCTCGAGGGCGTCAGCCAGATACCTCTCGTCGATCGGTGGGGTGGCCTCGAGCGGAGCGACCACGACCTTCTCCGCCACCGGCGCCTTGACCTTCTTCACCGTGACCAGGTCGCCGATGGCGACGCCGGCGTTGTTCCTCACCAGGCCGTCGATCCTAAGCAGCCCCTTACGCTCGTCTGAGGGGTAGAGCGGAAGACACTTTGCGACCGTCCGTCTCTTCCCCTTGACCTCGATCACGTCTCCCGTGGACGCTTCCAGCGCGTCCATGGCGTCATAGTCAATCCTCAAAACACCTCGACCTACATCGCGTGTGTACGCTTCCAGGACCTTCAGCTGAACTGGTTGTTGGCTCACGATGATGTCACGGTCGGACGACCCGTGATTCAGTGTACCCCATATAGGCATTCTCCTCCTTCATCTTCCGCTTTGGTGAACTTGAGCGGGGGGGGCAGATGGCGCCCCTTTCGATCAGCTTCATTACCTCGGAACAGATCATCGACACCAGTGCGCATTGCGGTCAACCACTTGGCTCCAAGGGCGCGTGAAATGCAGCCCCACAAGACAAGCTGAAGGAGAATCACACCGGTACGGCCGCTGCCTCGACTGCTCATGGTCTTGCGTTCAGTCCACCAGGCGTAGTTTGTAATAAATGTAACAAAATATCCGTAAACACCTATATAGTGTTGCGAATACTAACATATTGAAACAAATTGATAACATCAACAATGAATCCAACGACTATCATCGCAACCATCCAACCAAAGATGCGCAACCAAGTGGCTGAGCAGCTGAGGAAGGTCCAGGGTATCACCTACTTCTCACCACTCGCAGGTAGATTCGATTTTGTCATCGAGCTGAAGGCAGCCGATCAGAAGCAAGTCTACGAGCTGGTCAACAAGGTGCGGTCCATAACAGGGATCACATCGACGAGAACCTACACGCCATTCGAGGGCTTCGCAAACGGCAAGAACATTCAGGCAACTGACTCTCTTGCACTAGTGCTGTTGCAAGTCACTGAGCAGACACAGGCGCAAAAGGTACTACAATCCATGGAGCAGTATGCGCAAGTCCGCAATGCGTACGTCGTACCAGGCGAGTTCGACATCCTAGCGACCGTCTATGGAAAGAACAACGAAGATATTCTCTCCCAGGTCTCGAAGATTGACGAAGCCCAGGGCGTAAAGTCAAGCGAAACGCTGTTCGCCTACAAGCCAACGTGGCAGTAGGCTCTTTTTTTTCTCACCAGGAAATTAATTCCTACGAGAGCCAGACGTTCCCGAGGCTGGCTCTCTCCCAGGTTCCCGCGTCGGTCGCTCATCTGAAGGAATATCAGCGTAACGGACCAGCACCCACCTGCGGTCCGATCAGATCCTGTGACGTGTCGTGCGGTAGGCGGTTCGAGCTGTCTCAACAATCTATCCTCCCTTAGCTCGGTAGCTGAAGGCTTGCCACTCGGAGCGCAAGATCGCAGGGTCGACCGCAGGCAGCTTATATCGGTCGGATCTTCCCTTGGACAGGGTTTGGCTCTCCGGACCAAATCGATCTATGAGCCGAGAGGTGAGAACGACGGAACGAGAGTGCTCGTCACGAGGTTCTATCCCAGAGGCGTGAAGAGGGAACGCTTTGACCGATGGACCAGGGAGCTCTCGCCCAGCCGCGAGCTCCTCCGCGCCTACCGGGCCAAGGAGAAGAGCTGGGGCGTCTTCAGGTCCGAGTTCATAGCCGAGCTGAAGAAGAACCCCTCGAGCATGGCGGCCATCCATGCACTGAGGAGCGAGAGCAGGAATGGTACCGTGACACTCCTCTGCTACGAGAGGCCAGGGCTCCCCTGCCACCGCTACGTCGTGGTCGAGCTGGTCAAGAATCAGAGACGACCACGACCATCCGGTCGAGACCTGGTTGGCGGTTAAATGGGTCTTCCAGGTTCAATGGCGGTTTGGTCAGGGGCTACTGTATCCAGTGTAACAGGCAGGTGGGGGGTTTCCGCGGGAGGATAGCGTGGCAGTGTCCCGGCTGCCGGAAGCTCTACTGCGAGACC
>JAPCJS010000202.1 GCA_027886825.1 Nitrososphaerota archaeon
ATTTGCTGCTCGCCGAGGTGAACGACCCAAAGGCCGGCGGAACGGTCCTCTTCATTGGGACGGTCAGGGACAACAGCGACGCGGGCGACGTGGACATGATCAACTACGATGCGTACCTGCCGATGGCGGAGAAGAGGATGGTCGAGATCGAGGAGGAGGTGAAGCGAATGTGGCCCGTCAGGAAGGTAGCGGCGCGGCACAGGATCGGCGACCTGAAGGTGGGCGAGGTGAGCGTGGTGGTCGCCGTCTCGGCCCCGCACCGGGCGGAGGCCTTCGAGGCCTGCAGGCACGCGATAGAGCGGATAAAGCACGACGTGCCCATCTGGAAGAAAGAGCGCCTCGCCGATGGGCAGGAGAGATGGGTCCAGGGCAAGGTGATGAGGATGACGACGATGGACAAGATCACGAAGCCGCGGACGAGGTCCAGCTCGAGGTAACGGGGGTCATCGCTGTGGTGCGGGAGTTCACCGAGTATACTTCGCTGCCTGAAGCACTAGAGATCCTCAGAAACAACACCCAGGTCTCGCGCAGACGCGAGTCTGTGCCGCTGGGGCTCTCGTCCGGACGCGTCCTCTACCGGGACATCGTCTCCGAGTACGACATACCCCCAAGAGACAACTCGCACATGGACGGTTTCGCCGTCCTGTCATCGGACCTCTCGCTTGCGTCGCCCTCGAGTCCTGTGAAGCTCCGGAAGGTAGATGGGCCTGCCCTAGGCGACGTGCCCAGGAGGCCGCTGAAGAAGGGAGAGGCCCACACCGTCCTGACCGGAGGGTTCATCCCGACGGGCGCTGACACGGTTGTGCAGGCAGAGATGGTGGAGGCCGATTCGGATTTTGTCACGTTCTCGAACGCCGCAGAGAAGGGCGAGTTCGTCTACTCCCGGGGAATGGACGTGAAGAAGGGGGAGACGGTCCTCGGAGCGGGTCGCATCCTCAGAGGGACCGACCTCGTTCTCATCGGCTCTCTGCACATGGAGATGGTTCCTGTCTACTCCAGACCCAGGGTGGCCATCATCCCGACCGGGAACGAGCTCAGCGAGAAGATCGGCGCCACCGAACCTGGCAAGGTGGCCGAGACGCACAGCTTCCTGCTCTCCAGGCTCATCGAGGGAGCGGGAGCCATACCGGTGCAGATGCCGATCGCCCGCGACGACGCGGACGAGATAAGACAGAGCATCAAGGTCGCCCTCAGAGCGGCTGATATCGTTCTCACGGTCGCCGGTTCCTCGGTAAGCGAGACAGACGTGACAGACGACGCGATAAACGCATTCGGCAAGCCCGGCGTTCTCGTCCACGGGATGAAGGTGACCCGAGGCAGAGTGATGGGGTTCGGGGTCGCGAAGGGCAAGGCAGTCATCATCCTACCCGGGCCGATACAGGGCGCGCTGAATGCCTTCACCGTGATGGGGTACCCGCTCATCCGCGCGTTCCTGGGTCGAGGGTTCGAGTCCCCTCCTTCGATCCCGGCCGTGATGGCCAAAGACTGGGACGCCGGGAAGCGGTTCAGGACATTCACCAAGGTCGTCTACGTCAAGACAAACACCGATGGACCGGCGGTCACGGTCGAGCCCTCGTACGGCGAGACCGAGAATGTCACCTTCCTGACGCGGAACGATGGATACCTGATCCTGGGAGAAGATACGGTGGTCCTGAAGAAGGGTGACCCTGTCAGGGTCCATCTGCTCCCCGGGCTCTCGAACCTTTCCTGATCACGCCATCGCCCAGGACGCTCCGGGCTCTCCTCAGGTCTTCCTCGGTGTCCACATCAAGGAGGAGGCCGGGCTCGACGCTGACCTTCTCGAAGCCAGGGTGCTTCTCGATGATGAACTTGGCGCCCCTGTCCCCGCGGAGCTCTGCCATCTCGCCATAGAGCCTGCTGCTGAAGAGCACCGGCGGAGTGACGAGGCCTTCGGAGAAAGAAGCGACCACGTCGGCGCCGGTCTGACGATGCCGTGAGACGATCTGGCCGATGAGATCTGCGGTGACGAAAGGCTGGTCCGCGAGGCAGACGACCGCGGCGCGGCTCTCTCTGCTCAGAGCCCCGACGCCCGTCCTGATCGAGGATCCAAGTCCTGTCCCGTAGTCCTCGTTGACCACGATCCTCGCCGCTGTGCCCTCAAGTTTCCTCGTCACCTCGGCCGCCCTGTGGCCGACGACGACGACTATCTCCCCCACGGGGGCGCGCTCGAGCGTGGCTACGGCCCTGCTGACCAGAGCAGTCCCCTCGAGCTCGGCCAGCTGCTTCGCCTTCCCGAAGCGACTCGAGAGCCCCGCCGCGAGCAGAATTGCCGATACTAGATCCCCGCCGGGGGGTTGTTTCGCGTCCTTCACCCTGTCCTCCTCCCTTCCTCTCTCGCTCATCTGCTCACCCTTCTTTCGGGCTCGAAGTGGGGCAGCACTCTGGATGTGAAATCCCTGATGAACTTGTTCTCGTCGGGGCTCGAGCTGTGGACGTAGACCCTCGTGAACCCGGCACTGAACTGCTTCTCTATCGATCCTATGGCATCGTCAATGGAGGTGACGATGTCCCACGACTCCTTCATGGTCTCGTCCGAGACCTCCTCCTCCGCCCTCCTTTCCAGCTCCCGCGGGTCGTGTATCTCCGACATCAGGACACCCTCCAGCCTCGTGGGCTTCCAGCGCTTGACCGACTCGAAAGCCCTGTCGTAATCCTCGTCGTAGGAGAGTTTGTACTCGGAGATCACATCCACAGAGTCCCGGTCTCTCCCCTGCTCTCTGAGCGTGTCACCGTATGACGCCAGCTGTACGGCGAGCCCCTCTCCCTTCAGGAAGGTTATCAGGCCGTCACACAGCCTCGCAGCCACCCTGGTCGAGTTCTTCCCCACAGCCGCCATGTAGAGCGGGATCCTGGTCCTG
>JAPCJS010000077.1 GCA_027886825.1 Nitrososphaerota archaeon
ACCACAATTTCTTTAGGCCACACATGGGCTTGGACGGAAAGACGCCCGCCGAGGCAGCCGGAATCAAGATCGAGGGAGTGAACCCGTGGATAACAGTAATCCAAAATGCCTCAAAGAATAAAGAACGCCAAGTCTAAGGCTAACTAATGGTCACCTGTAATCAGTGTGGGAAACCAATTGGGGAAGAGGGTCATTCCGACCCGTTTCAACTCAGGCATACAGACGGTACTAAGGACCCCGTAAGGGGCGAACCGGCTATCATGCAATTTGGTTCTGTCAATTGTCTGAAGGAATTTGTTAACCGGCTATGAGCCGACACTTGACACCCTCACGCATGAGCCGCTAACTGACAGAACCCCATTCGGGAAGTTCGCCACGATTAAATAGGTTCAACCTCGATAATCGAATCATTGAAAGGTTATCAGTTCATTGGAATAGGAATAGTCTTCCTGCTTACCGCTTTGATTTTTGCCTACAATGCTTTCACATACCTTCAAGGTTTTACTGATCAATCTGCTTACGGGTCTTTCCTAACCGTCGCTATTTTCATGTTGGTCCTTGGGGTAATTCTCGCCTTCTATGGCACTTACAGAAGAGGACAGGAAACCCGAATCAACAAGCCGAATTAATTGCCAACTGCCGACAGTTAATGCCCTCTTCCGACTGCCGGAGAGTTAAGAGAACCCTCGTCGTCGCCCACGAACTCTTAAATAATAACCAAGCCTCGTTTTCGCTGTGTTTTGCAGCAGCTGCGGTGCCCCGAACGCTGACGGTGCCTCGTTCTGCGCCAAGTGTGGCAGTCCGTTGGGCCAAGCGGCAGCGGTGCCCGTGCAGGGACCTCAGGGCGGATACGTATCTCCGCCTGCAACAGGCGAGAGGAAAAATCCTTGGGTCGCGGCGATACTGAATCTTATCTTCGGGATCGGGTACCTCTACCTCGGTTACAAGAAGGTCTTGGGCATACCCACGATCGCGTTCGTGTTCGTGATACTCGTCGTTGACATCGTGATCGGGTTCTTCACCTTCGGACTGATCAGTTTTATCATAGCAATCGTCCTGGCATACGACGGGTACCTCAAGGCCAATGGTGGAAAAGGCTACATCGGCACAGAGCCGGTAACGCTTTATCGGTAACGGATCCCCTATACCACAGTCTGGGTCTCCTCAACTGGCCTCGGGGGCTGTCCGGCGACGATCTGGCCTTTCAGGGCGCCGAGGGTTCCACGGTAGCCCTCGCATCCCAGCTTCGGGCCGACATTGTCTTCCCAGCCTGTCTACGCTGCTGATCTGATAGTTAGAACAGCCGTTCTGCGACATGGGATGATATACGCTCACCCTGAATGGTTAGGTACACATGTACAGCAAAAGATTGGCGTTGTTCATCTCGGCAGCCATAGCAGTCGCCCTGGTCACAGGGGCCCTGACATATTATCAGTACCCTCACCCTGCAGCTCCTGGCGGCTTTCGAGTCGAGTATACCAAGACAGGGGGAATCGCAGGGGTAAGCGACACCCTGGTTATCCGGGACGACGGGTCGGCCACGCTGACGAGCACACACGGGATCTCGTTCAACGGGACGGTCAGTGCGGCGGAGCTCTCCGAGCTCGAGCACGTGATCGCGACAAACCTAGACGGCATCTCTCCGACGACACTGCAGCCCAGGTCGGGAGCCGCGGACTACTTCGGATATCGGTTGGCGGTTACCAATGGCACGGGAACGACGCGGATAGTCTGGGTCGACCAGTGGGCGGTCAACGGTACGTTCCCAGATGGGTTGAAGGTGATCCAGGGCGAACTACAGAAGCTAACGGAGAACCTGACAGCCCGCCAAAGTCTCGTCAGCACGAACTCTTCAGAGACGGGAGGATCGCAGATGACCGCCCCGACGGACATTTCCGGCCACAAGGCAGGGGACCTGGTGAGTTTCGCGGTCATCGCGGAGATTGCAGGTCCGTCCAACATCGCCTACACATAGGTTACACGGGCGCTCCATCGGCCCGTGAAGGGCTTTCGCCCTCCGGGGAATATCAGAATTTCCCGTTTGAGTTCTTCCACTCTTCCCTGGGAGGGATCGTCTCGATCGTGTCCTTGTTCGGCTATCTTGCCGTTCTCCACCTTGAACAGGTCATAGAAGGATGAATGCTTGCCGGCCAGCGTCCCTTCGCTTACTGCGAGGACGAAGCTGCCTTCTCCCAGCACATGAGCTCTGTCTTCCGTGCCATTACGGGAAGCGGGTAGACATGTCGTCTTCGTGTATATCCTTCATGAAATTGGGTCACAATTACGTAATCATCGCGTTTCCTTAAATGTACAGGGCAGAAGATTTTTATTTTATGTATGATGTCTAACCAAGAGGCATAGAAGAAATTGTCAAAGAAACCCGAAGATGAGATCAAGAAGCTAAAAGAGGTAGCACTGGCGTCAGGCCTGATCAGCGTGAAGAAGGCCACGATAGACACCCTCTCGACGTACGGGCAGTTGGCGATCCCGACGATAACCGAGATCGTATCGCAGTCCAGTACAGAAGAGGTAAGGGTTCACGGCCTGGCAGTCATACAGAGGCTCAAGAATACCGCTGACGTGGCCAAGTAGGCCTCCTGACCAAGCCATCTCAATCTCATCCGGTCAGAGCAGTTCTGACCCGCTTGAGCAGATATCTTCCCATCAAAGGCCAGGTGCGGTCCGATGGGATTGTGATTGGTCCTGATCCAGTCCGGCGTGAACTGTGCAAGCGTCTCGAACCGCTCGTATCGCCCTCTTTCTGGTTCCCGGATCGGCGCCGGGAAGCCCAGGCGCGACCAACCACAGACCGCGTGATAATCTCGGCTCATGAAAGGGCGGAAGCGCGAAGCTAGATGCGCCTCTGCGGCATTCCGACGCTCGTCCGCGAAGCGAGGATCGCCGAGGCCACTATGATGAGCTGTATGCATAGAAGGAGCGTGAATGCCGTATCGCTGAGAAGGTATGACCTCCAGAGCCCGATGGGAACGCCCGCAGGCTGCCCCATGATGATATCGCCGAACATCGCGGCGAACTGGACGGCCCCAAAAAGAGCGGAGCCGATGGCCGCAAGCCGGGTCGTCCTCCATAGAGCGACGGCCAGGGCAGAGTCAAGGAGCACGAACAGGATCAGCCCGTATGCATGGGTGGGAGCGACATACCAGAGCCACTCGTCCGAGCTCAGTATCTCTATCCCCACCAGGGCGGAAGCGGCCAGAAAGGTGGCCAGGACAATCTGGATTGGTTTCATTCTTGAAACAGAGTGAACACCGAGCCAGTCGATAAAACCCCATCCGGCCATCTGCATGCTTTTGCGAGCAGAAGCACGTTATTCGGATAAATATGTGGTCCCGCCGCATCACCATCCAATGGCGCGCACCAACATCTCGGTCGATCAGGCCGTCTTCGAGGAGTTCTCTTCTCAGGCAAAGCTGAAGGAGAAGACTCTCTTCTCGTTCGCAAACGAGTCCCTCTCTACCGTCGCACGCATATCTGCCGAGGGGGGAGACCCGTCCGAGCTCTACGGTCTCTGGCGTACGATATCGATCCTCAAACAGGTGGATGTGATCACCCTTCCTTCGGAGTTCGTGGACGATCTGATAGCCAAGCAGTACGCCGCGGATAGAGAAGGGCTGCTCAAGATGTTCAGCGATCTCGGCAGCAGGTTGGTAGGTGTGCTCAAGATTGCCGCTCATGACATCGACGGGCTCGCGGAACTGGCCAAGGATCTTGTCATGCTGCTGCCTCTGAAGCAGCTCAAGATATCAAGGTCCCAGGATGTGAACTCCATTGAGATCAGGATAGTGGGCGCCGGGAGGAGGATCGAGTCGACCGAATGTTCCTTCGCGCTCCTGCAGTCGATTCTGAACGGGTACGGATACGCGATCACCAAGCACGAGATCAACATCGGCACCATCATGGCATCGGCCTCGAAGAGAAAGTTCGCATAGTTCGCTCTTCGGTGGCCGTCGAGGCCGGAGCAACGCGGTACATCACTTGGCATGGCCTAAAAAGCGGGTCGGGTTTAGACATGACTACAACGCGTCAATCTCGGTCGTCGTCTAGTCATGCGACGCGACCATGAGAATGGACGGAAAGACGGAAAGGTCAATTTGCTGCACCATCTTCAACACGGTCACCTTCAGATAGAGGACAGAGTGAGATATACATCCGTCCCATGAAGTGGCTCCGGTCAGATTCACTACGGAACGGTCGAAGCCGTGAAGTGCGGGATGACCTTCTCTCCCATCATCTTGATGAAACCTTCCTCATCCGGGCTGAGGCTCTGCACGTGAAGGTGTGAGAACCCGAGCTTGGCATAGCGCTCGACCGCCCTCAGGCATTCCTCAGGGTCGCTCGTGATCAGCCAGGTCTTGGCGAGCTCTCGCTCATCGATGAGGTGACTGTACCTCTCGACCTCACGGGGGTCGGAGATGCCGTACTCGAAGATGAAAGGGAGTATCGTGGCCGCCCATGGTTTGCAGGCAGCCATCGCCTTGTCATAGTCGCTGTCGAAGGAGATTCCAAAGTTGAGGTGTCTCTGCAGCTTCGAGGGGTCCCTGCCAGCCCTCCGCGCCGCCGCCTCGAAGCTCTGAACCGTGTCCGAGCCGGAGAGCTGCGGCACCGTCACCAGCCCGTCGGCGTACCTGCCCGCAAGCTCGATCGTCCGGGGCTTCCCCGCCGCCAGGAGAAGTGGGATGTGTCGGGTCGGCCGCGGGTACAGGCGAGTCTTCTTCAAACCGAAGAACTCTCCCTCGAAGGATGTCAGCTCCTCTGTCCACAGGCTCCTGATGATGATCAGCGCCTCCTCGAGCCGTTTGACCCTCTCTCCCGCAGACGGCCACTCGCAGCCGGCGGGCACCTCGTTGATCGCCTCACCGGCCCCAAGGCCGAGGAAGACCCGGGAAGGGAACATCTGCTCCATCGTGGCGAACGCCTGTGCAATTATGGCCGGATTGTACCTCAGGATTGGCGCGGTCACCATCGTCCCGACAGTCGCCGTCTTCGTCCTCGTGGCGACCGCAGTGAGCCAGACCCAGGCGAAGGCGCAATTCTGATCGGTATGAATCCAGGGATAAAAATGGTCAGCGGCGCCGACCATCTGAAAACCAAGCTGCTCTGCGTGTACCGCATGCTCCATCGATCTTCCAGGTGGGTCGGTCATGAGATCAGACATGTAGCCGATTGTTACCATCACTGTCCTTCTTACACCTGTAGGTCATGATTAAAAGCAAAGCGACAGCTCTCTCCTCTTCCCACCAGTCATCCGCAGCCCTCAGACAGCGCCGAAATGTTATGTCGAACACGTATCTTGATATTCAATAATTGTTGGCTTTGCATATCAATTTGCCAGGGCGGCCGTCTTCACTATTCTTCTGGCGGCATCCTATCTATTGGTCCGGCGAACGAAGCCAGTTTAGATCGACTGAAAGCCAACCCGCCTAGTCAGAAAGGAACCGAATGTGGAGTGCTGGCCGAACACGAATCGGATCTTTGGGAATAAGCATTTTCTGACTCGTCCATCAAGACTCCAAAAAACCAGGCCTACCATCGATTGTTCTCGAGGCGCCTCAGTCCCGCGACTCCGATCCGCGCCTCTCCGTCTCGAGATAATCACCGGTTATAGAAACTCTATAAGCAGTATTTGCCCAATCGGATTAGATGCGTGTCGGTCGTCATCTTTTGTCCGGCTTGAGGAGCGGGTTGCATTGCGGTTGAAGCCCCTGGGAAAGCCACCCCATATCCGCGTGACGTTCGCATCCGTTGGGTTGTTGCTCCTTGGGTTCGTGCTCATGCGTCCGGGCCTTGTAGCTGCCCTTTCTCTGACCACTACCTTGACAGTTGGACAATCGCCCTATGTCGTCGCCGTCAACCCGACGACGAACACGGTGTACGTTGCTAACCAAGGAGACGGGACGGTCTCTGTGATCGATGGTTCCACGAACACCGTAACGAATACCATTCCGGTTGGAAACCAGCCCTCTGGCATCGCCGTGAACCCGACGACGAACACGGTGTATGTCACCAATTCCATGGATAGCACAGTCTCTGTGATCGATGGCTCCACGAACACCGTAACGAATACCATAGGTCTTCCGCCCAATGTGGACCCGATAGATATCGCCGTCAACCCGACGACGGGCCTTGTGTTCGTGGCGAGCTACCTGTACGGCTCGGTCTACGTGATCTCAGATACGATGAACTCAATAATTACCAATTTGACCAGTTCCGGCAGCAGCGATGAAGCCGGAATGGCCGTGAACCCGACGACGAATACGATCTACCTGGGCAGTTACAACGGAGGCGGACTCTCCGTGATCAACTCGACAACTGAGGTGAACCTAGGTCTATTCGCGACCGGAGCCAGCATATCAACCGTTGCGGTCAATCCATCCACCAATACAGTTTACGCTGGGGCCGGCGCATTCGGCTCACCATCGCTTGCGGTGATCGACGGCAAGTCGAATACGGTCACCACTGTTTTGAACGCGGGACTAGGCGTAGACGGCGTCGCAGTAGATCCATCAACCAATACAATCTATGCCACCAGTGACGCCAATGATACTCTCGATGCTATCAGCGGCACCACGAATACCGTGATTGAGACCCTGAACCTTAGCGGACCCACAGGAGTGGCGGTCAACCCGACGACCGGCGTGGTCTATATCACGGACAGTTTCAGCAACAAGCTCTACGTGGTGGGAGGTCCTCGGAGTCCCACGACAGCGACCACAGCCTCCAGCACCACAAGCCAGGGTACGACCACGACCACGACTCAGACCTCTACGTCCAGCTCGACAGGAGGAGGGGGAGGAGGCGTACCAGAGTTCCCATATCAATTTGCCACAGCGGCCGTCTTCACTGTTCTTCTGGCGGCATCCTACCTTTTGGTCCGGCGCCGCGCATCACTGAAAGGCTCCGCAAGTCAAGAAGGACCGGCGCGTCTCTGACTTTTCATCTGGTGCAGAAGAGCCATGATCAGAGTAGACCGGGGACACCTAAGGCTCGGGGCATGGTTAGCCACCACCTTTCTCCTCATCTTCATCCTTTATTCGAATCAACTTTTCATCCTGACATCAGGGCTCGATGAGCTTCTCTCATCGACACTTGGGACGGTGTTTCCGGCGTATCCCTTTCTTGCCCTCCTGATACTCCTTACCGCGCTCCGATGGAAGGACTTTCACAAGGTGCTCCTGGCCGAGCGGGGCCTGACGTCGAATCTCGCGATCAGGGCCGCGGGAATTTTGCTGATCATCCTGCCGGTAACCCTCTGGACTCTCTTCTTCGGTCAGGGGGGACCATCGATATACCTTGCGATGGAGCTATCTGCCTCTTCTCTGGTTCTGGTCGCATACGGCACTTTGCTCGCGCTAAATCCGACCATGTGGAAGATAATGCTCCCCTATGCATCCCTTTACGCTTTGGGCCTGATCTCGCCGCTGTTCATGTTGGATGCGTTCGGGGTTCCGATGGCTGCCTTCTCCAGTTACCTGGCTGCCGGAATCACCAACGCAATCGGGGTCCATGTGGCTTGGCAGGGCGTTTCCTTTGGGTTCGTTTCATCGACGGGCGAGACCATTAGCGCGGTCGTGACGCCCGCCTGCTCGGCCGTCTACTCCATCAGCATCTATCTGGCCCTGCTCGGCCTGATGTACCTGGACATGGGGACGGGCTGGATCACGACCGCAAAGTTTGCGATTGCCGGGGTAATCATCATACCCCTGCTCGACTCGGCTAGGATCGCGCTGATGATCTGGTTCGGCTTCATGGACGGCTCGGCGGCATTCTGGGGGATCCACGACTGGCTCGGGTACACCATCTTCTTCGTTTTCTACATTGCGGTCCTGATAACATACTCGAGAACGGGGAAGCCTCGGATTACCTACAGCCCGGCCCTGCTTTCAGCACAGAGCTAGGCTCCGATGTCCTCGAGGAACATCCATGCGGCTCTGATCCGATATGTCATGGCCGTAGTTCAAAGAGCATCATCTCGCCCGCACCAGTCGATTATGGTAGATGCGAGCACCTTGGTTACGTCCGTCACTTCCTGGAGGTTCACGTACTCATCGAAGGTATGCGCGCCTCCCCCGCCGGGACCATATGAGACGGTCGGAATACCACCGTAAGCCCCCACTTTGGGAGCGATGTAGGCGGCGTCCGAGGCGGAAGAGGTCCCATAGAGCTCGCAGGGTCCTACCAGCGAGTCGACGTTCTTCTTCAGAGTCTGGACGACCGGACTCGAGGGATCCAATTCGAATGCCTCTCTCCTGGCACCCCACCATTCCACTTCAGGGGGATGCTCCAGCATCCAGGGGTCTCCTTCCGCCGCTCTCCTGACGGCCTGCTCGACCTCCCTCTGCACGTCATGGCCTGACTCGCTCGGCGGGAAGCCTACCCTTCCCTCTATTTCCGCCCAGCCAGCGACGGTCGCCGGCCAGTCTCCCGCCCTCATTACCCCTATGGTCATGTTCGTCGGCCTCCCGGGACCCCGCATATCGCCGGCCCTCAGCGATTCTAGCATCGGATGCTTGCCGCGCAGCCTCAGGCCGCGCTCCCGATCTAGCTCGAGCAGTGCCTCGTATACCTTGGAGGCCAGCCCTATCGCATTCACCCCGTAGTGGGCGAGGTGCGGCCACTCCGGTTTCCCATAGATCTTGACCCTGAAGAACCTCGAGCCGCCCGACGCGATGCCAATCGAGTTCGACGAGGTGGCCTCGCATATTATTGCCGCATCGGCTTTGTAACCCTTGACCACAGCAGCCACGGTGCCACCTCCGCCATACTCCTCCTCGACCATGCTCTCCAGGATGACGTCTCCCCTGAGCTTGATCCCGCTCTCCGCTATGGCCCGGACCGCGTAGACCATCGCCGCTATGCCGCCCTTCATGTCCATCGTGCCCCTGCCGTACATCTTGTCTCCCACGATCTCACTTCCCCAGGGAGCGTGCTTCCACTCCTTGACCGGCTCCGGGCTCACGACGTCTATGTGCCCGTTTAGGATGATGCTCTTTCCTCCTCCCGTTCCCCGGAGGATGCCGACCACGTTCGGTCTACCATCGTAGGTCCACTCGCCCGTCCGTATCGGATGGAGCGGGTATGCAGAGAGGTCCTCTGTTCTTGGCTCCCACAGGTCGAGATCGATGCCGTGGGTCCCTCTGAGGCTACGTTCGACCAATTTTTGTGCGGCGCCCTCATGCTGGGTACAGGAGATGCTCGGAATCTTCACGAGATCCTCGAGGAGCTGCGTCTGCTCATTCTTCTTGGATTCGATGTAGCTCAGGAGATGTGAGCGAACTTCTTCCGGACTCATTTTCGGCCTGTGCCCCATTCGATTTTCTCGAGGAGATCGCACACATGAGAACATGGTTCCTCAGTCACGGCCGTGCTGTGAGCTTTGGACATTCCGCGACGAAAGAGATAGGATTGCTGGAACAGCATCCCTGAAATGAATGAACTATCCTGAAAGAACACAAATCTATTGTCTTGAGGTAACGTCTTCGCTGGCATCCTGCAGTTCTTCAGGGCGATATCGACGGTCAGGCGAGATCGGCTCTTGTCGAGAGCTCCACGTTATAAGATCGTTTCGAGGTTCGGCTCTGTTAAATCTTCGGCTCATGCTAACGGGGGGGCTTAAATCGGTACCCGGAGTGTAGAGGGGTGCGGCCGGTCAAGTCGATCCAGTTCAGCTATGCGGCGTCGGCCGACCTCAGGTCTCTCTTCGAGGACTTCCGCCTCATGTGCAACGACGCGATCAGGATCGCGATCGAGCAGAAGCCGAAGAGCAGGTTCAGGCTCATCAAGGAAGCGTATCCGCGGCTGAAGGAGTACGGCCTCCACACCCACTACATCCTCTCGTCCTGCGAGGTAGCCTTCGCGGCATACCGCAACAAGGACCGCAAATCAGACCCGTACGTCAGACGGGTATTCCTGAAGGTGACCAGTCAGTCCTATAGGCTGGATCATCTGATCCTGAGAATACCGATCAGGCCGAGGAGCTACATCTATCTCACACTCCAGGCCTCTGACTATCATCTCTCCCTCATCGACGACCCGACCCTCAAGAGGGGTTCTGTCACCATCACCGAGCAGACAGCCAGCCTGGCATTCTCGAGGGAGGTCACCGTCGGCGAGCCGCTGGGAAGCATCGGCATCGACGTCAACGAGAGGAACGTGACCACGTCGGACACCCTCGGCCAAACGAGTGTCCACGACACGTCTCTGGTGGCGGAGATCAAGGCGAGGTATCGGACGGTCCGGGCGAAGATCGGCGAGAAGACGAAGCAGGACCGCAGAGTCAGCCAGAAGCTGTATGCCAAGTACGGCAAGCGGGAGAAGAACCGCACGGTCCAGGTCCTCCACTGCATCTCGAAGGAGATCGTGGAACGTGCAAAAGAGAACCATCTCGGAATCGTGATGGAGAAGCTGAAGGGGATCAGGAGGCTGTATCGAAAGGGTAACGGTCAGGGAGCACCCTACCGAGGCCGGATGAACTCATGGACCTTCCATGAGATACAGAGGCAGATCGAGTACAAGGCAGGATGGGAGGGCATCCCCGTCACCTATGTGAGCCCGCGCTACACATCCCGAAACTGCTCGAACTGTGGCACCTCTCAGAAATTCGAAGGACGGACAGCGATCTGTCCTTCTTGTGGCAAGACGGAGGATAGGGACGCGAACGCATCAAGAAATATCATGATGGCCGCACTGACTCATGCGGCTCAGCCACCCGGAGGAAGCGGTGAAGGGGAACCCCGAAGGCAGGAGAACGCGGGCAATCCTCCGAGCGGAGGGGTGGAAGTTGATCCCGGCGATGAGCCGAAGATTTAACAGAGCCCGAGGTTCTTGTCTGCGGGTTACCCTTTACTCGACTAGATAGGAAAATAGAAAGCGAGATGAGTTATCTGACGGTCAGAAAAAAGAAGAGTTCAGGGACAGCACGAGTGTGCTGCCCTGCGTCTTCCTTTGGTGGGTCCCCTTAGGCGTGGAGGAGGTTGCCCTTCTTCATAGCCGCTACGACCACGAGGCCGATGGCCGCTACTAGCATGGCTGGTGCG
>JAPCJS010000179.1 GCA_027886825.1 Nitrososphaerota archaeon
CCGGGGTCACCGAGCTCACGATGAAGTCCTACCTCACGACAGTCTACACCTTCACCACATGGGCGCCGATCGTGCTGTGGCGGATCGCCACCTACCAGGTACGTCTGGCGGTGACGGGAATAATCTTCATGTTCTTCGTCCGCAGAGCCACCAGCCAGTCCCGCGCGGCCTCCCAGAAGAACGGTACGGGCGCGACTTCGGGCGCGGATCCGGGTCTGACCGCTGCCCAGATGGAGAAGGAAGTCGCGAAGGTGGAGAAGCAGGTCGTGCTGATTGAGACCCGGTACAGCGTCGTGAAGACGTTCAGGTTTGCGGCCGCTGGCATAGCCGGCTTTGGGGTCACAGAGCTCGCTCTGAGCTACGGCCTCCTAGTCTTCTACGGACGGCTTAGCCTTCCCCACGCGAGCTACGCCTCGCCAGCACTCATCGGGTTGGATGTCCTTTCGCTCGTGATTGGCGTCTCGGCTTCTTTCTTCATCAACGAGCGGATCACGGTCCACGTCCCGAAGACCCTGAAGGGCCAGGAGGGGACGCGGTTCAAGAGATTTCTGAAGTTCCAGGCCGTGAGCGGGATCGGGAACGCAGGGATCATATTGGTCCAGCTCGTCTTCCTGGCCGTTTTCGAGGTCTCACCTGTCGTGGGCACGGTCGTAGGAGCGCTAGTCACCTATCCCCTGGTGTACTTCATCTCGATCAAGTACGTCTGGAAGGCACACCGGACCCGGTGACCATCCGATCTCGGTCCGAGCCGTTCGTCGGAGTCTAACCTGATTTCTCCGGATGCTCGCCCTGGGAGAACATGGCCATTGCCGCCTTCTGCTTGGCTTCCTTCTCCTCCCTGCTCATCCTAACCTGCATCGAGAGCGACCAGCGGTGGCCGAACGGGTCGAGGAGCTGACCATAGCGCTCGCCCCAGTACTGGTTATCTAGCGCCAGGACGACCTTGGCTCCCGCCGCGATGGCATCCTTCCACATCCCGTCTACGTTCTTCGAGTAGAGGTGGAGGATCACACCACCCGCCTCAAACGTAGCCGGTCGGCTCTCGCCAGGATCGGGGTACTGGTCAGAGAGCATGACGATCGAGTCCCCGATCTTCAGGCGCGCGTGCATTATCGAACCGTCCGGTGCAGCGTTGCGCATCAGCTCCCTGGCGCCGAACGCCTTCTTGTAGAACTCTATGGCGCTGGCTGCTCCAGCAACGGAGAGATAGGGCGTGACCGTGCGGAAGCCCGCGGGAACGGGTGGTAGCTTCTTGGGCTTTGTCTGCTTCTTCGACTTTACACTCTTCTTGGCCATGATCATCGACGGCATTGAGATGCCCGTCTCTTATTTATGAACTTGACCTCTACTGGAATGGGTATCGTCACCTATGAGAACTCTCTGATATTATCTTGGCGCCGGGGATAAGAGTAAGGCAGTCACCTATTCGCTCACTGGGGAGCAATATGCATGTTTCGCATCCAGGCTGCCCAACCAAGTTATCGCGTACTGAGACGCAGACGGTACCTCGGGCATCAAGACGCCTGATCGCTATACGCCCTCCTGTTCTTCAGGACCGAGTACGAGCAGAGCAATAAAGTGGAAGAAGGAGAAGAGGAAGTTCGTCAAGCTCCTCCTCGTCGCGGACAAGAAGACCGGGAAGATCGTGGGGTTCCGCGTGACGGGCGAGAAGACGGGCGACAATAAGAAGTTCGTGCCTACGGTGAAGGAGGTCTCGAAGAAGAGGAAAGTCGCCAAGGCGTACGCGGATTCCATGTAGGACGCGAGGAAGAAGGGTGATCAGAAGGCGACCGTCGCCGCGTCTGCGAAGCTGCTCAAGATCGTATTCTGGGTGTTGAAAGAGAAGAGGGCATATCACAGTTAAGGGGTACGGCCGCGACAATAATTATGAGGATAAGAGCCTCGATGAGCTAAGCGCGGTACGCCCCTTCAACAAGGTGTCGGAGACGCGACAGTGAGGGCGAGCCTCGAATAGGTAACTGGTATACCCCGTCTGTTCTGCGACGCGCTTAAATCGTGCTCACATGGGTACAGACTAGGGCCAAGCCATGGTGCGGCCGGCATAGCGCTGCGTGGCCCGATGCTCATACTCCGTGGTCGTTCTCCGCTAGGCTAGAGGTCCAGGCTGAAGCGCGAGACCTTCTCTACCCCGTCGCTGGTGACGAGGTAGCAGTCCTCCACCCTGATCCCGCCGGCCTCCCTGTCGTAGACCCCGGGCTCGATGACGTAGGCCTGGTCCTCCTCGATCTTGTCCCTGGCGCCCCTGATCAGCCATGGCCTCTCCTGGTCGTCCAGTCCCACGGCGTGGCCCGCGTGATGGATCATCCGCGGGTACCTGCTCTCTGCGAGGAACTCGTCGATGGCTCCCGCCACGCTCGACGCTGAGGCGCCCGGCTTGAGCATCTTCGCGGCGAGGTTCTTCGCCGCGACCAGTGTCCCGTGGATATCCTTTTGTCTCTGGCTCGGCGCTCCGACCACGAATGTCCGCGCCGTGTCCGACCAGTAGTTGTTGTGGGTCGCCTGCGCGTCCAGGATCATCGTGTCCCCCCTCTTCAGCCTCCGTTTCGTGGCCGGGCCTCCCACCTCCAGGGACCTCGGTCCGGAGACCACGTCGCTGGCTATCACGGCCAGCGGGCCGAACCTCTCGAGGGCGGCGCGGTTCATCTGTGCGAAGACCTCGAACTCGGTCTTCCCTGCGACCGCCGTCTCCCTGGCGGCCTTGTAGGCGTAGTCCAGGATCCTGTTGGCCTGCCGTATGTACTCCAGCTCGTCTCTGCCCTTGGTCATCCGCATCTCCAGGATCATCTCGGAGATCTCCACGAGGCCGCTGTCGGGAGAGGCCTTTCTGATCGCCCCCTCATATATCGATGCGAGGTGCCAGTCCTCGATCCCCACCTTGCGCGGCCGGCCGGCGAGAACGGAGGTCTGCAACCAGGCCCTGACCTCCGCGACCTGGTCGTTCGCGTATGGTACCATCGTCACGTCCAGGTCGTAGTCCCTGTACAGAGCCACCCCCCCATCGTACCCTTCCACGGCGGGCGCGCCGCCCGACCCTGTGAACGCGTTCCCCAACTCCGAGCCCCCTGCCAGAAGCGAGGATTCGCCGTCGTCCCTGAGGGCAAGAAAGGCGGTCGGCCTCTGACCTTTCATGATCGCCTTGTAGGGCGACAGGTTGCTCGAGAAGCCGGTCAGGTAGAAGATGTTCTTCGGGTTCGAGATGACGGCGCGCTCTATGCCTTTCTCGCGCAGCATCCTCGAGAGCTCTGTCCTTCTCTGCTTGGGCGTGTCTTTGCGCGCCATTCTGCGACGGATGCGCTCCCCGTGAGATAAGCCTTCGTCGGGGCTGCCCGAAGGCACTGACGCTCAGGGTAAGGCGACCGTCTGTGCAGATTCATCCCAGTTCGCGCATCGAGCCAGGGGCAGTAGTAGTGGAGGGCAGCAGGAACGATCGGTGGAAGAGCCTAGCAGGATGAATGTGACCAGGGAGCCTCGGGCGGAATCAGCGCTGGGGACTTTCGGTGAGCTGCTTCCAGGCATATTCCATACCGCTGTCGGACGGCAGTTGAGTAGAGAGGTAGATCGTGGTTCGCGATGTTGCACCCTGTCTGTCGAGCTTTGACATCACGCCTGAGATCTCGTTCTTGCTGAGCCCATGTTTTCTCCCAATCCCGTGGACTTCCGATCTCAGCATTATCCCGTTTGTTCGCAATAATGCTAGTATCGCTTCTTCGAAGGTATCGGGCATTGGGGCTGTCGTGTCCCGTCGTCTAATTAAGGACTAGGTGAGCGTGCTTACGACGGTTCGGACCCTAGTCACTTGTCGAACGACCTCCATCGATGAAGGAGCTCCCAACCGCTCGTCTCTGGACACGTGAGTCCCACCAGAGCCATCTCGAATCCCTTTTACGTTACTCCGGCATGCCCGCAAGGGGAGTTGACGAGATTCGGGTTCTTCGGCCCAAGCGCGAGGCACGACGTTCCTGAGGGCGGCTTCTGTATCTCGGCCTTTGCAATAATAAGAAAACGGGGCAGGCTCCTGGCGGTAAAGCCAAGGGCGCACGTGAGATGGGGAGAGGAGTGGGCGCCGAACTGGCGGGTCTACGATGCACCTGAGCTCCAGGCCGAGTTCGAAAGGTGGCGGCTGCCCAGCACCTACGTAAAGGAGGGGAGAGCCCCGAAGAGGCCCTGGCCCGGATAATGATCGACCAGCTCAGAGTAGAGGACTACCGCGTGAGCTCTTCTTCCCTGCAGAACTTCTACGAGCCGAGCCGAAGGTACCCCGGGAAGATGCACTGGGACTACTGCTTCGTCTTCAACGTCTCGATAAAGGAGGAGGTGAAGGAGAGCCCGTGGCTCTCGAGCTCCCGATACCTAGACACGGGCGAGGGGAAGATTGAGTATGGAAGTGCCCAGGGCGGGCTACTGACGAGATTGAGGCTGGACGGGTGATTCACCACCGCCTCATCCGTACATCTCTGAAACAAGAAGCCGCTGCAGTAGGCCCTGGCGCCGTGCTAGCCGACAGACTTGATCACGGCCGTATGTCTCCTGACCTGCCGATGCGGCCGGAGAATCACTGTCAAAGGAGCCGAGACGCCGCGAGGTCAGCCTGAATCCTCCAGTCGTTCGATCACCTGCAGCGCCCTGAGGGTGATCACCTTGCTCGGCTCT
Source organism: Nitrososphaerota archaeon (assembly GCA_027886825.1). Lineage (GTDB taxonomy): Archaea > Thermoproteota > Nitrososphaeria > Nitrososphaerales > Gagatemarchaeaceae > Gagatemarchaeum. Next base: position 4,672 of record JAPCJS010000179.1, read on the forward strand.
CCGACCTTCTCGAGGGCGAACGGAACGGGCGTATCCTTCGGGTGCTTCCCGTACCACGCGGCCATCGACCCCGACGTCAGGGTGAACCGCATCCAGATCCCAGCGGCCGTCCTCCC
>JAPCJS010000116.1 GCA_027886825.1 Nitrososphaerota archaeon
CGCCTCGTTGTAGCTAGGCCAGTCCCTCTCAGAACTCATACAAGATAAGCCGCACCGAGCCTATAAGCACACCTGAACCAGAATCCACCTGGATCACGCTCAGGTCATGCAACACAGCACCTCGTGCCGTGGCGGTTTATTACCTCTGCTGGATAGAGATGCGATGGAAGGCCCGATAAGCGCGCTGATCCGTCGGATGGCAGGCAGGAGGAACCCCTCGCCCAGGGTGCAGCCACTCCTCCTCGAGCTCTTCCAGGAGGTCGAGGGCGACGAGCTGGAGCGCTATTCGATCCCGCCATTCACCTACACTCTCAAACGGATGGACGGCAGGGTGAACTATCAGGTCATCCCCGAGGTCTCGGTCGGCGAGCTGGCGCGGCTGCGCGAGACCGTCGCGGAGATGAGCGCGACCCTCCGACCGTCGACCGTAGCCCCCCTGACCTTCACAACTCTGATCGAGGTCCTGTGTCAGGCAGGGATAGGCCGGCTCGCGTCAATCAGGGACACGGACAGGGTGAGGGCACTCTCTCGATTGGCGGCCTTCGAGGCCGCGGGGATACCGACGATCTACAGCCTGTCGCTGGACGACTCGGTCTCCGAGTTCTACGTGGACGCTCCGGGGAGCTCTGTATATCTCGACCACGCAAAGTACGGAAGGTGTGAGACGCAGCTCATCCTGACGGAGAGAGAGCGGAAGGCGGTCGAGACTCACATGGATACATTCAAGGGATACACTATCGATTTCTCGAACCCTTCGCTCAAGAACGAGTTCGACATCTTCGGGAAGAGGCTCCGGATCTCCCTAGATCTGGCCCCGCTCGCGGTGAGCGCCTTCTCTCTGGACGTCAGGAAACTGACCTCGAGCGAGCTAACCATAATCGACCTAGTTCGCACAGACGTCCTATCGGCCGAGGCCGCGTCGTTCCTGCTCGCGGCGTTGGAGCTCGGCATGAACGTCACGATCGTTGGCGAGACAGGGACCGGCAAGACGACCCTCCTGAACGCTCTCGACGAGGCGATGAACCCGCGGCTGAGGAGGATCTACGTCGAGGATGCCGTGGAGACCAAGGACCTCCTCGAAAGAGGTTATCACCAGATGAAGCTCAAGGTCGACCCCTTCGACAGAGGTCCCCAGAATTCCCGGACGAAATCGGCCGAGATCACGAAGATACTACACAGATCTCCCGATGTCGTCATCCTTGGCGAGATCCAATCCGAGGAGCACAGCAGGGCGTTCTTCCACGCCCTCTCCGCTGGCATCAGGGGGCTCCAGACCTTCCATGCCTCGTCCGCCACCCAGGCCGTAAGAAGGTGGAGGGAGATGCATGGGATCTCCAAGACGAACGTTCTTGACCTAGATATCCTGGTCCAGATGGCACGGCCGGAGAGGCTGGGATCGAAGCGGCAGGTATACGGGATCAGCCTAATCGTCGAGGAGGAGGGTGAAGCCAGGCTGAGGGAGCTCTACTCCCGGGTGAGGGACGCGCGGCTGCAGCGGATCGTCTCGTGGGAGCGGCTTCAGATCAGGAAAGCCTCGGTGACGAGGGAGCAGATCCTGGAGCGACTAGAGCGAATCCAGGCGGGTATCGAGGACGGGAGCATACGGGTGAGCCATTGAAGAGCGCGTCATGGGATGCGCTGGGGCTGGACCGTAGGCGCATGTCGGTGATCGTGATCTGCGTGGGGATGCTCGTTGGCTTGCTCCTCGCAGCGGTGACCTTCCAATTCCTGGGGCAGCTTGCGCTGGTCCTCGGAGCTGTCGTCGGCCTGGGATCAGGCTACGCGGTGGCGGCCATCCCGAGGAGGTCGATCGAGAAATCAGCCCTCGAGCAGGCGAGGGAATCTCCTGCGCTCGCCGCTGCAGCCTCGGTCTATCTCCAGAGCTCCGGTTCGAAGAGCAAGACAGTGCTGATGCTTCGCTCCGACGAGCCACGGCTCTCCGCCGTCCTTGGCGAGCTGAGGAGGACCACTCTCCTTGGCATGGATCCAGCCGAGTCGTACGCTCGGATGGGAGGGAAGGCCGAGTCAGAGTCGGTCTCCAAGATACTCGGCGCCGTGGTTCGAGCCCAGGGTGAGAGACTCGTCGACGAGGGCGAGGAGCTCGAGGGAATGGTGCTCGCCTCCCTCTCAAAGGAGGAGACGAAGTTCCCTGTCTTTCTGACAGTGTGTTTCTTCCTGCCCATCATGCTGATGCTGCTCGCGGCCATCGGACACCATACTGACCCGATCGCAATGGTCAGCCTCACCTTTCTGGAGCTCGTGGTGCTGGACCTCGCACTGGCGCTCTCTTCCACCGAGCGCAAGAGGCTCTCCTCTTGAGCTCCCCGGAGCTCGCGCGGATGGGAAAGCTCAGGCAGGTCCTGAGGCTCTCGGCCCACGGCAAGGGGATCGCCGCATCGATCGTAGAGACGTTCGGAGAGAGCGGGATCGAGGAAGAGAGGGAGATGGTCAGACATATACTCCTCGGGAATCCCGTCGAGCAGTCGGTGGCGAACCTCCTCTCCAGAAACGACCCGTCCCGCGATATCCTCCTCTACGTTGTCAATCAGGCGAAAGTGGACGCGGTGGAGGCGAGCAAGCGGGCCGACAAGCTGACCTCCCTCTTCGAGCACTGGGTGTGGATGAAGAAGCAGCGGATCGTCGAGCAGAGGATCATGGAGACGAGGAGCATCATGGTCTCGACGATCCTTGGCGGAGTGACCGCGATGATCTCGGCGCTGGCGCCCGTGCTAGCCTCCTTCCAGCTCAGCCTGACGGCCGCCCCGCCTCCCGCGCCCATGCCTTCCTACCTTGGGATTCTCTTTGTACTTCCCGCCGCCTCCTTCCTCGGTATCTTCTTCTCTCCGAAACGAGCCTATCTGAACGTGATCGTCGCGACGGGCGCGTACCTGATGGTGACCTACTTCTTCGCCCCGCTGGTGGTGACGATCTAGGTGGTTGGTCGTTAAATATCTCCCCGACCTTAAGGTACAATGATCGAGAAACTTTTCAAGAGGCTGAATAAAGACAGGAGAGCCGCGCAGCTGATTGAGGAGGCGCTCCTTCTATCCGTAGCTCTGGTCGCGCTCTCGCTCCTCGTGGGGGGGATCGACTCAATCTTGAAGCAGGCAGGCGGGTTCACATCGGGGATCTGGAGCTCAATCTCCTCGACACTGAACGGCCTCTTCAGCTCGGCCTTCCAGTGGTGATTGGGGTGGAGATAGAGGATGATGGTGGCATAATCTCAAACATGAAGTGGAAGGTCAGGAGCGCTCTTCCCCTCAAGATTGACTCGATCGGCATCATGGAGGGGAGGTACCTGGCCATCGCAAAGGGAGACAGCTCCAGGCTGATGTCCCTGCTCAGGGTCGGGCTGGCTGAGACGATGGACGACTCGAAGCTGGACTACTCGACTGCCGTGAAGATCACCCTGCAGCAGCAGCGGATGAAGGGACTCTTCGATGGTCTCCACAGGTCCAAGATCCCTTTTCTGTATCTCATACTTGTCAAACCCGCTGAACAAGGAGGCGACGATAATCAGGTCTTCGAGTTCGATCTCGTCGTCGGTACCTGGATGGATGTCAAAGCCAAGAAGGCCACCGAGTCGATGGCGACGCTCGAGCAGAACACGGGCGTGCTGGCCGCGACGCTGGCCGTCGGCGTACCCAACTCGGACGTGAGGAGACTCACCAGGAATGAGCTCAAGGATTTTGGTCAGAACCTGCTGCAGCCGACCGAGCAGAAGCTGCGACAGGTTGCGGACTCCTCTACAATAAGCAGGCTCGAGTCGTTCGACAGTAGGAACCCCGCGGTCCAGTCATCTCAGAGCGCCCCTGAATTTTACGTCCCGAACGCCATGGAGTCCGGCACGAGCGGGATTCTCCTCGGCAAGGTCAGGACGAGGGCTGGGACCTCACATGACTTTAGGCTGCAGCTCGACGACCTGAGGAGGCACACTGCGATACTGGGGATGACGGGGGCAGGCAAGTCCACGAGCGCCTCCGTGATCGTACGTCAGGTGGCAGGGATGGGGCTTCCTCTGATGATTCTGGACTGGCACAACGAGCACGCGGACCTCGTCAGGTCGATTGGCGGGCAGATCTTCTCGCCAGGGAAGGACCAGTTCACCATCAACCCCCTCGACATGACCTCCTCGACAGACCCGATAGAGCACATCGCAATGACAACCGATATCTTCTCGGACATCTACCATTTCACGCACCCGCAGGCGTACATGTTCCGGAACGCGCTCCAGCGGTGTCTGGGCGAGGCCTCGGAGCGAGAGGTCCCGACGATCTCCTCGCTCGTCAAGATCATAGAGGGCTATCCGCTGAGGTCCGCCTACGACAACGAGACGAAGGTGGCGTTGCTGCGACGACTGGTTCCCCTGACCGAGGGACAGGTGGGAAGGGCCCTAAACGGCCCATCCAGCCACTCGGTCGATGAGCTACTGGACAAGGTCCTCGCGATCGAACTCGGCCAGATCCGGGACATACAGACCAGGAGCGTCTTCGTTGACATACTCCTGAAGATCATCTATGAGTACCGCGTCAGCAAGCGCGGGAAGATGGAGCACTTGATAGTCGTCGAGGAGGCGAGGAACATCGCGCCGGCGAGGAGAGAGGAGGACCCTCCCAGCGTAGGGGAGAGGATGATCTCCGAGCTCCGCAAGTTCGGGGAAGCGATCGTCTTCGTTGCACAGTTCCCGACTCAGGTAGCCGCGGAGGTGATCAAGAACTCGGGGGTCAGGATAATCCACAGGGTCGCGTGGGCGGAGGACCTCAGGCTGATCGGCCAGGCGCTGAACCTGAGCAAGGAGCAGCTTGCGCACGTCTCGACCCTTGGTGTGGGTGAGGCGGTGGTCAGCCTCTCGAGGCTACAGAATCCGATCCTCGTTCAGGTGGAGGCGGGCTCGGTTCTCGGCCTCGAGAGGAGGGACCTGAGCTTGGTGGAGGAGTCGTAGTCGAGGATCCAATCCCTCCATGGCTCGGCCTGGGGGAGGCCCCCCCTATAATCGTCGGCGATCGTCCTGGCGAGGAGGGCCGGCTTCGCCCGGGTCGCGTCGTAGTCGTGGACCTTGGTGGCCCCGAACCTGCGGACCGCCGCGTCGAGGCCGACGCCGATCAGTTCGGCCTCTACGTTCTCTATGACCTTCTCGTGCGGGTAGCCTCTCGAGGTGAGCCTGCGCTTCAGGACGGCCGGCTCGCACCTCAGCACGGCCACAAATCCCAGGTCACCTCTCTTGAGAACGTCGGCAAGTAGATGGCCCGAGACCACGGCGCCCGCGATCTCGCGTCTACGGAGCTCCGATGCGAGGATCTCCACGTCTACGACGAGCTCGCCTTCCCTGTTTGGGACGGAGTAGGGGATTGCGAGCGAGTTGATCTCCAGCAGCCTGAGATCGAGAAGAGAGGCCAGGATGGGCGAGACTGTCTTCTTGCCAGTCCCCGGAGTGCCCGTGACGCCTAGTGCCTTCGGTACTTTTGAGCTGTGCTGGGTTCTGTCCATTGGGGTCGGTACGCCGCGTGACGGACTTCATCGCATAAATATTCGCCCCGGCCACAGGCGGACGGCTTGAGTTCCGCGAACAAGAAGCGATCCGGGGTGGAGGAAGAGGAGGACGCAAGACCTGAGGGAGAAGAGGAGAGCGAAGAGCTGGCCGCGCAGACTGGCGAGCAGTCCGAGGAGCTCAAGATCGAGAAGATAGAGGAGATGGAGACGGAGCACGAGAAGGCGAAGAGGCGGAAGCGCGGAAACAATACGCAGTGATCCCTGTTCCGCGATCTTCGCCCTCCGGTGGGCGTGAACCCGAGGGTCGTCCGGGATCAGAGCTTGAAGTTCCTCAGCTGGATGTAGAGGAGCAGGAAGAGTATCGCGCCCACTAGGCCGGAGATCAGGCCGACCACGTCCCATGCCAGATAGTTTGGCATGAAGCGCTCCAGGTACAGTATAGTCCCGACCAGCAGGAAGACGGAGGCCGTTGCGATGAGAACGACCCCCATCATAGACAGGGCGAGGAGCTTCAGTACCTTGACCATCATCTTGCGGAGGTATCTCTCGAAGACAACCTCGCCCTGATGGATCTGCTTCCTGATAGCCCGCCTTATCTCATAGGTTAAGGCGTCTATTATCTGCTGGACTACGGACATCGTGTTTGCTCTTAGTCTCTGTTCTTGCTTCCAAGAAGGTGGCCCAGCAGTATCCCCACGGCCAGAGCGCCGCCGACGACCAAGACGGGGTGCTCCCTGATCAGCTGTTCGGTGTTCTCAAAGGTGTCCTGGACCTGAGTCCGGGCTACCTGAATCCTGTCCTCTATCTCGTCCCTCATATCCCCTAGCGAGTCCTCGCTGTCCTGAAGGACCCTCCTGCCCTGCTTGTACGACTGCTTTAGGTCTCTCTGGACCTCCTTTCGCATCTCCTCCAGCCTTATATCGAAATCCTTCCTCATTTCCTTCAGCGTCTCTTCCCATTCAGGCTTGGGACCATCTTGCTTGGAGGCCAATTGTATCAAAACGACAACGGCTGTAATAGATTATATCTCTTTCCCATGTATGTTCTGATACAGTCTTCAACTAATTATTGCGGGTTCTGGCCGGTGTCCGTGCTATGAGCGGGTTCGTCCGGAGCCCAGGACGAAATCCTATCAACTTCTCCGACCTGGCTCATCCGTTGGAAGCTAGCTCTGGACTGGCATCTCTCCGGTTCGTGATGGGACGGCTCAAGAAGGTCGCTCCGGGGAGAGACCGCCGAGGACACTCGGTGCGGGCTCGCGCGGGCGAACGCTTGCTGAGCTCCTCGACGACGGACAGTTCGGGGAGATTCCTGCTCGAGTGGAGGGACGACGGACGCCACGAGGAGACGGCCATAGAACTGATCGACTCGCGTGGAGATGTCTCCGAATCGTTAGAGCTGACGGCCGCAGACCTACTGTCGCCGCCGGTGGTGATCTTCTCAGGGGAGAGGGTCGTCGGCTTCGGCCGCCCATCCAAGGATATCGACGGCGAGGGCGGGTTCCAGGCAGAAGGAGACTACCCGCTTTGTGTGACCTCCTCCTGTCTGCAGGCTACCCTGTCCTGGACCGCGCCTCCGGGGTCTCGGGTCTCGATAATCTCGGACGGTGGAATGGTCCGTGCGGGGCTGCCTCCGCAGGGCATCCTAAGCGTCCTCGAGGACCGCACTCGGAGGTATACCCGACGCGTCTGGCCCGCCGGGGCAGGCCCTGGGCAGTACTCCGAGAAGACGCTGGAGGTCAAGAGGTATCCGTCGCTCTCGCTGGTCGTAGACGGCAGGACCTTCGAGACCGGGAGCTCGGTAGAGTTTGGAGCGTCCACGAGCTGCCCCGCCGGAGGAAATGGTCTGACGGTGAGAGTCGCGACATCAGACTCTGCGACCGTTCCCCCCTTCGAGCTTACGATGCCCGCCGGTTCCAAGTGGGCGAGCACCCGGGTCATCCTGGGTCGCAAGACTGGACTGGCCGAGGTCACGGCGTTCGCCCAAGGATATGCACGGGATGCGGTCTTCCTCGCGCTCGAGTAGGGACATCTTTCCTGGGTGGTCAATCAATTCCGGGCTTTCATCAGGGCACTAACTCGTCGGGTCCATTCATCTTGCTCCCGGCGGGCCCGACTCCCATCGGCCTGTGCTCCGTCCATGAGCAACGGCAGTCTGGCGAGTTACGCTGCCTCAAAGAGTACCCCGAAAAGTCTTGAACAGGTCTTCGACTAGAACTCCCTTTGACAACCGCCGCGAAGACAAAAATTATCATTACATGGAGTGTTTCATTTCTTGGAGGAGAAGAAAAGACCGTCCCACAACCAAGTGAGTAGAATGATTGCTAGCCCAGATGGAAGCAAAATCCAGACTCGTCAATCCGCGTGTTGAGTAGGATGACTATTCGGCCAACTAGTGAAAGAGCTCTCAACTTATTGATCATGTGTCTTGCGAGGGTAGCAGAGAATCAG
>JAPCJS010000087.1 GCA_027886825.1 Nitrososphaerota archaeon
ACCCCGTTTTCGGACTGAAACCGAGACAGTTTCAAAGTGGGCGCGGGCCCGTGAAGACCGATTTAAGATATTCTGAAAAAAGTTGCGCGTGGATGGTCTGCTACCGCTGCTGCTATCTCTGTATCCTCAGGTTCTCGCCGGACTCCACGAGCTGGTCTATCTCCTCCTTCGTCGCGTAGTTCACGTCGCCCGGGATGGAGGTTTTGTACGCGGCCATCGCGTCGCCGTAGTCCAGGGCCGTCTGCATGTCCCCTCGAAGATAGCCGTAGATCAGGCCGGCCGCAAAGCTGTCGCCGACGCCGAGCCTGTCAACGACCTCGACGTCGTAGACCTTCGTGCCCTTGTACCGCTTGTCGGCTATGGCGATGCTGCTCAACCTGGTCCGTAGCACCCCGCTGTCCTCCCGCACCGTCATCGCCACGACAGGGATGCCGAACCTCTTCTTCAGCTCCCTGAGAACCTGTTCGGGCTCGCCTTCGACCCCCCAGATGGTCGCCGCGTCGGACGCGATGAGGACGTCGACCATCTTCACTATGGGAGTCAGGACCGCCTCTGCCTCCTTCGGGCTCCAGAGCTTGGAGCGGTAGTTAACATCGAAGCAGACCTTGCAGCCGGCCTTCTTTGCCGCCTCGATGGCCTCTACCGTGGCCTCCCTGCAGGACTCGCTCAGAGCAGGCGTTATCCCTGTGGTGTGCAGCACCCTGACGCCCTTAAGGAACCGCCAGTCCACTTCGCCGGGAGCCAGCTTGCTCGCGGCCGAGTTCTTCCGGTCGTACAGCACCGAGGAGGGCCTCGGAGCCGCGCCCGCTTCCAGGAAGTAGAGGCCTGCGCGCCCATCGGCGGTCCAGATGACCCTGGAGACGTCCACGCTCTGCTCGCGGGCCTGGTTCAGTATCCGCCTGCCCAGCGCGTTCTTGGGCAGCTTGGTGACCCACGATGAACTCAGCCCCAGCCTGGCAGCGCCAACGGCGACGCTGAGTTCAGCGCCCCCTATGACGACGTCCAGGCTGTTCGCCTGTTCCAGCCTCTGGTGGTTGGGCGGGGAGAGCCGGATCATCGCCTCGCCGAGGGTCACCACATCGAATCGGTCTGTCAAACGACTAACCCTTCCTCCCCCCTCGCGCCCTTCACCTCTTGCAGGATGGCCCTAGCCGCTTCCGTCAGGCTGCCGTACCTGCCCTCTGAGATCGCCTTCTTCGAGACCAGCGCACCTCCGACCCCGAGCGCATACGCTCCTGCCCTGATGTAGGACCCGGCGTTCTCGGCGTCCACGCCTCCGGTCGGGACGAGCCGCACCCACGGGAGCGGCCCGAGCATCGCGCTGATGTATCCGGGTCCCACCTGCGAGACCGGAAAGACCTTGATGAGGTCCGCGCCCCACCTCCATGCCTGGACCACCTCGGTCGCCGAGAACGTGCCGGGGCAGCTGACCACGCCGTGGTCCTTGCAAGCATCGAGCACGTCCTTGTGGAGCGACGGGCTGACCACAAATTGGGCGCCCGCCTCGATACCCTTCTCGGCCGTCTGTCCGTCCAGTACCGTCCCTATCCCAACCAGCGCTCTCCGCCCGTACTTCCGCCTTGCCTCGGTTATCAGATCGGTGGCCCGCGGCGTCGTGGTCGTGACCTCGAAGACATCCAGGCCACCCTCCATCAGCGCCTCCATCGCCCTCAGGCAGTTCTCTGGCTGGTCGACGCGGAAGATACCGATGACGCCCGACCGATGAATCCGCTCCAGGACGCTGTCTTTGCCCTCCAAGGCGCAGCTGTACCGAGATAGTCCTGGATTATGAATCTTCGGCCCTTCGCGCGAACGACGACAGCGGACCACGAAGGAGTTCTCCCCAGGGTCCCCATTCGATATGTCTCCTCTCGCGTGGCACTTCGCCGAGCAGTCGTAGGACGGACCACCACGCGTGAACGCACAGAACCTCTCCCGGCTTTCACGGTGACCCGGGCGGGGTTCGGCGTCATCTCGATCCGGGTCGCGGCGGAACCCGATCCTATGGTTTCATCAATCCGCCCTTCGAATGTATGAAGCTCATGAAAGATAGGTCCCTGCGCCGGGAATGGCCCCATATCCTCTAGACCGCCTCCTGCGCGAGCAGCTAGGCGTGGACCAGGAACCGTCTCTCCTCTCTCTTTCGTTGGGCGGAGGCCTTTACGCGCTATCTCGAGCGCCTCTCGCATGAACAGGTTCTTGCCGGGCACCACGCCGCATCCTCAACCTCGGTCCTGTCTTACGGTGAGACAAAGATGTGGTAACGGCGGTTCACAAGAAAGAAGGTAGCAAGACAGAGCAGGAAGCCGTATGTGAGGCTCGCCGAGTGGACGAGTAGGGTCGGCGGGGTCTGCGTAAAGATGGGAGGCGGTGGAGTAGTAGTCCCTTGTGAGGAGTTTCCTTGGGGTTGATTACCCGGAGAAGGACCTGGCAGTGCGATCACTCCAGCGAACAAGAGCAGAAGAAGCACGTATGCCACAAACGCAGATGCCAGGATCGCCTGGCTTCTTAGTCCGGTCCTTCCGCGCAGCATGACGCTCTGCTTGATCGCCGGTCCTCCTCCCTTCCTCTCTTGGATGATGATGAGCCCGAAGGAGATGAAGAAGCCTGCAAAGGTGAACCCCACCATCGCACTCGCGATGCCGGACATCCCATAGAACGAGCAAGATGTGGCGCAAAAAGCTAGTCTGGCGTAGGGCGATGATATCGCCGTGAGCATCGCCAGGCCGCCCGAGGCTACCGCGAGGAATGGCAAGGGATACACCATGAAGATGCGGAGCTTTCTCGGGTAGTAGAGACAGACTATCAGCAGGAATACGGAAGATAGGACGATGTTCTCTATGTTGGTCCAGCCATCGTAGACGAAGTTCGAGGTTATGAGACCGATCGGGTTTGCCGCTGACCCCTCGACGGTCGGGTTCGGGCTGATGGGATTCCGCGAAAACCAGAAGATGATCGATGCAAAAACGATCAGGGGCGCGGATATGAGCACAGCCTGGGATACCAGGTTCCGGTTCCTTGACGACCTAGATAAGGAGCCGTCCTCGGCCGGAACTATCTCGTCGTCCATGGGTGTCTTCGCCGCTGGCGCGGAGAGCCGGGTCGATCCTGAAAACGCCTTCGCTGCTGTACCATGAGCCCTGCCTCAGCCACACGACGCTCTGCCCATGGTCCCCACGTTTCGAGAGGAGAGGCAATGTCATCAGCTTCGTTTGAGATGGTCCCTGATTCCCAGATGACACGATCCTGTGAGACCATTCTCGGGGCGCTTCAACGTCCATCTCAATGCGTGCAGCATAATAGGATTTCGCGGATTCGGCACGCTTGCGCGATATGAGGACCGAAGTCTTAAATCGACGAATTTTCGGAAACCTATCGTATCGATTCTCCGTTATCGTTCGGGCTGCCGGGCGACGCCGCTCGCCTCGGCCTTTGTCCATCTAGCCACAGCCCAGCGCAGCGATGTCGAGCACTAGCTCAGGTAGTTCGTCGTCGATCTCATGGAACTATGTTGCTATCATCGGAATCAACGCTGCGCTCCTTCTGATCGTGGGCGGTCTGGTCACGCCGAGAAGGAATGCCAGTAGGAATGTCACATAACCGAGTAGTGGTACCCTATTCTGATAATGACCCTGGGCGGTCCAGGTCCATGAGCATCATGTAGAAGAGAGGCTAGATGCGGGGCCAAGTCGCCCTCCCATGACTCACATCATACCTCGTGACGGTCCCCACCTATGTCACAGAGCGCGATTGTTTGGACGCCGTAATGTGCGATAGGACCTCAGCAAGATTGGAACGAGGCCAGAATAGCATGAGAGGCGTCATGCGATAGGGTAAGCCCCAGACCGTCAGTTCCATGCGGTCAGGGCCGCCAAGCAGATATCGTTTTTACGAGGCGCGGGCGAGCGCAGGTGTGATGGTGCCGACCGGGCTGCCGCAACTCGACAGCATTCTTGGTGGCGGATACCCAAACAGGTCGACCATCCTTGTGGTCGGTCCGCCCGGAATCGGCAAGGAGGCACTCGGGTACTGGTTCGCCGCCTCCGGTCTGAAGGAGGGAGACTTCTGCCTGTACATCACCAGGCTGGCCGTCTCTGAGGTGAAGGAGGACATTGGTGCCTTTGGGGGCGACGGGAAGGGGGAACCAATGTGGATGGCCGACCAAGGCGGACAGATAAAATGCGACATCAGTGATCTGGCCGGCCTCTCGATCCGAATCAAAGAAACCCTCAGAGACAGAGGAGCAGGAGTAAGGATCAGAGTGGTCACTGACATCCTGTCGTCGCTCCTGATGCTGAACCCACCCGATACAGTCTACAGGTTCCTCGCCCAGCTCTTCGCCGAGGTGAAGAGGTACGACGCGGTTATCTTCGCGATCCTGGAAGAAGGGATGCACCTGACCCAGGTGCAGGCGGCGATGGAACAGCTATTCGACGGTGTGATGGAGCTCAGGCTCCACGAAGACGGGCTGAAGATTCGTCCTCTCCTGAGGATACGGAAGATGAGGGGTCTTCCGCCCAGGCCTGGTTACTTCCTATTTTCCTTCACGGGCAGCAAGATGGAGATCAGCGCATATGTCAAATAGCATCCTTCTCCTAATTGGGACCGCACTAGCAGTCGTCGACCTAGCGGTCTTCGTCTACACGGCATATTGGTCCCTCGCCATCAGGAACGCGCTTGCGGTGAAGCTCTACCGGCGGCGGGGGCTCTGGGTCGGGGCTATCGCGACGTATTTTGTGGTCTATTTTCTCTTCATCGCGTCTTCAAGAACCCTGGGACTGGACGACACAACCTATCTCAGGTATGTGGCGGGGATCCTGGCCTACTTCGGCGCACTAATTTTCTTCTTCTTGATCGACTCGACCATCGGCGTGGCGCGCAGGTCTGACCCCCTTCGGAGGGACTCTCTGCACTGGGGCAAGCTGAGGTGGTTCTTCGGTTTCCTGATATTCGTGGGAACCTTCTTCGCGTTGCTCTTCAACCCGACCTCCGTCACATACGTGGAAGCAACTCCACTCTATGGGCCGACTGGAGGTGTCATTCTGATAGGGGGAATCGCTCTGCTGCGTAGCGCGTCACGGTCAGCGGACCTGTCACTCCGGAGACATCTCAAGTGGTTCGGAGTCTTCGCCTTGCTCGCCTGGGCAACGACCGTCGTAGAGGGGGAGATCTTTGCGAACCATCTGGTCCCCGATCAGGCCATCCTGCAGGCTGTCAGTTATTCCCTGTTCCTGGTCAGTGCCTACTCGTTGTACAGGTGTGCAAGATCCCTGGCACCCCTGGCCCCAATGCCGCTCCCGGAAGAGAACGTATCCGATTCCGTTGCGTCGACCTGATTCAGCCGACAGGATCCCGCTCCCGCAAGAGCATCGAACGAGACCACTCGCCAGGTTCTGCCGAACCCGTGCAGCTTCCTGAAGAGCGTAACCGCAAGACTGGATACAGGTTGCGGAACGCCCGCAGTCGCCCGCGTCTTTTCGCTATGCTTATCTCAGCCCGGCACGATTAATGCGCTTGTGCTAGCCAAGAACTCGATAGGCTACAACGCCGTTCCCGATCTCGCGGAACCGAAGAAGCTGATCCAGCTCTGCAAGCGGGCGGAGAAGGCAGGGTTCGATGCGATCTGGGTGCCCGACCACTTCCATCCCTGGTTCAACACCAACGCGCTCGAGTACAACAGCTGGGTCTGGATGTCCGCGGCCATGCAGGAGGTAAAGATCCCCTTCGGAACGGCAGTCACCGTACCGACCTTCAGATACCATCCGGCGATAACGGCCCAAGCATTTGCCACGATGCAGGCGCTGTTCGGGAACAGGGTGATGCTGGGAGTCGGCACCGGGGAGGCCATGAACGAGGTGCCGCTGGGGTTTACATGGCCGAAGTACCCCGAGAGGAGGGACCGGCTGATCGAGTCGATCCGGATAATCAGGGCGCTCTGGAAGGGCGGCTTCGTCGATTTCGACGGCGAGTACTACAAGATCAGGGCGGCGAACCTGTACATGAAGGCCGACATCCCGATACTTATGTCCGCCATGGGCCCAAAGATGGCCAAGATCGTCGGAGAGTACGGGGATGGGATAATAACGGCGGGGAAGACTCCGCAATACATCAACGAGGTCATCTTCCCGAACATCGTCGAGGGAGCAAAGAAGTCAGGACGGTCTCTGGACGACTTTTTGAAGGTCGTGGAGATCGACGTCGGCTATGACGAAGACTACGACAGGGCGGTCAAGACTTGCAGGAAGTGGGCCGCTACGATCCTCACCGAGGTCTTTACCAATAACATATCCGACCCAAGAGAGATCGAGGAGAGAGGGAACGCCGTCACCGACAAGCAGCTGGCCGAGGTCTTCCCCATCGCGACCGACGAGAACGAGTTCATCAAGAGGATCGAGCAGTACTTCAAGTGCGGGTTCGACCACGCCTACGTGATGATCAACACATTCGACGACGAGAAGGCCTTCGAGCTCTTCGAGAAGAAGGTACTACCATACTTCAAATCGGGTAACACGAAATAATCCGGGGCAGCGAGTCTTGGGAGATGACCGCCTCCAAGCGATCACCGTTGCACTGGGTAAGGATCCTATCTCAACAGGAAACCGAGCTGTACCAAGTCCTCACTTAGGCTATAATGGATGAACAGAGTTGTAATCGAGCGATTTAGGTGCGGTCGGACTGTAATCGAGTACACTGCAGGGCTCCTTTCCACCCGGCGGTGTCGTAGTTTACTCTCCGCACGGTTTAACCGTTCTAAGCTATCTCCACCCGATTGTCATCGCGTTAGATGAGACGATCGGGTCCTATTGTTATGCAAATGGGCAGAGCTTCAGTTATCGCCGTGATGATAAATCCCCTTATCAGGAATGCCCATTAAGGCTGTCGTGCACTAGACACCGATGACCTAGCTTGAGCATCGACGTGGCGAAACTGAACAAGACTCTCAGCGACGGCACAAGGGTGAACATACTGCAGATACTGAAGCTGAGGGGCCCGACGAGCTATGTCGACCTGATGGAGGCGGTTGGAATCACCAACACGGGCCAGCTCAACTACCACCTGAAGGTCCTAGGCGACCTGATCAGAAAGGAGGGACCTGGGGGAAAATATGAGCTGACCGAGAAGGGGGCGGTCGCGGTTGATTTTCTTGACAAGTTTAGGACTCTGACAGATGGTCTCGACGCGGGATTCAGCATCGCACCGGCTCCATACGAGATGGCTGCGCGCTCCCTCCAGGGTCTGCTGTGTCTTGAGATACTAGCTGTCGCCCTCATCAACGTGTACGCGTTCCTCGTCTCTCCAGCTAATGTCCCGCTCCACTACAATCTCAACGGGCAGGCTCTCTCGACGGCGCCGAGGACAATCTTCCTCCTCCTCGCCGTAATCCTCAACATTCCACAGGGTATCTTTCTGCTGCTCTCCCTGACAAGATACAGGCTCATGAACAGGTATCCGTTTGCGATAGGCCTCCCTGCGTTCCGGGCGAGCCTGGCAAAGATTGACTATGAAAAAAGAGGATACTGGATAAACAAGCTCTTCTCGGGGATACTCATCGTAGGGTTGGTAACAGGCGCGATGTTGTTCTTCCTGGCTGTGAGCATCTATGAGAGCGCGCTCTCGGCGTCGGGACTCTCCACCTCAGCGGTCCTCCTGACCGTAATTGTGGTGGGTGCCGCTGTCGTTGGGCTCGTCTACCGGGCGCTGAGATACTCCGGGGAAATGGCTGCGGACACGAAGGACGCGACTGGGGTCGGATACAATAGCGGCACGAGGTCCTAATGGGTCCTGTGGCCCGAGTCAGAAGCCAAGAGAATGGGTCTCGGCCCGCCGTCCTCCTCCTCCTAGTCATAGTCTGTCTGTCGTACCACTAGTTCTTCTGTCAAACGGGGACATCCCGCTCGCATGTTAAGCTGGCTGTCAAGCTGGTCTTCCTAAGTCGCGCTGATGCTCCCTTCGCGTCTCGTGAGTCCTTCAGGCGCACTGATCGAATGGGACTAGTACTTCTTCTCTTCCAACGTCTTCTTCATGGAGGCTAACATCATCCCCCAATTCTTTTGGGAATGCTCGCGGGATTCTTCGGTCGGGTTGTTATCTTGCGACAACGAGACAAGAGTTTGATTCCCACCTGCGGTCAGCTGAAGAGCCACGGTGTGATAATTCTCCGGAGTGTCCGGAAGGCCGGAAAGCGGACTAAAATGGCTGTACTGTAGGACTCGTTCTGGTTCCAGTTTTAGAATCACACCTCTGTCCTCGTATCTCTTTCCTTCCCACGTTCCTCTCCAAACGATCGGGCTGCCTTCCGTCCATTCCGAGACGACTTCGGTGCCAAACATGTATTGTTTGATGACCTCGGGGTTCACGAGAGCATTCCAAACCTTCGCGACGGGCGCGTTGATCGAGATCGATGCTTTTGCGACAAATCCTTGGTGCATCACTCCGTTGAACGCGGAAGTATCCTTAAGCTTTGAGCATCAGAGCCCGTTGCAACGCTTCGAGGTTGGTCCGACTTTCTGAGACCCTGTTCCTGTAGCTTGTGAGAGGGTTTCTAGAGCGTCTTGGGCCTCCAGTGGAACCCTGGAGAATCCCTTCCTTGATCAACAGGGATATGGCCTTCAAGGCGCTTCAGATGCGTCATGACGCTGGAACTTCTGCATAGTCAATCTCTTGCGCGTTTCTCTAGCTCGTGATCGATCCAATCATCGACAATTATCATGTCCTCCACGACTCTCACCAGGACCTCCTTTACCCCGTCCCGCACTTTCAGCCGGTCTGAAATTTTTTCTGCACCTGACACATTCTTACAGACAGCAGCGATGACAGTGTAGAGCTCGGCGTTCGAGTCAAGAAAAATGATTCTCTCTATCTCTTTTCGGAGTCCAGCGTCCGAGACAGACTTCTCCTTCGTGTTGCGATACGAAACCAGGAAGAAGTAGACGAAGCCATCGACCTTCTTCACGTCCACGACAGGGTTAGAAAAGAACGAGCTGCCCTCGGCCATCAGCGTGAGCCTTCTCCTCACCGTTCGGGTCGAAACCCCGATATCCTTCGCTATCTCAGAAAAGTTCTTTCTCGAATCTTTGAAGATGAGCCTCGCTATCTCCCAGTCGGTCTTCTTCAACTTCATATCGCATCGCGGAAAAGGGATCTTCCAGCTCGCAGACGGGTTGTCTACGCCGCAGATTGAGGAGACTAGTCGGATCTTTCTATCGAGGTCTACTTCATCGCTGTAGTAGAAGACAAGCCTGAAGCCGGGGTCATCGAGAAAACTGATGATCAACACCACACCTTCAACGAGTTTCAGCTGCGACACTATCCTCTGCTTGGACTGCACCGGTTCGCAGGTCTTGACGAGGATGCTCGCACACTCCATGCCGAGGGCGCGAGGATTCAGACTGATGCTCCAGGCCTTCAGGAAGCCAGACCTCTGCATTCGCTCGAGCGCACTTCTCACTGTGCTATCGTCGATTCCCAGATCCTTCGCCAGCTGCGCGTAGGATTCTCTTCCGCTTTCACGAAGCGCCGGGTGCCGATACAACTCTCCCAAAATCCTGAAGTAAAGGCTGTCCGCTTCGGGCATGTGCAGAATACCGAACCGGACATCTAGTAATAGATTTGTTCAGTATATCGGAATGGCTGACGGAGCAGAGCCAAAGGCAACATTGCCTTCGGAAGAGACTAGATGCATTGTAGGATGTCCCAAAAAATATCAACAGACAAGATAGCAACCTCCGAAACCAACGCTCCCCGTAGGGAGACAGGGCTCGCCGCAGGCCGGCTGAAAGTAGGAGATGTCCTGGGTCACCGCGAACTCGTGACCATCCAGGGGAACTCGGTGCAGATACCAGACCCAGAACTGCTTGTGCACCTGCAGTTCCGCCGGTATGCGGGGTGCCCGGTCTGCAACCTGCACCTGCGGTCCATCGCTAGGCTTCATGGCGATATCCTGGCCGCCGGAGTCCGCGAGGTCGTCGTGTTCTACTCCGACGCGGAGACGATGCTCGGCTTCCAGGGGGCGCTGC
>JAPCJS010000005.1 GCA_027886825.1 Nitrososphaerota archaeon
GCCAGGTCCCGTGTGATTATGGACGCCACTACGGTCGGTATCGAAGGGGTATCTCGTGGCATTTCCAATGCTGCGTATCTGTAATACTTAACCGTTTTGAACAGATAGATGTATATAGTCAGTAATGATTATTACAACCAGGGAAAGCATGTGAATATCAATAATCAAACAACTCAAACAGTAATGCCGGAGCTCGACAGAGGGACTACGGGTGACTTTGAAGGTCAAACGGCCAGACTCGGCACGGCTAACCTCCGGTGAATAGAATGACAGAAGCGTCATACGTAACAAGCTCCAGCGGCCAGCAGGTTATCGTCCTGAAGCAGGGGGGCGCAAGCAACCGGGCAAGGAAGGCGCAGAGCAACAACATTGCTGCGGCCAAGCTGATCGCCGAGATGGTGAGAACCTCACTCGGCCCGAGAGGGATGGACAAGATGCTCGTGGACGGCATGGGCGATGTCACTGTCACCAACGACGGCGCTACGATGCTCAAGGACATGGACGTCCAGCACCCCGCAGCGAAGATGGTCATCGAGGTATCGAAGACAGTCGATGATGAGGTCGGCGACGGAACGACGTCGTCAGTCGTCCTTACGGGAGCGCTGCTTGAGAACGCTGAGGAGCTGATCGAGATGGGTATCCATCCGATGGTCATCGTCAACGGTTACCGGAAGGCCGCACATCAGGCACAGAAGATCCTGGACAAGATCGCCGTAAGCGTAGCACCGAACGACAGGGTCACGCTCACGAGGATCGCAAGGACCAGTATGGCTTCCAAGCTTGTCTCGAATGACAGCCTTGTGTTGGGGGAGATCGTAGTCGATGGGCTCCTTCACGTCGCGGAAGAGGTCGGCGACGGGAACTTCAGAGTTGACCTCGAGAACCTGAAACTCGAGAAGAAGGTCGGCGGTTCCATCAAGGACACCCGCCTCGTGACGGGAATCGTCCTAGACAAGGAGGTGAGCCACTCGGGGATGCCGAAGAAGATCGAGGGAGCACGGATCGCCCTCGTCAGCTCCGCCCTCGAGATCGAGAAGACGGAGTTCGACTCGAAGCTCAGCATAACCAACCCCGCGCAGATCCAGCAGTTTCTTGACCAGGAGACGAAGATGCTGAAGGAGATGGTCGAGAAGATCTCCAAGGTCGGAGCCAACGTCCTGATCTGCCAGAAGGGGATCGACGACGTAGCACAGTACTACCTTTCGAGAGCCGGCATCCTTGCCCTGAGAAGGGTCAGGGAGACGGACATGCTCCGGCTTGCAAAGGCGACTGGCGCAAGGATAGTCTCGGGGCTCGACGACATCTCCAGGAAGGACATCGGATGGGCGGGTCTGGTGGAGGAACGCAAGGTCGAGGACGACAAGTGGACCTTCGTAGAAGGCTGCAAGAATCCAAAGGCCATGACGATACTCGTCAGGGGCGGAACGCAGAGGGTGGTCGACGAGGTAGAGAGGTCCATGCACGACGCCATCATGGTCACAAAGGACGTGCTCGAGAACCCCGGGATAGTGGGCGGTGGCGGCGCGGTCGAGGAGGAACTGTCGTACCGCCTGATGAAGTGGTCCAGTACGCTGGAGGGGAGAGAACAGCTCGCCGTGCAGAAGTATGCGGAGGCCTTCGAGGCCATCCCCCTCGCGCTGGCCTCCAACGCCGGGTTCGATCGGCTCGACATCCAGGTCGCCCTCAGGTCGAAGCACGGGCACGACGAAAAGTGGTATGGAGTAGACGTCCTGGGAACCGGCGTGCGCGATATGTTCGAGAAGAACGTGATAGAGCCTGTGAGCGTCAAGCAGCAGATCATAACCTCGGCGACCGAGTGCGCGTGCATGCTGCTCAGGATCGACGACGTCATCCCCAGCCGAGGAGGGGGAGCACCCATGCCCCAGCGTGAAGAGTCGGGCATGGACTGACTCTGCACGAGCACCACGCTCAGACTTTGAGCAGATTCCGAAGACTGTTCCAGTGATTTTAAATACATACAGCTTTTCAGTCATGATGATGCTTTTCCGAGAGAAGAGAGCGATAGCGCCGATCGCTATTGCCGTCGTAGTGGTTGTAATTGTGGTCATTGCAGGAGTTGCTGCTTACTCTGTCCTGTCGTCAGGCTCAGGCTCTTCCTCATCTTCATCGTCTTCCTCGTCGAGTCACACGACGACGAAGTCCTCGACCACGACGTCAACGACAAAGTCGACGACCTCCTCGACCACGACTCTTCCGACTTCGAGCTCAACGACTTCAAAGACTAGCACTACCTCTACCACGACTGTTCCGACGACTAGCACCACCACTAGCACTACCTCTACCACGACTGTTCCGACGACTAGCACCACCTCGACTACGACTAGTTCTTCTACGTCCACTCATTCGACGACCTCATCGTCTTCCAACACTTCGACGAGCACGATAACGACCTCCTGCTCTACTGGTAGCAGCACCACCTCCACTTCTACGTCTACGACCCAAGAGAACGTGATACCGCTGCTCAGCACCTACTCGGCTATGACCATCCAGGGCAACGGGACTTCCTCGAGTACTGGAGGAACTACAACGTCTTCCCCCCAGAGTTTCAATTATACCCAGTCTTACAGCACCGTCTATGTGAGTTCCACCACATACAAGATTAGCATCACCACCAGCGAAGGGGCCCAGAGTTTCTCCTCAACGATTTGGATCCTGAAGAATGGTAGTACCTTGGCCATTAACGAGGCCGGAACCAACCTCACCGGCTCAATTGCCCGGCAAATCGGCGCCTCGGCGTTCTTCGGGTTCACCTTGCAGATCCAGGCTGATTCGCAGATCGCCCAATACACGGCAACGAACTTCTTCCACTCCATAGGAACGTCCACTGTCTCCATCGGGCCGACCCAGGTGAGCGTTAACACCTATGTCGCCAACTCGCTACCGGTGACCACGACCGACTGTGTCACCGGCGATATTACCACACTTACGGCCTTCTCGCTCTCCGTAGGAACGCCTCATGGGTCGAGCCTCCCGCTCGTCACCCACGAGCACTTCGCAGGCAGCACCAAAGATACAAACGGCCAGACCAGCACCTTCGACGAGGTGCTTGCGGTCACCTCGATCACGCTGGCCTGAGATTCGGCACCAGACGGACCTGGCTCTGGCCAAGTCCGCTCCCGCAGCCTAAGCGCGGCCTTGGACCTCGGCTAGGCACTAACGGTGGTCACGATCATGGTGACTCGAGGAGTTGAGCCAAACGACTAGTGCGGCAGACATCCGACTGTTCAGCGCGACTTGGCGATTCCCTCAAAGAGATCCTGAGCGAACTGCACATCGTGGGGCATGATGAGATTCACCTGGTTGGCGCCAGCTTCGAACCACTTCTCCGCGGATGCGGTCATGTCCTCCGCCGTCCCCAGGAGCACGGACTTGTTTGAGAGGTATTCTTGGGGATCCTTTCCTATGCGCTCCGCCCAGACCGTGGCCAGCTTCCTGGCCTCAGGGATGCTCCTGGCGAAGATCGGTGTCGCGTTGACGGATATCCTGATGGATTTCATGTCCCTCCCGATCTCGCGACAGTAACTTTCCATCTGCGCGAACCTCTGCTGGAACATCTCGAAGGTGCACGGGCCGGTATCGACGTCCCAGCCGTCTGCCTCTTCGACCGCGATCCTCATCACGTTCTCGGAGGCTCCGCCAATCACTATCGGCGGGTGAGGCTTCTGGACGGGCTTCGGGCTCAGGATCCCCTTTTCTATCCGGTAGTACTTTCCGGCGAACGTAACCTCCTCCTCGGTCCAGAGCATCTTGATCAGCTGGACGCTCTCCCTCAGCATCTCTACCCTTGTCCTGTAGGGCTTCCAGGGTATTCCGTACGCGAGACACTCGGTCCTGAACCATCCCGCACCCAGCGCCAGGTTCACTCTGCCGTCCGAGATCAGGTCGAGCGTCGAGGCCATCTTCGCGAGCACCGCAGGATATCTGAAGAGGTTACACAGAACGATGTTCGTCAGCCTGGCCCTCGACGTGATCGTCGACAGGGCTGAGAGGGTGGTCCATGCCTCGACTATCCCGTACCTGAACCGTTCGGGTCTCTCCTTCCCTCCGGGCGAAGAGCCCAGGGGGTTGAGGAGGTGATCATGGACGCCTATCGAGCTCAACCCAAACCTGTCCGCCGCCAGAGCGATATCCCTGAGAACTCCAAAGTTCAGCTCCACCTCCTCACGCGCATAAGAGCGTCCGGATACAGGAAGGCTGATACCGAATTCTCGTCTGGTCATAGCAGGTCATCTCCCGTTCGAGGCTTGAAATGTCTTCCTTCCGGGGCAGAACCGAGTCCGATGAAGATAATGACATGAGCCATGCCGTTAGCCCGGCGGCGGGGCCTCACTAATCGGGATGACGCACGTCCTGACTCCCCTTTCTATCTCCACTTTGTGAGTATCTCCTCCCTCCGGAACGTGGTCCTGCACACCTGAAGCAGGACAGCGTCGATGGCCAGGAGGATGACAGAGATTATCACCAGATTGGTCGGGTCCACAGATGTGAAACTCGTCTCGGCCAGGACATAGACGCCTCCGAACGGCACCGATGCCAGGGTCCCGAGCTGCTGGGCCGCGCGCAGGTCGCCGACGAGCGAGGAGATGATGACGTTTGCCTCGACGCTGAAGGTGCACGCGAGAGGGACCGCGAGCAGTAGGATAACCGCCATCGTGGAGTTCGGAAAATAGTAGTAGCCGAGGCGAGCGTACGTCAGTCCGTCCGCGAAGAGCATGAATATCGAGGCCCCGATGTATGACACTCCGATGGATGGCAGCAGCGCGGCGAGGCTCTTCCCGAGCAACAGCTCGCCGTCCGTGGTGGGCGTCGCGAGAAGGGGCTCCAGGCTCTTTTCGAGCTTCTCGCCGAGAAAGCTGTAGGAGGCGAGTACGGTCGGGATGAGGGTCGCCAGGATGATGAAGAAGAACGAGAACGCGTTCAGCAGGACGACGATCTCCGAAACCGGAGGAGAACCTTTCATGAGGACGAGCCAGATGACGATCGGCAGGCCGACGGAGATGACCGCAGGGAGCCCGATCAAGGAATAGAGGGTGTACCTCTTCCTCCTGAATATCTCAAAGTCGTTCGTCGCTACGATCAAGGCCTTCGAAAGCTTCATCCTCTTTTTCACTCCCGCACTAGTCTCAGGTAGACGTCTTCCAGTGACGGCAGCACCTCGGTGACGAACTGGACGCGACCTCCTGCGGCAACTATCGCGTCAACTATCGCGGGGTTCTCATCCACAGGGTCGCTCACATCGACGACAAGTCTGTTGCCATCCGCAACGACCTCCCTGGTTGTCAGCCTCTTCACGGCAACTATGATCGCATCGGTGACCTGTGCGAGCTCTATAACTGTCCTTCTCCCCCAGAACGACTCGAGCAGTTCCTTTGTTGCTCCCACCGCGACCAGCCGGGTCTTCAGGATCCCGATCCTGTCGCAGATCTTCTGAGCCTCGCCGAGGTTGTGAGTGTTGATGAAGATGGTCCTCTTCTCTTTCTTCAGCTCAAGGATAAAGTCCCTTACAGTCTTCGACGACTCTGGATCCAGGTTTGCAGTCGGCTCGTCCAGGAACAGTATCTGTGGGTCATGAATCAGCGCCCGGGCGATGGCCAGCTTCTGTTTCATCCCCTTTGAGAACGTCCCAGCGGCGAGGTTCCTCTTGTCCCAGAGGCCCAGCATCTTGAGGAAGTGCTCGATCCGCTCCTTCCTCTGGCCCTCGTTGCACTCGTACAGACGGCCGTAGTAGTCCAGGTTCTTGTAGGCGCTCAGGTCGTCATACAGGCCGACGCTCTCGGGGAGCAGCCCGATGATCTTCCTGATCTTCTGCTGGTCCGAGCTCCTTCCGATTTCGTGATCGCCGATGGTGGCCTCTCCGCTCGTCTTTGATATGAGGCATGTGAGCATCCGGACGGTCGTGGTCTTCCCGGCGCCGTTCG
Source organism: Nitrososphaerota archaeon (assembly GCA_027886825.1). GTDB lineage: Archaea > Thermoproteota > Nitrososphaeria > Nitrososphaerales > Gagatemarchaeaceae > Gagatemarchaeum. Next base: position 5,940 of record JAPCJS010000005.1, read on the forward strand.
GCCCGAGGAACCCGAAGACCTCTCCCTCCTCGACGCGAAGGGTCAGTCCCTCGACGGCCGTAATCTCCCCGAACTTCTTGGTCAGGTTCTCCGTCTCGATCAAGCGCACCACCTGCTAGAATGGCCGTCCGAGGTAGGGAGACGAAGATGGGCGGAGTTCCATTTTTGGCCGGTCGATTGATGAGCGTCACCTTTGATTAATTAATGAATCTGACGGACGCCCGCAGGTCAGCTTACGGCGGCAGGAATGGGTGCCGGTCGGGTCGCACAGGCTGGGGCCGCAGTCGCCCCTTCGTGGTCGCTGGATGTATCTCACACCGGACTCGGTCTGAACCGGAAGAGGAGCAGCGAGTTGCCGATCACGGTGACGGAGCTGATCGCCATCGCACCGGCCGCGAGGAAAGGCAGGACGTTGTAGACCTGGACCCCCAGGATGGGAACCAGCGCCCCGGCGGCGACTGGGATCAGGACCACGTTGTAGGCGAAGGCCCAGAAGAGGTTCTCCTTTATCTTCGAAAGGGTCTTCCGGCTGAGCTGGATGGCCACGGCCACGTTCTGCAGGTCGTCCTTGATCAGCACTATCTGCCCCGTCTCCCTCGCTATGTCGGTCCCGCTGCCGATCGCGATCCCGATGTCTGCCTTGGCCAGGGCGGGTGCATCGTTGATGCCGTCACCCACCATGGCGACCACTTTCCCCTGACTCTGCAGAGACCCTATCTTCTCCTCCTTCTCCCGGGGAAGCAGGCCTGCGACGAACTCGGTGATGCCGATCTTCTGGGCAATGGCCATCGCCGTACGCGGGCTGTCACCTGTCAGCATCACAACCCGGATCCCCATCCTCCCCAGGGCGTCTACGGCAGGCTTTGCGGTTGGTTTCACCGTGTCCGCGACCGCAATGATGCCTACCACTATGCCCTCGGCGACCACGATCATGGTCGTCTTCCCTTCCTCTTCCAGCCGTGTCACGTCTGTCTCCACCGTGGACAGGTCTTCTATCCCATTCTCCTGCATGAGCCGTCTGTTTCCCAGCATGACCGCCCTGCCGTCCACCATCGCCCTGACGCCCATCCCGCCCATCGCCTCGAAGCCGCGCGGGTCAGAGAGAACGATTGAACGGCTTGCCGCTTCATCGACAAGGGCCTCGCCAAGCGGATGTTCCGAACCCTTCTCCGCCGAGGCAGCCAGGTGAAGGAGCTCCTCCGGAGCGATGATCCCGTTGGTGACCACATCCGTGACCGAGGGCTTTCCCATGGTCAGGGTGCCCGTCTTGTCGAAGACCACCACATCGACCCTCGCGGCGAGTTCCAGGTACTCGCCTCCCTTGATCAGGATCCCGCTCTGGGCTCCCTTGCTCGTCCCCACCAGGAGCGCGGCGGGAGTAGCGACTCCCAGCGCACACGGACACGAGATCACCACGACCGAGACGAAGACGAGCACGGAGAAGGCAGGCCCGATGTGTCCCAGGTAGTACCAGGAGAGTGCCGCCAGCGTGGCGGCAGCGACAACGACAGGGACGAAGTACGAAGCGATCCTGTCGGCGAGCCTCTGTATCGGGGCCTTGCCGATCTGTGCCTCCTCCACGAGCCTGACTATCTGGGAGAGGGTCGTATCCTGACCCACCTTGTCCGCCCTGAGCTTCAAGAGGCCTGACCTGTTGATCGTCGCCCCTATCACCACGTCTCCCACGGATCTCTCGGCGGGGATGCCCTCGCCGGTCATCATCGATTCGTCGATGGCCGACCTGCCCTCGACGATTACCGCATCGACGGGTATTCTCTCGCCGGGTCTGACGACAAGCAGGTCTCCGACCTTGATCCGCTCCACGGGTACGTCGACCTCGAGGTCGCCCTCGATCCTATGAGCTAGGGGGGGTTGAAGCTCTACGAGCTTCCTTAGAGCGGCGGAGGCCCGGCTCCTCGTCACGTGCTCCAGGAACCGACCTGCCAGGATCAGTGTGATTATGATGGCCGAAGTGTCAAAGTAGACGCCCGACGATGGGAGCAACTCTGGCGCGAACGTGACTGCAGCAGAGTACGCCCACGCCGCCGAGGTGCCCAGTGCGATGAGGACGTCCATGTTGCCCATCCTGTTCTTGATGCTGTCGTAGGTCCCTTCGTAGAACCTCCACCCTATGACAAATTGGAGTGGGGTGTCGAGGGCAAAGAGGACATAGTCTGACGGCCGCGCCGGCAGGAGAGACGCATACGTGAAGAGCAGAATCGGCAGTGAGAGCAGCGTCGAAGCAAGGAGCTCAATCTTTAGCTTGCGGAGCTCTTTCTCTGGGGAGAGGAACTCGCGCATGCAGGACTCGCTGCAGAAGTAGTAGGTGACGCCGCGGACCTCGGCCTTGAGCTCCGCGGTGCTCTCGTCGACGAACATTCCGCAGATGGGGTCCTTCGCCATGACTGCGGGGGAACCTGGGAAGTCTTAAAGCAGCGTCTTTACGGATGTAAAGCTAATCCATCTCAACCAGTCTTAGCTCGGCTTCGTACGAATCCGATCGGGCAGGGAGATGCCCGCACCCCCGATCTCATGGCCTAGGCAGCACTGCGCTCAGTAGAAGCCTGCGGTGAGTCCACCATCGACGAACAGTATGTGTCCGTTGACATATCTCGAATCGTCTGACGCAAGAAAGAGCGCGCCGAGGGCTATGTCTTCTGGCTGGGAGAAGCGACCAGCCGGTATCTTCCTCAGGAGCGACGATATCGCCTCCTCGGGGTTAGGAGAAGCTTTCATCGAGGCCTCCCACTGAGGCGTACGTGTCTCACCGGGAACCAGGCCGTTCACACGGATGTTGTATCGCGCGTAGTCCAGGCACATCGCCCTGGTCAGTTCTCTGAGGCCGCCCTTGGCGGTCCCGTAAGCGTGGTTACCTACATAGTTCATGTAGGCGTTGGTCGTCACGGTATTGATTATCGATCCCCCTCCGCCCTTGATCATGAGAGGCACCACCTCTTTCGAGAGGAGGAAGGTCCCCCTCAGGTTGAGGTTGATGAGCCTGTTCCACTCCTCTTCGGTGTCGTCTACCACGGTGTCGTGCTGGTCTCTCTGCCAGCCTCCGACGTTGTTGTGAAGGATGTCGATCTTCCCGAACCTGCCGACCACCTGCTGCACCATCCTCTTCACCTCGTCAGTGTTCATTACGTTGGCTCTGAAGAAATCAGCCTGCCCACCAGCCGCCTGAATGAGCCTGACCGTCTCCCGACCTCCCTCTTCAACAAGGTCGTTGACAGCTACTTGGGCACCCTCCTTGGCGAAGAGTATCGCCGTCGCCCTTCCTATTCCCGACCCCGAGCCTGTTATCAGCGCCACCTTCCCCTGCAGGCGTTCCATCGTCATCTTCGCTCGACCAGGTATGACTATTTGAGCGTTCGTCAACCAGGATGGCCTGGACGCGTTTCGTCTCGAAAACTCGGCGAGTTCGTAGCACTGTATCACTTCCATGCCCCTCGTTGCTCCTGCCGAGCGGATCCGGAGCGAAAGATACGCCTCTGAAGCTCAGGTCCAAGAATAGACAGAGATAGTACAATGCGAGGTGAGGGTCGGTCGTTCATCTATCTTTGGAATATCTACGGTAAGCTTACACCTCTGTCTCCTTAACATTCTTATAGTATCAGCGTTCAAACCCAAAACTGTAGCTTGTACATCGAGCACAGGAGGGCCGGTATCGCTAGAACTCTTTTGGCCGTGGTTCTCATAATCATCTTTGTTGTGGCCGCAATAGGTGCCGTCGAGCTCAGCAATAATTCGTCTCATTCATCTACCAGCAGTTCATCGCAATTGTCGTCTAGCAGTTCATCGTCTCAGTCATCCACCGCATCCAGTGGTAACGGCACGCTGACTATCGACGACTTCCTTTTCCAGGGCAATAATGGCGGTAACGTCGGACCCAATGTCCTGTACGGAAGCGCCGCTTGGCCGCAGTGGGCAGAAGGTTCGGTCTATCAGAGCCTCATAGCGCTCAATCTCACTGCTGAGCAGAATAATAACCAGATTCAGTTTCTTCCTGACCTAGCTTCGAACTGGACTGTTTCACCAGATGGCATGACGTACACTTTCGCTCTGCGACAGGGCGCCACCTTCTCCAACAGCGACGCGTTCAACGCGTATGATGTTTGGACTCAGTTCTACATGGAGTATTTCATATATGCCAACTCGACCAGTTTCTGGGAAGGCTCCTCGATATTCAACATGAGCGCCGTACAGTTCGGGTTATCGACCATGAGGGAGCTTAACCAGAGCGGTTTGGCCTCGCCGTCCCAGCAGGTCCTGAGCATGATGACCAATCAGGCGTGGCCTGTGTACACTACGGGACCATATACGATCGTATTCCACATGAACAGTCCGTTTGACTTCTTCCTCGGGACCCTCCCAGGTTGGTTGGGCTTGATCTTTGACCCCATGTTTGTCCTGCAGCATGGAGGGACCGGCCCTGCAGGCCAGATCAATCCCTACTTCAATACCCATCCGATGCCCGGGACTGGACCATACGTGGAGACCAAGATAGTGGCGCCCGAGTACGCCCAGTTCGAGAAGAACTCCCACTATTGGGGGAGCGACCTGACGGCCGCCCAGATCGCCGCCAATCCGATCTTGGACCCCGGACACTATAACACGATAATCGTCCAGGACAAGTCGGATGACATCACCCGATATGTGGATCTGACCAGCGGTACATCTCAGATCTCAGCGGTCGAGACATCCGACTTCCAGCTGATTCAGACCAATCCCGCCTACGGATTCATGACTCTGAAGTATCCTGCAGGAGAAGAAAGGATGTCGATGAATACACAGACGTCTCCGACCAATAACACGGACGTAAGGCTCGCGATAGTCCACGCGTTGAACTACACACAGATCATAGATGATGCCGTCTTTGGTTACGGAGTACCGATGGTGGGACCAGAGACGCCCAACTTCGGCGCGTACTATGATCCCGGAAACGTCGCGCAGTACAGCTACAATGTCACTCTTGCGGAGCAGTATCTGACTGCCGCTGGCTACCCCGGCGGCAAGGGTCTGCCCACCATCACAATGTCGATAGACTCGGCCGCGCTCTCGTACGAACAGCCCCAGGCCGAGATAATACAGCTGGATCTGGCGCAGATAGGGATAAAGACCAACATAGTGATAACCCTCGACAGTCAGTATTACTCCTACTTCGGCCCCTACCCCTACGAACTGGCAAATGCCCAGAACATACCCAACATCACCTTCGACGGCGCTACGCCATACACGCCAGACTTTATGACGCCGGTCGATTACTGGTCCTTCTTTGTAACAAACTACACCCTCTTTGGCAACTATGCGATCTATAACAATCCAATCGTGGATCAGAACGTCGCGTTCATGTTCAGTAGCGATGACACCACCGCTATCATCCAACACCTGGCCGTAGCCGAGCAACAGATCTACAAGGACGCACCATACGCCTGGCTATACGATGCCCAGCTCCCGCTGGGATCAGGCAGCTACGCCTACAACAAGAGTGTGATAGGCGGGTTCTACGCAGACCCCAACCTGGAAGGAGTCTGTACCGTCCCCATACTGAACACAATCTACCCCGCCTAGTCCGACACACATCAGATGCGTCGGATGGTTGACTTGGTTCAAAGATCGAAGCTGGAACGAGCGGGCCTCGGGTTCTATCCGACGCCGTTCGAGAGGATGCCCCGGCTAGAACGCGAGATCGGAGGACCGCGTCTGTTCGTCAAGCGCGACGACCTCACCGGCCTTGCGCTGGGAGGCAACAAGACGCGACAGCTCGACTATCTGTTGGTAGAGGCGATCAAAAAGAGGGCAGACGTCATAATCACGACCACCGGGTTACAGTCGAACTGGGCCAGACAGACGACCGCAGCGGCCGCGAAGCTCGGTGTGAAGACCGTCCTGGTCCTCAGGACTGCACAGTTCGATGAGACGCCAAAAGAGTTCGATGGGAACCTGCTCCTGGATCACATCATGGGCGCGGATATCAGCTTCATCAGGATGAAGATAGATGAAGATCCAAGAGACATACTGGAGTCTGTCGCAGAGAGATTGACGGCGAAGGGTCACAGGCCTCACGTCCTCCATCTGTCGCACATGGAATCCCCGCTGGCGGCTGCCTCCTACGCAGAGGCCATGAAAGAGCTGATGGGACAGACAAAGTCAACCGGCGATCTTCCTGATTGGATAGTGGTTGCGAGCGGGTGCGGGACGACACACGCGGGGCTGTTGGCCGGCGCGAAGATGCTCAACCTGGGGACCAAGATCATCGGGATAAGTGTCGGCGCGTTCACGAAGAAGAAGATCGACGCGGTGATCGAGAGCGCCTTCGATGGCGCGTCGGAGCTCCTTGGCTCAAGTCATCGGGCGAATCCGCGCGACATAATCACGCTGGAGGACTACGTGGGTGAAGGCTATGGCAAGCCCTCGAGAGAGTCTCTGGAAGCCCTGAGGCTGACCGGACGAACCGAGGGACTGCTGCTCGATCCCGTCTACACATCCAAGGCGATGGCGGGCCTCATCGACCTTGCCAAGAAGGGGTACTTCAAGAAGGACGACAGCGTCTGTTTCCTCCACACAGGAGGGATACCGGCCCTTTTCCCCTACAGGGACTACTTCCCTCCGCCAAACGGCGACCACATACTAACGGAATCAGAGTAAAGGTCCCCGGACCAGGAACTCGATGAGAGCTGTACGCGATGAAATACCCTCGAGGCGCATGAAAGGTCCCAGGGATTCCTGCGTATGGCAGATCAGACCCTATCTCGTCGGAATATCGAGAGGTGCAGCGGCGTCATCCGAACGTACAGGGACGCGAGATCAGGAGATTGCTTCTAATCCGCATGCATGGTCCTCGTCCGCCTCTGCCCCGCTCACACCAATCGCTCCGAGAACAGCTCCATCCTTTTTCGCAAGCACGCCACCTGCTATGAATATCACTCTTCCTTGGCCGACCTGCATCAGACCGTTTGCATCGAGGGGATTGCTCTTCATCTCCTCTACCAGCTCACCCGTGTGTCTCTTGAAGGCGACGGCGGTGTAGGCCTTCGCTCTTGCAATGTCTGGGGTCGAGATATCCGCGCCGTCCATCCTGACAAAGGCCACGGGGATCCCTGATTCATCTACGACGTACACGGATACCCTAAGGTTCATCTGTTTCGCCTTTTGTTGCGCCTTCTCGACCCATATTTGCGCCTGTGCTAAGGTTAGACTGACCAAGACCTGCGAAGCTAACCGTCATCCGCTAATATTGTTTCTGTTCCCGGGTATATCATCGATGATGATTTTCCTTTGACCATGCAAAATCAAAGTCTTTTTTCTCATGGAAGTCGATAATCTGTCGGCCCCATCGTAGTGTTCATCACGATGGATCCGAGGCAGAGGCGGTCCGGACGCGTCGAGTTACTCAACCCACTTCCGGGATGAGACATTTGTGGGAGACGGCCAAACGGGGCCTTGAGATGTCCGACACCGGCGCTTTGTGACCGAGTACCTCTCCGGTCAGTACTTTGCTTCTGCGACCGGTCTGAGGTTTACCTGCGTGATCATGGACTTCCAGGGCTGCGCTGCAACGAAGTTTACTGCTTCGGCCACATCCTCTGCCTCGAGCATATCCAAGAGGACGGGGTCGCCCTTGGTTCTTCCTTCTCCCAACGCGAAGTAGGTGTTCACGCTCCCCGGACAGACCAGGCACACCTTGATGTTGTGCGGCTGCAGCTCCCTGTCCAGCGCCTCCATCATCCCGACCTGGGCGTGTTTCGTCGAGCAGTATACTGCTTCGTTGGCATATCCGATGATCCCGGATGCAGAGGAGATGGTTATGATCTGGCCATAGCGGCGCTCGATCATAAGAGGGACTACGAATCTCGTAAACAGAAAAGTGCTGCGATTGTTGACCGCGACCATCTCGTCATACTGGTCGACCGTTGTCGTGACCAGTGGTTTGTAGGCGCCTATCCCTATGTTGTTTACAAGTATGTCGACCTTCCCGAACTTTTCTCGCGCCTTCTCGACGATACCCATTACGTCCTGTTCTTTCGTCGCGTCCCCGGGGGCCACGAGAATCTTCCTCCCGGTCCCCTCCACTTCTTTTGCGAGGCTCGAAAGGTCTTCTTCTGTCCGCGCGGTAACCACGAGATCAGCGCCCTGTCGCACGAGGCGCAGAGCGACCGCCCTTCCGATACCCCTGCTCGCCCCAGTCACCAGGGCAACTTCGCCGTCGAGAGACCTAAGCACCTGCTGGGAATGAACCTGCTGGGATATATGCCGTTCGAACCATGTAGTCTACCCCGCTCAAATATAGGACAAATTGAGCCTCATTCTCAAAATATATCACAACGGTTAATAATATTTCAAAAGAAGTCACACCGTGGCTTCGATCAAGTTCGGTTATGAAAGTCCTGGCGTAGATCCTATAACCGCGGTAGAATTGGGCGTTTTGGCTGATAAGAACGGCCTTGATGGATTCTGGATTCCTGATCATTTTGTGGACCTTGATGGCGAGAGACTCGACCCATGGACGATCCTCTCTGCGATCGCTGTCAAGAGCAAGAAGCTGAAGCTGGCTTCGGCTGTCACAGATACACAGCGCACCCACCCTGCCCGTGCGGCACACATGATCGCGACGGTGGACGCGCTCTCGGGGGGACGAGTCATCCTGGGAATCGGAGCGGGAGAGGCGATGAACATCGTCCCCTATGGGCTGCCCTGGGAAGCAACAGCAGACAGGATCGATAGATTGAGGGAATCCGTTGAGGTCATCAGGCTGCTGTGGAGCAGCGCGAAGGACAAACCCGTCAGCTTCAGCGGCCGCTTCTACAAGCTTGACCAGGCGTTCCTGCGTCAGTCTCCGGCGCAGAAGCCATATCCACCCGTTTTCATCGGAGCGATCTCATCCGAGAAGATGCTCGAGCTTGTGGGACAGATAGGCGATGGCTGGTATGGGTGGCTCAATACTCCGAAGACCTTCAAGGAGAAGTGGTCGATAATAAAGAAGGCCGCCCAGGCTGCTGGCCGATCCCCGAACAAGATCGGTTCCGGTACACAGCTGATGGTGGGGTTTGCGAGGAACTCAGAGGAGAAGAAGGAAGCCTTGCTGAACGCGAAGCTGGGCCTCATGGTAGAGAAGACGGTGCTGAAGAGCATGGGATTGTTCCCCACCGAGAATTTCAATCAGTATCAGACGCTGCTCCCGCTCAAGGTCGATGGATCGAAGCTGGTCAAACTGGCAGAGAGCATCTCCGACGACGTGGCGTATGAGGTCGCCGCAATAGGCGGGATCGAGGAGTTCGAGGAGAAGGTCGAGGCGCTCTCCAAGGCCGGCCTGAAACAGGTCGTGGTAAGCGAGCTCAGCCCCCCGAGCGTTCCCAAGAGGACCATCGAGGCTGTCGGGAAGGTCATAAAGCGCCACAGCTGAATCTCTCCCCGGCCTTCAACCTCTGGTGTTCCCGTCCATGGACATTCCAAACACAGGGTCCATCGGCCATGATCGCCCGAGAAGCCTTAGACAGCACCTTTGAGAATGTCAGGCTGATCCGTCTTGGGCGCACCTAACTTCGCCAGCCTCGACCCATACTTGTCGAGGTAAGCCTTTCTGCACGTCTTGCAGCAGAAGTAGTAGTGGGAAGAAGCGACAGAGACGGTGTATGGCCTGCTACGCGTGACCTTCTCGGAGCAGTAATCGCATCTCAGGTTCATGGTCATCGTACTCGGGAGAAGGGCGGCAGACTCCTCCTTGACGACGGCGGTGATGATCTGGCTCGATGTCACATCAACTCCTGGCTTTGCCAGCACGCCAAGGTTGAGGAAGGACTGAAGTCCCTGGGGGCTGTTCAGAGCGACCTTCAAAGTGATGCTCTGTCCGGTGGTCATGTAGACGTCCTCCACCTCGCGGAGCCGGGCCAGATCGCTCGCGACCTCCTCTGCGACCATGGAACTTACCTTCAGGGTCACGAGGGCGAGCACGTGAGGATTGACTGAATCGACGGAAAGCACAGGCACGAACTTCATGATCAGGCCGGCCTTGGTCATCCTCGCTATCCGGGCGGAGACCGTGGGAGTCGTGAGCGAAGTCCTTCGTGCGATCTGCCTGAATGATGCCCTTCCATCTTCCATCAGGGCCTCAATTATCTTAACATCAATCGTATCTGGTTTCAAGGGTTGAAAGAAAGGAGGGCTTCCGGTAAAAAAGGCTTTACGTTCGTAAAAGATAATCAGCACCGGAACCTCATCCTATTCTCGAAGATCAGACGGTGCAGGGTAAGAAGGTAGAAGAGCAGAAAGGTAAGCAGCGAGATGCTAACGGAAGTATATGAACTCTGATTGGTAAAAGAAGGAGTGCGGTCGCCGGGATTTGAACCCGGGTTACAAGCTTTCCTCTTTTCGGCCAATTGGACGAAAAATGGAGGGCTTATGTCCTAGACCAGATTGTCCTCACATATGATCTGGACGACGACCGCTTTCGCATGCACCCTGATTCGCCCCTTTTTATTTTTAATAATGAAATGATATCAGATGAACATCTTACACAGGCGTAGCGAACCCAACACATAGCTCAACTACATCGGTTTACTGCTCAACAGGCTACTTGGAGAATATGACGTCCTCATGAGTCGAACTTGATGCAACAGACAAATTCAATATAGCTATAAATATTGCATTTTGTATTTAAACACCTATATAGTGATTATAATTGTTACATCAGTATGTCAAACGTACAACAAGCACAGATTAAGAACAACAAGGGAGAGCTTATCGGAGAGCTTCGTGGAAAGTCCGTCACTACGACGATCAAAGAGATAACGCCCTTTGGCGTGAGGATATCAAACAACGGCACCGGCCAGTTCACCGGCAAGTACACTGCGTCTGTGATGGACACGGTCAACGTATCTCTCAACAGAGATGGTACGACCCAATATGAGACGAAGTCCATCCAGAACACGATGGAGGGAGACTTTGTAATCGTAAACTCCACAGGCCATGGAAAGTCCACGGGCCCCACGACCCAGGAGTTTGAAGGAGAAGTCGCCTTCATGACCCAGTCTCAGAAGCTTGCGTGGCTCAACACGACCAAGGGCTGGATCGAGGGTACGACGAACAACGCAACCGGCGAATACCAGGCAAAGATCTACGCTCAGAAGTAGAGCTTAGATCGTCCGACAGACATCGTTTCACCCTCCGAGGTAAGGTGCCAAGGGGCACCACCTCGTTTTTGGGTGAACAACTCTTTTCCTCTGCGCCGTCCGTAGTTGATGGTGCTAATCCGGTTTGTACGCGATCCTGTGAGTAGTCGCTAAGGATTCCACCGGTGATTCGGTTCATCTTGCCGTGTCTGATTCTGGGTTGATGTCTGTCTGGATCACCGTTCGCTTCTAACGCTGGCAGAGGTACGATGACCCACACGCCGTGGAAAACACCCAGATGAGACCAGCAATAATTGAACCCTATGAACTGGAAGAACGATGCCCAACCGCCTTCTCCGTCTCATAGACCAGTCGTGCGGCCACCACATGAGCATCCAGAGCATTTGCATCGATCCGCACAAGCTTCTCAAGGGCCTTTGTCGTCTCCGGAGTGAAGTGCCCCTTCGGGAACCCTCCCACCAGCACCGCAGGGTTCTTGGCACCGACCAGCTGGATCGCCAGGTCCTCGAGCTTCATAGGGTTCCCCTGCACGGAGAGCCCTATCGCGGGGTCCGAGCCTATGCGGCTCAAGAGCCGGGGGACGGACTCTGCATGGAAGGTGATCAGGCCCGAGCCCGGCTTCTCATACAGAGTCTGTTGCATGAGGTCCCGGAACCTGAAATAGCTTTTCGGAGGCCTCGTCTGCTCCTTGAACTCCAGCACCAGATCGTCGCGCGTGTGGATGTAGACCTTGGCCCCGGCCTGCTGATACAGCGGGGTGCTCGTGATGCTGAGGAGCGTCAGGTGGACTAGGTCTGGCCGGCCCCTCTTGTAATCCTCCTTCAGCCTGAGCATCGCCGCGTGATGGATGCTCCTGTCCAGAAGTATCCGGGACGGTTCGAGGTCCCTCCGCCTCGCGTCGTTCCTGACCGAGGCGTGCCTCGAGATCTCTCCCGGGACGAGCTCGAGGGCGGCCTCGGCGATGATGAGGTTCAGCACCACGTTCGAGGACATCCAGCTACGATTAATTCTTTGTCTGCAGGTGGCAGGAGCGTGAAGAAGAAGGAGGCCAAGAAGGAAGCCGCAAGGGTGGGTGCGACCCTGATCGAGATGGCCGTGGCGACAGCTCCCACCGACCTAGACCTTGCCAAGGCGCAGGCCTCGCTCGCCAGGAAGGTGATGCTCAAGTTCAACGTCCGATACGACTGGAGTCTTAGGCGCTTCTTCTGCCACGGCTGCAAGGGCCTGATCTTTCCGGGGATCAACGCCAGGGTCAGGCTGGGCCCGGGGAAGATGCTGCTGGTCACCTGCGCCGAGTGCAGCTACGTGAACAGGAAGAAACTTTCAAAGTCACGCTTAAATATACAGCGGTGAGGGCTGACGAATTCACTCCGTGGAAAAAGATGGTGCGAGTACATGATGTACCTGCCGATAAACTGATAGAGGCGCTAGCGGAGCATCTGAAGAAGGTTCCTGAGCTTGAGCCGCCACAGTGGGCGGCCTTTGTGAAGACTGGTTCCCACGCAGAAAGACCACCCCAACAGCCTGACTGGTGGTACACGAGGGCCGCATCCCTGATGAGGAAGGTATACCTTCAGGGACCGGTCGGACTCCAGCAGCTGGTGTCTGCCTATGGCGGCAGCAAGGCGCTATCCTACTTTCCGAAGCACCACCGCGACGCTGGTGGCTCGGTCATCAGAAATGCGCTGAAGGAGCTGGAGGCGGCGGAGCTCGTGACGAAGCAGGGGAACAAGGGCAGGGTCCTTACACCAAAGGGAGTTGCACTGCTCGACAAGGTCAGCAAGGATGTTTTTAAGGAACTGTCCAAGGAAATCCCTGCGCTAGCAAGATACGGGTGATTGGATTTTGTCCGAACAGAGGGATAGCCAGCCGAGGAAAGAACAAGGGGAGGACAAGGAGAAGAAGGCCCTCCGCGAGAACATAATGCGCATGGCTCTGACCTCCGAAGCCCGACAGCGTCTGGCGAACATCAAGATGGTGAAACCCCAGATCGCCCAGACCATCGAGGAGTACATCGTGCAGATGGCCTCGTCGGGGAAGCTGAAACAGGTGATAAACGACGATCAGCTGAAGGAGTTACTCGGTTCGATACAGGGAAAGAAGAGGGAGTTCACCATAAGGAGGATATGAGCTATGGGAAGCGTAAAAGACAAGTCAAAAAAGAACCGACTGACCAAGGCAAGGAAACAGGCCTCGCCTGTCCCAACCTGGGTTGTGATAAAGACCAACAGGACCGTCAGATTCAACCCGAAACAGCGGGACTGGCGGAGACAAAAGCTGCGCCAAAAGTGATAGCGAATGTCATCTAACCTAGAACCGCTGACGCGCGTCTACATGGTACCGCTGCGCCGGGCCTTCGAGGCACCCAAGTACAGAAGGACGAAGGTCGCGGTGAGGATCATCCGAGAGTTCACGACGAGGCACATGAAGGCGACCGAGGTGAAGATAGAGAGGGGCGTCAACGAGCTGATCTGGTCCCGCGGAATCACCAATCCTCCCAGGAGGATCAAGCTCGAGATGGAAAGAGACGAGGACGGGGTAGTCTCTGTCCGGCTCGCACCTGAACCAGTGTCTTCCTAGATGGGTCTCTACCTCGTAGAGGTCTACAGAAGTCCCAACATCGGAATATTTCTCAGGGCCAACGACAAGTTCCTGCTGGCCCCGAAGGGCATAGCCTCGACGAAATCCAAGCTGCTCGCGGACAACCTCAGGGTCACGCCGGTCTTCGTCTCCGTCGAGGGGACGAGGCTGCTGGGGCCGCTCATCGCCATGAACAACAAGGGCATGGTCGTCTCCCGCATGATCGAGGACTATGAGGTGAAGGAGATAGCCTCGCAGACCGGGCTCAGGGTCGAGAAGTTCAATTCCAAGTTCACCGCGGTTGGCAATCTGGTGGCGGCCAACGACAACGGGGCGGTGGTCTCACCCATCCTCGACCAGGCGGCCGTATCCCAGATAGAGGACGTACTCGACGTGGAGATCCTCAGGCTCGCGATTCCCGAATACGTGCAGGTCGGCGCCCTGATCGTGGCAACCAACAGCGGTGCAGCCGTCTATCCCAAGCTGACCGAGAAAGATGTAGAAGACGTGGCGGGCGTCTTCAAGGTCGATGCGTACCCTGCCTCGGTGAACGGGGGGATCCCGTTCCTGACGTCAGGGCTGATCGCCAACTCCTCTAACGCAGTGGTCGGGAAGCTCACGACGGGTCCCGAGCTCATCTTCCTGACCAAGGCCCTGAACGTCTAAAGTCCAAAGAACCCGCATTCTTAAAAAGGGTCTTAACGAGCTGGAGGTAGATTTCGCCTTGAGCAAAGAAGAGGAACGGATCAACAACCTGGTGGCAGAGGTCAGAGTGCTCGAGAGCACCTTCAACGATCTGTCGTCGCGCCAGAACCTCCTGGAGAGAATCCTGATGGAGAGCAGATCCTCCCTCGACACGATAAAGGGGCTCAGCTCCTCGACGACCGAAGAGGTGCTCTTACCCGTGGGAGGAGGGATACTCCTCCGAGCGAGCCCGCCGAAGACGGACAAGGTCCTGCTGAACATAGGCGCGAACGTCGTAGTCGAGAAGAGCAGGGACGACGCCACCAAGTTCATGGAGACCCGGGCCGGCGAGCTGGAAGAGGACATCGTGGCGATAAACTCCCAGCGGAACCAGATCGCCCAGCGCCTGGAGTCGGACCGAAGGGCGCTCCAGTCACTATTGAGCAGACAAGGTCAATAGTCGGCTTTGTTCGACAAGCTCAGAGAGGCTTTCTCCTCTCTCACGAAGGTGGTATCCGAGAAGAAGCTCTCTGAGAAGGACATTGATGAGGCACTCTACAACTTCCAGCTCACGCTTCTGGAGAGCGACGTGGCCCAGGAGGTCGTCGACAGCATGGTGGGCTCCCTCAAGACCCAGATGACGGGACTGAAGGTCGAGCGCTCGAAGGACACGGGTTCCCTGGTTCGCGAGAAGCTCCGGAGCACGATGACCGAGATCTTCACCAAGGCGGGGACCGCCGACGTCTTCAGGCTGATCGACGAGAAGAAGAAAAAGGGAGAGCCGTTCACGATACTTTTCCTCGGCATCAACGGGACGGGCAAGACAACCAGCGTGGCCAAGTTCGCGTACCTCCTCAAGCAGGCCGGCTACTCGGTCGTGGTCGCCGCGGGAGACACGCACAGGGCTGGGGCGATAGAACAGCTCACCGAGCACGCGAACCGGATCTCCATCAAGGTGATCGCGCAGAGGTATGGTTCCGACCCGGCAGCGGTAGCAAGGGACGGAGCGCTCTACGCAAAGGCCCACCACATCGATGTCCTCCTCGTGGACACGGCGGGCAGGATGCAGACCAACCTGAACCTGATGGAGGAGATGGGGAAGATAGTCAGGGTGGTCAAGCCTGACTTTAAGATATTCATAGGCGACTCTCTGGCCGGCAACGACGCCATCTCCCAGGCGCAGCTCTTCAACAAGTACACCGGGTTCGACGGGGCGATCCTGACCAAGACCGATGCCGACACAAAGGGAGGCGCCGCCCTCTCGATAGCGTACACGACGAACCGGCCGATCCTGTTCCTCGGGGTCGGGCAGGAGTACAAGGACATGAAGAAGTTCGAACCGAACTCCTTCGTTGACGCCCTAATGGCCTGATTGAGAAGCCGCACGGCGCACGGGATTAGACAAACCGGGGCTTCAGAGCCGGATGACCTCGAGAGCGAACTGGCCGGCGAGCCCCAGAATCTTCTCCCTGTGCTGACCCATCCCCTTCCAGTCGACGGCCACGAAACGGGGGAACCTCGAGGTCTTCTGGATCATCTGACCGAACATCTCGCTGTCGACCCCGCCGAGGGAGTGCTTCGCGACGACAGAGGAGAGCGCGACGTCGCTCTCGAGAAGCAGCTTGTTGAGCTTCGCGGAATAGTGAGGCCCTCCAAAGGCGATGGCCACCCTGTCCCACGACCTCCCCTGCGTGAGCCCTTCGATCAGCGCGTCCCCGATTACCCTCGCGGCCCGCTCGTCTCCCCAGTTCTTCTCCGATGAACCGAGCTCCACGAACAGGACCGGCCTCTTGAGGGAGGTAGGGCCGTGGTGTGTCGCCTCGATCGTGATCTGGTAGTCTGGGATATCGTCCTTCCACTTGTTCAGGGCTATGAGATAGTTCTTCTGCAGGTCGGGGTTCACCCCTCCGACCTCCCTCGGTCTGCCGCCCAGCGAGGGCCTGTCCGTGAAGTTGCCTGTGGTGTGAACCGTGAGCGAGGGTATCCCGGACTCGGCCCTGTGCCTTGACAGAAAGATGTAGGCCTGCGGGTTGAAGTAGGAGTCCAGGTCTGGCGGGCTTATCATCTCCGTGTCGATGGTGACAAGGAGAAGGGAGCCCTTCTGAAAGACGGGCTCTCCCATCAACGCTATCTCGGTCGACTGGAAACCATGGTTCTTTACCAGACCGCTGGCGATCGTGGCAGAGGCCTCATCCCTGGTCGAGGTTATCAGTACGGTCGCGGGCGAGCCTTCCGGTGTCATGTGGTATTTTCGGTGCACCCGCTTGAGTCAGGGAGAAAAGCCTTTGACGGTCGTGTCAGAAGGAAGGCCTCGCGCGTGCGCAGATGCTTCGTGCCTGCGACGCTACGGAAAACCATCCGTAGAGGATGGACTAGTCTTATAAATAGGTCTCCTGGCGAACGAGTGCAAGGCTTTAGCTTTGGGCGTTAGTGAATTCTTCAAATCGATGGTGTCTGTGATCAGGCTCTCCAAGAAGAGCGATAGAGATCAGTTTGTGCTCTATCTCAAGCTCGTCCTTTTGGGGGTGGCCGTGGTCGGGACCATAGGCTTCCTGGTCAAGTTCATCTCGACCGTGCTGCCCACGGTCTTCGGTTAAGCAAAGCGAGGCTGAGAGATAAATTGTCAGAACAAAAGCAGAGCTCGATCTATCCGGTAAAGACCACCGGAGGTCAGGAGAGGACGGTCGCGACCTTCGTCGCGAACAAGGCGATGCAGAAGAAGAAGCCCATCTACTCGATCCTGGCCCTGGATACCTGGAAGGGCTATGTGCTCTTCGAGGCACCGAATTCCCAGGTCGTCGATGAGAGCATCCAGGGTTTCAAGCACGTCCGCAGCAAGATCCCGGGGATGATGCAGTTCCAAGACATAGAGAAGTTCCTGGTCACAAAGTCCATGGTTGCCGAGCTCTCCGACGGCGACATCGTCGAGATAGTAGCGGGGCCCTTCAAGACGATGCGAGCCAAGATCGTCCGCATCGAGACTGCGAAGCAGGAGGTCACGGTGGTCCTGCTGGACACCCCATACCAGCTTCCCGTGACCGTCGATGCCGCCTACCTGAAGATAGTTCAAAAAGCGACGGGCGAGTCCAAAGCAGCCTCGGATACGAAGAACAAGAGTTAGCCAGCTGATCCCCGTCTCCTTCAGTGCGCCGGCCCGTGTAGACCGAGCACTCTCTCACCGATGCAACCCCTTGAGGGCCGCTGTCTCGGAGATCGTCTCTCGTCCGCCGGTCCTCGCGCATCGGGACGCAACCATCCACGGACGGACCTGTAACTCCTCAGACCGGATCGGACCAGGCAGGCACCTCGTTCTGCCTGGATACACCGATTGAACTCGGCAGAAAACCTTTAGATACGCTGCCGGGAGCCGTCCAAATCGAAGAAGTGCTGGTTATGGGCGAGAAGAAAATCATCTCAGTACTCGTGACGGGGGGAGAAGCATCAGCTGGAGCGCCGCTCGGTCCAGCCATAGGGCCGCTCGGAGTTAACGTCCTACAGGTCGTCAATGAGATCAACAAGGTGACCGCCGATTTCAAGGGGATGAAGGTCCCCGTGAAGGTCGAGGTAGACCAGGAGACCAAGAAGTTCACCGTCTCGGTGGGGACACCCACAACGTCCGCCCTCCTGGTGAAGGAGGCTGCGATACCGAAGGGCTCTGGCAAGCCGAACACCGAGCTGGTGGGGAACGTATCCTTCGAAAAGATCCTCGGCATAGCCAAGATAAAGATCAACGACTCGTACGCCAAGTCGATAAAGTCGTCCGTCAAGGAGGTCGTCGGCAGCTGCGTGAGCATGGGCGTGAAGGTAGAGGAGACCGACCCAAGGCAGTTCATGGTTCAGATCGAAGAAGGCAAGTGGGACAAGGCCATCACCGATTACGAAGCAAAAACATAGGCGACGCCCGCGGGAGGGATCATCATGACCCTCGGACGGGTAGCCGAGATCTGGCGCTACCCTGTCAAAGGACTGCAGGGTGAAAAGCTGTGGGAGAGCAGGGTCCTGACCACGGGCATATCCGGAGATCACCTATACGTTCTTCGCGCCGCCGGATCGAACAGGATCCTCCATTCCGGCTCACATCTTCCTTCTGGTGAGGAGCCCCCCGGCCGTCCGGCCATGCTCGAGCTTGCCGCCAGGCTGACAGGGGAACCAGAGGGCGAGCATGAGGTCGCGATCGAGGCCTCAGGACTAAAAGCAATCTGCTCCAGCAGGAACCCAGGGATGAACCGGCTGGTAAGTGCCACACTGGGCGGTGACGTCGAGCTGATCAGGAATCCGAGGATCGCAGCGTCGAGGGTCAGAGCGGGTCGGACGCTGCATCTCCTTGCCACCTCTTCCCTCCGCCGGATGGGAATGGTCTATCCGGAGGGGGATTTCGATGTCAGGCGATTCCGTCCGAACGTTGTCATAGCCACCAGACAGGATGTGGATGGCTACGTAGAGGATGAGTGGGTGGGCGAGGACCTGGAGCTCGGAAGCCTGCGCCTCCACGTCGAGAAACCCAATCTGCGCTGCAAGGTCACCACGATGAAGCAGCAAGGCATCAAGGATGACCCTCAGATGCTTCAGACGATCCGGAGGGAGAACGGGGGCAACCTGGGGGTCATGTGCACGGTGCTCGCGGAGGGGATGGTCAGGGTCGGGGACGGGGTCGCGCTCGCCTAGGCCCCATCAATGATAGCGAAACTCTTTTAATGACAGCCCTCAGGCTCGGTCTGGCTTTCGGGATAAGAATTGCTTACTAACGTTCAACTGGCTGATCTTGTTAAGAAGGGGAAAGAGTCCAAGGAGAGGAAGTTCCCTGAATCGTTCGAGTCAGTGATCACCTTCAAAGACGTCGACCCAAAGAAGACCGACCTCAACATCAACGAGACGCTCTACCTGCCGCACCCCGGGTCCCACAAGTCCACGATCTGCTTCATCGGCTCCGGCGACCTCCTGCTTAGGGCAAAGAACGCCGGGGTAGAGGGTACACTGGAACCGTCACAGCTCGAGAACTTCTCGGGAAACAAGAAGGAGGCGAAGAAGCTGGCGAGGTCATATGACTTTTTCCTGGCCGACACGGCGCTCATGCCGAGGATCGGTAAGCTTCTTGGGACTTCCCTCGGTCCGAAGGGGAAGATCCCGACGCCGGTCCCTCCGAACGCCCCGATCGAGACCATGATCAACCGCATGAGGACCGCCGTAAGGGTCCGCAGCAGAGCCGCGCTGGCCGTGGGCGCCAAGGTGGGAGACAGGAAGCTCTCGGACGAGGACCTGGCCGACAACATCCTTGCGATGGTCCAGGCCGTCCAGAAGAAGCTCCCCAACGGAGACAGGAACATCAAATCCGTCATAGTAAAGACGTCGATGGGCAAGCCCGTGAGGAGCAAGGTCAGCGAAGCATGACCCAACAGGTCCAGGTCCAGCGGGAATACAACGAGAAGAAGATCTCCACGGTTGAGAAGATAGCGCAGCTATCGAACAAGTATCCCGTCATCGTCATTACCCAGCTCTCCAAGGTTCGTTCTGCACAGCTGATGGCGGTAAGGAAGGTCCTTCGTGGGAACGCGGAGATCGTGGTGGTCAAGAACAAGCTCGCAAAGCTAGCGCTCAAGAGGGCAGGGATTAAGAACGCAGACGAGCTGCTCGACCACCTCACCGGCCAGAACGCCCTCCTCTTCTCAAACCTCGATCCATTCAAGCTCTATCTGCTCCTCGAGAGGAACCGCGTCAGCCTTGCGGCGAGGGCGGGCGACGTCGCCCCCACCGATATCGTGGTACCTGCCGGTAACACAGGACAGCCCGCGGGGCCGGTACTCTCGGAGTTCAGAGAAGCCGGCATCCCGACCAAGATAGAGTCGGGAAGCATCTGGATCGTGAAGGACTCGGTGGCCGCCAAGGCTGGTACCCCGATCTCGCCAAAGCTTGCGAGCCTTCTCTCGAAGCTTGGGATCAAGCCCATCCGTGCGGGTCTCTCCATAGCGCTGGCGTACGATAACGGCCTGATATACGCGGCCGACGCAGTCGCCATAGACCTGGAAAAGTACAGGGAGAGCCTTGTCACTGGTTTCGCTTCATCAAAGGCCGTTGCGGTATACATCGGATATCTCACGGCAGACACAGCTCCCGAGATAATCGCCAAGGCCTATCGCGAAGCCTTCGCCCTTGCGGTGGAGGTTGGCGAGCTGACGCCGGAGACAACGTCCATGATATTCGGAAAGGCCGAGGCCGAGGCGAACGCCATCCTCGCGCTGGCCAAGGAAAAGGGGTACGTCTAGCTTCACGAGAAGATAGATAGATAGACAGATAGACAGACAGACAGAGACCCTTTCCTCTCCCATCCGATAGATAGACGCTGGCCTCTCGATGAAATGGGTTGTGCGGCTAACCGGCTCTCTCGACCTGGGCTGCTAACTAATCGGGTGCTGTGCGTCATGACAGAATGTGGGTTCCTGCTCTGCCCACTCCGTCACATCCACTAGGTTCACTGTGCGTGAGTGGTTCTCCCCTTCCCCGAATGCTCCACCTGGAGCAAGTCTACCGGTGCTCGAACATCGACCATCGTCACTGTGAGTTAGAGGTTCATTCAGCCGATCCCATAGGGAAGCAATCGATCGTAGCGGCGTCTAATCGGAGAGACAAACAGAAAGAAGCGCCATCATATGATTCAGAGGGAGGCCTGCTAAATCGCAGGCCAATCCTTTGCCGTGGAATCTGAGGCCGTTCTTAGCCGAAGAGAGACGCCAGACCTGCCAGCGCTTCTTCTTCCTTCTTCTCTTCTTCCTTCGGCTTCTCCTCAGCCTTTGCGGCCGCTGCCGGCGCGGCTGCGGCAGGAGCCGCCATCGCCATCGCGGAAGCGTTCTTCAGAGCTTCATCTATGTTGATCTCGCTCAGGGCTGATGCTAGTGCCTTTACCTTGACCTGGTCAACCTCGACTCCTGCGGCCTTGACGACGCCAGCCAGATTATCCTCGTTTACTGGTTTGCCCGCCTTGTGAAGCAGAAGAGCGGCGTACATGTAAGAGTCAGTCATACTAAAAACTCGCCATCCTTTTACTGCTTTTATAGTTTTCGTGGGCCGTGCTGCAATCTAGCGCGGCCCGTGGGACTCCACCTGCGCCACGCTGAACTTTATTTACCGATTCGCGAGGGTGAGTGCCAGTACTTCCGATGCCTAATGAAAAAGCGCTGCTCCAGGAGAAGTTCTCGAAGGATTACGAGAAGTACTACCTCGTGGACCTCTTCAAGCGCAAGGGATTTATCAGGAAACAGTGTGATAACTGTGGCAAGCACTTCTGGACGCTGGTGCCCGAGAAAACCAGATGTGACGACCCGCCATGTTCGGCCTACTCGTTCATCGGGGACCCTCCCACCAAGAAGAGGCTTGACTACATTGGCACCTGGAAGGTCATCGAAGATTTCTTCCGCAGCAACGGCCACACTATAGTTCCGCGATACCCCGTAGTGGCGCGATGGAGACCAGACCTATACTTCACTGTCGCCTCCATAATTGATTTTCAGAGGATAGAGGGTGGCAAGGTAATCTTCGAACTCCCGGCCAACCCGCTGGTCGTCCCCCAGATGTGTCTGCGGTTCAACGACCTTCCCACGGTGGGTCTGAACGGAAAACACAACTCGTCGTTCTGCATGGTCGGTCAGACGGCCCTGGCGAACAGCGAGGGATACTGGAAAGACCGATGCATCGACCTCGACTTCGAGCTCTTAACCAAGGAGCTCGGGATACCCGAGGAAGAAGTGTCGTTTGTCGAGACTTCGTGGGTCGGATACGGCGCGTTCGGGTATTCGCTCGAATTCTTCGCGAGGGGCCTCGAGCTTGGGAACGCCGTCTTCACGGCCTTCGAGGGGGACGTATCGAACTACGTTGAGCTGAAGGAGAAGGTAGTAGATATGGGCGCTGGCCTGAACAGACTGGCTTGGATAACTCAAGGCACACCCACCGTGTACGACGTAGAGTTCGCTTCTGTTCTCAGCAACATGAAAGAAGTGTTCAAGCCGGATTATGACGAGGACCTTTTCCTACGTTATTCTCGGCTCGCAGGATCGATGAATCTCGATGATTTCGCGAACCTATCCGAAGCGAGGAACATCATCGCCCGGCAGCTTGATATCTCGCCTTCCGTTTTGGCGGAACAGATAGGTCCGATACAGGCGCTCTATGCTGTAGCGGATCACGCGAGGACACTTCTCTTTGGGATCGCAGATGGACAGCTACCGAGCAATGTGGGAGGCGGCTACAACCTGAGGGTGCTCTACAGGCGCGCCCAATCGTTCATCCAGCGGTACAACATGAAGGTCGACATCGTCGACGTTGTCGGCTGGCAGATAGACGCGCTTTCGAGCATGTATCCGGAACTGGCACAGCACCGCGACGACGTCTCGAAGGTACTGACCGTCGAAAGGACGAGGTATGCCTCCTCCGTCGAGAGGGTGTCGAAGGTCGTCTCCTCCATCGCGGCTTCAAAGAAGGAGGTCACGCTGGACGAGGTCGTCAAACTATACGAGTCGGATGGTATTACTCCGGAGCAGCTTGTGGCTGCCGGCGCTAAGGTCTCCGTGCCGGAGGACTTCTATCAGCGCATCGTCTCCAAACATGCATCGCAGAAGAACGAGGAGAAGGGAGCGAAGTACGACATAAGCGGCCTGCCCGATACAAGATTGCTGTACTACGAGGACGTCGACCTCTTCGACTTCGAGGCGAAGGTCCTGAAGATCTATGATGGAGGGCTTGTTGTGCTCGACAGAACTGCCTTCTACCCAAGGGGAGGCGGCCAGGAGCCGGACCACGGGACAATAAATGGGAAGAAGGTCGCCGATGTCACAAAGTATGGGAGCGTCGTTCTGCACAAGGTGGACGGAGAACTCCCGAAGGTAGGGTCCGATGTACACGGCAGTATAGACTCGGTGCGGAGGCAGAGGATAAAACGCATACACACGGCGACCCACATCCTGAACGGGGCATCTCGCCAGGTGTTGGGCCCGTGGGTCTGGCAGCATTCGGCGTTCAAGGAAGCGGACTACGGGCGCCTGGACATCACGCACTTTGCGCACCTCAGCGAAGAAGAGGTGCAGAAGATCGAGGACGTGGCCAACGACATCGTGATGAAGGACCTCCCGGTGAACATCTCCAGCATGCCGAGGAGGACGGCGGAAGAGAAGTACGGTTTCAGGATTTTCCAGGGAGGCGTGGTCCCCTCCAGGACGCTCAGGATCGTGAACATCGCCGACTGGGACGTCCAGGCGTGCGGAGGCACCCACGTCAGGACCACAGGCGAGGTCGGCCTCATCAAGATAACCAGGACCGAAAGGATACAGGACGGAGTCGAGAGGCTGCACTTCGTAGCCGGCTATTCGGCGGTCGAGTATGTGCAGGAGATGGACTCGACGATAATCGGCGCGTCGTCGTCGCTCACCACCCAAAGAGAGAATATAGTCAAGGTCATCGAGGAGTTGAAACAGAACCTTGAAGAGACATCCAGGCGCGAGAAGAGCTTGGGGGAGAAGCTCGTCGCCGCATCGATCCCCTCCTTGCTGTCCTCGGCGCGGAGCATCAAGGGGGTAAAAGTTTATTTCTCCAACGAGCATGAGATGACCGAAGACCTGATTGTTAGCCAGGGAAGCAAAGGCGTAAGGGCGGACCCGTACCTAGTCTACGTTAGTGTCTCACCTCGTGGAAGCGCTGTGAGGGTCGTCTGTTTCGTGGGCAGCTCAGCCGTCGGGCTAGGTGTCGCTGCGGATGCGGTCGTGAAGGGTCTGGCCAAGATGCTAGGTGGCTCTGGAGGGGGAACGAAGGAGTTCGCCCAGGGCGGTGGCCCCACGGTGGAGAAGATCGAAGAGGTCTCCCAGGCCGTCTACAGCCTGGTTTCAGGGCTCGTCAGGAGTTAGCATCACTTGGCGTCCTACGAGAAATACTGGCTCAAAGTATGGAACGAGAAGCGCATCTTCGAGTCTGAGCCCATGCGCGGCAGGAAGAAGGCCTTCGTGACGTTCCCCTATCCGTACATGCAGGGGCCACTCCACATCGGCCACTGTTTCACCTCGACTAGGGTGGACGTCTACGCACGCTTCAAGAGGATGCAGGGTTACAACGTGCTCTTCCCGTGGGCCTGGCACTGGACGGGCGAGAGCATCCCGGGGCAGAGCTACCGCCTCTCGCAGGGCGACAAGTCGGTGAGGCGGGCCTTCGAGGAGATAGACGGAGTCCCGTCCCAGGAGGTGGATAAGTTCGTCGACCCAGAGTACCTGGCGTCCTACTACACCCGGGTGAGCAGGGAGGCCGTGAAGGAGACCGGGTTCTCCATAGACTGGAGGAGGGAGTTCCGGACCGTCGACCCTGCGTACAAGAAGTTCATCGAGTGGCAGTACCTGAGGCTGCGCGAGTTGGGGTACGTGGTGCAGGGGACCCATCCCGTGGTCTGGTGCAAGCGCGACCTGAGCCCTACTGGAGACCACGACCGGCTCGAGGGGGAGGGCGTCTCGGCGGAGGAGTTCACCCTGATCAAGTTCGAGATGGACGGAAAGTCCCTGGTGGCGGGCACGCTCAGACCGGAGACGATCTTCGGTGCCACGAACGTCTGGATCCACCCCGAGGGGTCCTACGTCGAGGCGCTGGTCGACGGGGAGACCTGGATAGTGAGCTCGTCGGCCATAGAGCGCCTGGGCGAGCAGCAGCACGACGTGACGGTCAAGAGGGAGTTCAAGGGCTCGGATCTGGTCGGCCAGATGGTGAAGGCTCCGAAGACGGGCGCGACGCTCCCTGTCCTCCCCACGACCTTCGTAGACACGGACATAGTGACGGGTGTGGTGTACAGCGTCCCCGCGCACGCCCCGTACGACCTGATGGGCCTGAAGGACATCCAGACAGGGCGGTTGAGCCTCCCAGCCGACGTGAAGGTGGTCGCCGACCGGATCAAGCCAATCTCGATAATCTCCGTCTCCGGGTACTCGGAGATACCTGCGGAGGACGTGGTCAAAAAGCTCGGGATAAAGGACGCCGACGACCCGCGCCTCGAGGATGCCACGGCCGAGCTGTACAAGGCCGAGTTCCACCGCGGCGTCATGAAGGAGAACTGCGGCGCGTTCAGCGGGATGAAGGTCAGCGAGGCGAAGACCGCGATATTCGAGGAGATGAAGGGGAACGGCTTCACCATAATGTACGAGCTTCCCGAGAAGGTCGTCTGCAAGTGCGGCACCCGCTGCTACGTCAAGATACTCGAGAACCAGTGGTTCCTCAACTACTCCGACCCCGCCTGGAAGGAGCTCACCAGGGAGGTGATACGGAGCGCCAACGTCTATCCACCCGAGTCGCTCGACTGGTACTACTCGACGATAGACTGGCTGAGGAACTGGCCGTGCGCCAGGAGGGCAGGGATGGGCACGAAGCTGCCGTGGGACAAGGAGTGGATAGTCGAGACGCTCTCCGACTCCACGATCTACATGGCCTTCTACACGATAAACCATCACATCAACTCCGAGAAGGTCAAGTATGAGCAGCTGACCCCCGAGGTCTTCGACTTTCTCTTCCACGGGAAGGGCTCGCCGGTGCACCTAGCGAAGGCCTCGGGGATCGACGTGAAGCTCCTGACCGACATGAGGAACGAGTTCATGTACTGGTATCCGGTCGACCTCAGGAACTCCGCCAAGGAGCTGATCCCCAACCACCTCACCTTCTTCGCGTTCCATCACGCCGCCCTGTTCGAGAAGAGTCAGTGGCCGAGGGGGTTCAGCGTCAACGGCATGATCCAGATCGAGGGGCAGAAGATGAGCAAGTCGAGGGGGGTCTTCGTCACCTGGAGGCAGGCGCTGGAGCTGTACGGCGCGGACGCGCTCAGGGCGACGCTGGCGCTGGCCGCAGACGGGATGGACGACGCCGACTGGAAGTCCAAGAACGCCGAGGACCTCAAGTTCAAGATAGAATCCCTCTTCACATTCGTCGAGAAGAGCCTCAGGGACACAGAGAAGAGAGAGGCGGACCACCTCGACCGATGGCTGATCTCGGTGATGCGCCACAGGATCGAGACGGTCACGGCGTCGATCGAGACGATGAAGGTCAGGAAGGCCCTATCCGTCGCCCTCCTAGATGTGTGGAACGACATTAGGTGGTACCTGCGGCGGACGGAGAGGCCGCGCAGGCAGACGCTGGATCTCGTCATCGAGACCTGGGTCCGGCTTCTGTCTCCGTTCATCCCGTTCGCGGCGGAGGAGCTGAACCAGAGGCTTGGGGGCAAGGGCCTGATAACGACCGCCGACTGGCCGTCGACCATAGAGTTCCCCGAGGACACCGCGGCCGAGGCCGCCGAGACGCTGGTCAACAGCGTGCTGGACGACGCCAGAAACCTCCTGAAGATAATCAAGGAGAGCAAGAAGAGCCTGAACCTGTACGTGTGCTCTGACGAGGCCCGGGCGTACTTCCTGGAGCTGTACCGGGTACAGAAGGAACACGGCGACCGCGGTTCTGTGATAAAGAAGTATGCGAGGACGGGGATAAAGCCCGAGAAGGTCATAAAGCTCCAGTATGAGC
>JAPCJS010000081.1 GCA_027886825.1 Nitrososphaerota archaeon
CCGACTTGGCCGAGCCGAAGTCCTTGCTCGTGTAGCCGGACCTCAGGAGCGGCCTGTAGACGAGCTCGGTGTAGGAGATCCGGCTGACCCGCCAGGCCTCAGCCAGGTCCGTTTGGGACACCCTGCCTGAGCTTTGCGACCGCCGACGCGATGAATTCCTCTTCGTTGGTGAACTTGAGGTAGATGTCCTCCAGCGACCTCCCCCTGCCGTCCGAGAGGCCCCTTAGCTCGTCAACCGTACCTTCGGCGACGATCCTTCCGCCGTTGATTATCCCGATCCTCGTGCAGACGCTCTCAGCGACCTCCATCACGTGGGTGGAGAAGATGACGGCGCCCCCTGATTCCACGTGGAGGAGGATGAGCTCCTTCAGGATCCTGCTGCTCTTCGCGTCCAGCCCGTTGAGGGGCTCGTCGAGGAGGAGGAGAGACGGCCTGTGCATCATTGCGGCGATTATCGAGATCTTCTGCTTGGTCCCCATCGAGAGCGAGCCGATCGGTACGTCGAGGCGTCCGCCTATGTCGAAGACCGAGGCGAGCTGGGCGATCCTGTCCCTGACCCGCGAGTCGAGCTCCCTCGTCGAGGCGACGAACTCAAAGTACTCCCTCGGCGTGAGCGACTCGTACAGGAGCGCGGTCTCCGGCACGTAGCCGGTCCTCCGCTTCACCTCGACCTTTCGGGAAACGGGGTCATAGCCCACGACCCGGACAGAACCACTCGTCGGGGTCTCGAGCGCGCTCAGGATGCGCAGCGTCGTGGTCTTCCCTGCTCCGTTTGGGCCGAGGAGCCCGTAGACGTCCCCCGGCATCACGCGAAGGTTCAGGTCTGAGAGGGCCGCGACCGCACCGTATCTCTTCACGATGCGGGCAGCGTTCACTATCGGAGGACCGGATGACAACCGGTTACGTACTCCTCTGCGAGCTAGGTCTGTGGATGAAATTAACGAATGTGATAGTCGCCGCGTCCCACGCTGGCGCTCCAGGGCCTGCTTCAAGCAGACAGCCCTTGTAGAGAACCCGGGGAAGCAGGGGTATCTCTATCACGGCATCTTCATTTCTCCGACGGTATCGCAGCTATTTGTACAATGGCAGACAGAATGTCGCATTTTTTCATGCGTTTGTTACCAGAATGGCCAAAGCGAGGTGGGCCGTAATCCTTGCTCTTCAGATCCGGTGGCGCCTTTCCTGCGCGTCCGACAGGTCGACCGCTACCATTGCAGCGGGCTCAGAAACCTTCCAACTTCTTGGGAGGTCAGGTGTACTCGCTGTACGTCGAGGGGAACATCTGCACGAGCAGCAGGTTCATCGTGAGGACGTTGACGTACTGCAGCTCGACGGCCTGCCCCTGCTGGTCGATGTTCTGGTTGACAAGCTGCTGGAGGGTCGCCATCGGTATCCCCGTCGCGTTGCTTATCCCGGGGATCTGGGAGAGCGCGTCCTGCAGGGTGATGTCAGGGTCCAGTCCCGAAGCGGAGTTGTTCCTGGGGTGGAAGAAGACGGGCTGAGTGAAGTTCTGGGTGATCACGTTCGAGCCGACAGGCTGCCCGTTCAGGTGGGCGATCTGCCCGTTGGCCTGATAGGGAAGGATCACCTGCGCGATCCCCGTTATGAGGAGTGGGAAGAACAGGCCGCAGACCAGCAGCGAGACTATGGCGATCCCTACGACCGGTCTGTAGTCGCCCTTCTTTCCTTCCTTTTCTTGTTTTGAGTTCTCCAATTTTTCTATTCACCTATAGCGCGGATATCAGCAGGTCGATCAGCTTGATCCCGACGAAGGGCACGATGACCCCGCCAACGCCGTAGATCAGGGCGTTGCGGAGGAAGAGCGACATGGTGCTGGAAGGTCTGAACGCCACCCCGCGCATCGCGAGCGGGATCAGCAAGGGTATGATCACCGCGTTGAAGATGAGCGCGGAGAGGACGGCGCTCTGCAGCCCCAGCCTGAGTATGTTGAGCGCCTCGAGCTGGGGGAGGGTCGCCGCGAAGAGGACCGGCACTATGGCGAAGTACTTCGCGATGTCGTTGGCTATGCTGAAGGTGGTCACGGCCCCCCTGGTCATCAGGAGCTGCTTCCCCAGGAGGACGACGTCGATGATCTTGGCGGGGTTGGACTCCAGGTCGATCATGTTCGCGGCCTCCTTGGCCGCCTCGGTCCCAGAGTTCATCGCGAGCCCGACGTCGGCCACGGCGAGCGCTGGCGCGTCGTTGGTCCCGTCACCGATCATGGCGACGATCCTCCCCTGCGCCTGCTCCTTCTGGACGATGACGAACTTGTCCTCCGGCTTCGCCCTGGGGACGAACTCGTCGATCCCGACCTCGCTGGCGATGCTCTTCGCCGTGAGCGGCTGGTCGCCCGTGATCATTACAGGTCTGATGCCCATCGTCTTGACGGTCTGGATCTTCTCGCCGATCCCTGGCTTGAGGACGTCCTTCAGCCTGATTATCCCTAGCGCCTCGCCGTTCCTCTCTATGGCCATTGGCGTCTCGCCCGCCCCAGATATGCTGTCGACCGTCGTCCCGAAGTTCGCGGGCGGGGAGGCGATCAGGACAAGTATCGAGTCGGGCGCCCCCTTCATTATCTGGATGTCGATCTCCGCGGACTCGCCCTCCTCGTTGGTCCCCTCGCGCGAGGACTTCCGCCTGTACCTTCCCCTCCCCTCGCCCCCCTTGGGGAGCATGAAGGCGTTCGCCCGGGTCATCTTGACCCCGCTCGTGCGGGTCACCGCCGAGAACTCGAAGGACTGCGAGAGGGCGAGGGAGTTCAGCTCTCTCGGGACGAACCCCTGCTCGTACGCGAGCCTGATCATGCTGCGCCCCTCGGGCGTGTCGTCGAACCAGGACGAGAGGAACGCGGCCTCGCCGACCTCACGCTCCGTGTGCCCCTCGAACGGTATGAACTGGATCGCCTGCCTGTTCCCCACTGTGATGGTCCCTGTCTTGTCGAGCAGGATGACATCTGCGTCGCCCGCGGTCTCGATCGCCTTGCCGGACTTGGCGACTATCTTCCTCTTGTACAGTCTGGAGATCCCTGAGAGGCCTATCGCCGGGAGGAGGGCCCCGATTGTGGTGGGCAGGAGGCAGACGTAGAGGGCGATCAGAACGGAGAGGTCCCCTCCAAGGTTCAGCGTGATGGAGAGGTCCAGGAGGGAGGCGATGATGATCGTGAAGATCGCGGTCAGGCCGATGAGCACCATGGTCACCGCCATTTCGTTGGGTGTCTTCGGCCTCTTGGAGGCCTCCACCAGCTTGATCATCTGGTTGATGTAGCTCTCCCCCGGGTTGACGGTGCACCTGGCCGTCAGGGTGTCGCTTATCACCTTCGAGCCGCCGATCAGCGCGTCGCCCGGTGCCTTCCTCACGGGCGCGGACTCGCCCGTCAGGAGCGACTCGTCGACCATGGCGATCCCCTCGAGCACCTCGGCGTCAAGGGGTACGACGTCGTCCTTGTCCAGCAGGATCAGGTCCCCCTTGCGGAGCTCGGAGGAGGCGACCACCACCACATCCCTTGTCCACTCCTTGGTCGTGATCTTCTTGGTCATGACCTCGGTCTCGAGCTTTCTAAGGCTGCTCGCCGTGTTCTTCGCCTGTCGCTCTGCCAGTGCGTCGGAGAGGGTGCTGAACCAGACGGTGATGAGCAGGATCGCGGCGACCTCCACGTAGAAGGTGCGCTCGCCAACTTTTGCGACGGATGCGAAGCCCTGCGGGTAGACGGCCATGGCGGCCACGATGAAGAAGGTGATCTCGACCACGAGCATGACCGGGTTCGCGAGCAGCGAGACAGGGCTCAGCCTGACTAGCGAGTCCACGAGCACGCTCCGGGATGCCAGAGGCTTCGGGTGCGGCCCGCCGGCATGCCCAACGGTCTTCGCGCCGTCGGTGTGGCCGTTCGTGTTGTTGTTTTCCATGTGTCTCATGCTCCCTGGAAGTATGAAAGGATCGGACCGAGCGCCAGGAACGGGAAGAAGGTGAGGACCACCAGGACGAGGATGCTCGCGACGAGCACGGCCGTGAAGACGAGGCTGTCAGTCTTCAGGCCTACCTCGGTGGACCTCTTCCTGCCGATTATCGATCCGGCGAGGGCCAGAAGGACCCCTATCGGGGCGTACCTGCCCAGGAACATGACAACGGCGGTGGAGACATTGAAGAAGAGGGTGTTCGCCGACGCGCCGAGGTAGTCCGAGCCATTGTTCGCGGCGGCCGAGGTGAACTCGTAGAAGACCTGGGTGAAGCCGGTGGCGTTGAGGCCTGCCCCGACAGCGCCCGCTGCGCCCGTCGCGAAGGCAAGGATGGTGGGCACAAGGATGATCAGCGGGTGTATCAGGAACGCGATCATCACCAGTTTCACGTCCCTGCTCGTTATCTTGAACCCCAGGTACTCGGGTGTCCTCCCTGACATGAGGCCCACGATGAAGACGGTGATTATCACGTACATCACCATGTACATGAGGCCCACTCCCTTTCCTCCTGGCGTGGCCTGGATCAGCATCCCCATGAACGCCGAGATGATGACGAATGGGGGCATCGCAGACAGCGTCGTGTTGATGGAGCCGGTCGTGACCGCGGTCGTGACGACGATCCAGAACTGGGAGAAGAAACCACCCACTCTGGTCTCGATGCCCGCCCCGAGGGAGACGTTCGGGATGAAGGCGATGATGAGGTCTATGGCGAAGAGCGCGTAGGCAGCGAACAGGATGGGCCTCGTCTCGCTCTTCTTCCCGAGGATTCCTCCATAGACGAAGCACAGGGTCGTCGGCATGAGGAGCATGAGGAAGATCTCGAAGATGTCCGTGGCGGGGGTAGGATTCTGGAACGGGTTCGCTGAGTTGGCGCCGTAGTACCCGCCCCCGTTGGTCCCGATCTGCATGATCGACACCAGAGAGGCGACCGGGCCGAGGCGGATTATCTGGGTGGCCCCGCTGGTGATGCCCTCCAGCGTCGTCACCTTGTCGTATCCCCCCAAGGTCTGCGGGATACCCATCCAGACTAGTATGATTGCGGCGACGAGGCAGAGCGGGATCAGTATGCGGGTTATCGATCTGACGAAATCGACGTAGAAGTTCCCCATGCTCTTCGCGCCGCTGGTCAGCCCCCTTGCGAACGCCACCGCAGCGCAGATGCCCGTGGCCGCCGAGGTGAACTGGAGGAACTGTATCGCGGTCATCTGGCTGAGGTAGGAGAGCTGGAACTCACCGTTGTAGTGCTGCAGGTTCGTGTTCGTCGCGATCGAGATCGCCGTGTTGAAGGCGAGGTCCCAGCGGAGGCCCAGGAAGTGCTGGGGGTTGAGAGGGAGGATCCCCTGGTAGGTCAGGATGACGAAGGCTATGGCCATCTGTACGAGATTGACATAGAGTGCGGCGAGGAAGTACTCCTTCCAGCCCATGGTGTGAGCCGGGTCGGCCCCCACCACTCGGTAGATGGCTTTCTCTACAGGGTTGAGTAGCCTGTCAAGACGTCCGGGGGCACGGGCGTAGACCCTGACGACGTAGGGGGCGAGAAGCCACCCGGCGAGTATCGCAGAACCCAGTATGACGACTACTAGGAGTGCCTGATATGCATCTATCAACTATCCCAAGGTCCGAATGGTCTATGGTCTTCTTCACCAGAGGCTGATTTCGGAGGGCAGCTACTGACGCGGAGCTAGCCGTGGCTTCGAGGCTTCCTTGGGAGTTTCTTTCGGCAGTTCCTTCATGGCTTCTTTCGGCAGTTCCTTCGTGCAGCGCGGACCCTTGTGGGACATGAGCACGACGGAGCTTACAGTGCTCTTGACCCCCTGGATCTTCATTATCTTGTTCTTGAGGACGTCCCTGAACTCCTCGATGTCTGTTGCTGAGAGGAGGGAGACTATGTCGAACTCGCCCGTGACCTCGTACAACTCCTCAAGGTTCTCGAGCTTCCTGAGAGCCTCTACGACGTCATCCATCGCCGCCGATTCTACAAAGATATCTACGAAAGCTAATAGTCGCGACAAATTATTTCATCGGATACTTCGACCATCGTCGAAATAGCGTTTATAAGAGTTGCTACCAAAAATTGCCCATTTCAGGCTGTAATCAAGCTCCAAATAGGATTAGAAGCGCCATTGGGGTCGTTCAGGCTTTCACGGGCTCCTGGGGACCTTAAAAGAGGGAATACAGCCGAAAAGGTCTGCTTACTCCCGCAGGAGGATGGCCATACAGATCGCGGTCATCAGATAGTTCAGGGTGTAGAGGCTTATGCAGACCGGGCAGAGCGCGTGGATGACCCCTACCTCCAAGTACCACAAGTAGAGCGTGAAGATGTTGCCGACCATCAGGAGGGGTACCATCAGCTCGCCCCTGATCTTTCCGCCCTTCCTCGTGAACCAGACGCCCAGGGCCAGCATCAGAGGAAACCAGACCACCCCGTAGACGTACAGCGAGACGCCCAGGAACTTGGTGTAGCCGCTGTTGAAGACGTTCACGCACGAGAAGTAGTTCGTGATGTTGCAGACCCCGGTGAACGGGGCGGAATAGTTCGTTACCTCGTCGTACCCGTGGTATATCGCGATGACGATACCTATGGCCGAGAGAGCCAGAAATGCCTTGCTCAGCTTGTCCATCTGGGCTCTGCCCTCATCATCGCGGCGAGCTCGAGATTGGTCTGGCCGTTCGTAGTGCTACCTGCCGTGTAGCCGGTCTTGTAGGCGAGCGTGATCGTGGCGTAGGGCTGCGCGCACACCGAGCTAGGCTGGAAGCCGTCGATCTTGCAAATAGCCGTGATGAGGCTGTTGGCTGTCCCATCGATGCCCTGGGCGACAGGGCTCTGCGGGTCGTTCAGCTGCGGTGCGATCTTCGTCCAGTTCTGGCCCGAGAGGTTCAGGGTGGTGAGCACAAGCTGGTCCTGCACTCCCGTGACGACGTAGCTGTTGCCGATGTCGATGAACGGGATGCCTCCGGTCGAGTAGGTGCTTACGAGCGTCTGCTCTGCGGTCGTGAGCGGATGCCAGATGACGCTCTCGCTCGAGCGGTTATACTCCTCTACTGCGACGAAGGTGATGTACGGGCTTGTGAAGTTCGCCTTCTCGAACGTGAAGGTGGGGGTGTTGGGATTTACGTCTGTGGCGGAGGACTGCATGTACTCGATGCCGCTGAAATTCCCGAACCTCGAGAGGGCTACTATCATGCCCCATCTCTCAAAGGCGCAGTAGGGGCAGTACTCTCCTCCGACGTACAGGACCTCTGGCTTGCCGTTGGCTATCAGAGCGGTTCCGTTTGTTATCGCCGCCGGAGGGTTCACGGTGGAGACGGCCCCGATCGTATTGAGGGTCGAGTCGGAAACGCCGGTCAGTTCATTCATCATAGACTGCGGGACTGGCTTGTAGAGAAAGGATTGGTAGGGATCGTTCGTGACGGCGTTGATTATGAGAGCGAGGACGACTACGATAGCGATGATGGCCACGACGAGGGAGACGTAGAGGATCCTTCGGTTCCTCCTCTTCGCATTGAGAGTCGCTCGTCTGCCCATCTTAAAGCAGTTAGCTGCCCGTCTTAGGGTAAATAAACTGATGTACAGATGGACAGACTAATCGATTGTACATCAGGGAGTTGAACGTGGTTGTCGACTAAGGATACTGGTCATCGGGTCGATACAGACCCTCGCACCATAAAGTCGGGTCTCCGACTCTTTGGCTTCAACTCGTTTCTTCCATTTTCGGTCATCATAATCCTGACTCCGAACTCAGTGAATGCTTGATTCTCCATGTAAAGTGCACAGGCATTTCATGGAAAATCGAGGGGCACCATTTCGGGCCAAGAGCTGCGGGACGGTTGCTCAGAAGTCCCAGAGGTCGATGAATCTGTCGGCGGCGACTGTGAGCAGGTTCCTCTCGAAGAGGGCCAGCGCCTCGCCGACGCGGACCTGGTCCTGGATCTCGTAGAGCGATCCTCCCCCGAGTGTGACCGTCCGCTTCACGAGGTTCGTCTGGCAGAGCACCTCGACGTGCTCGCTAACGGTCGACTTTGCAAGGCCCGTGGCAGCCGTGATGTCCCCGTTCGTAAGCGAGGTACCGCTGACGAGCGTGCGCAGGACCTGGCGTGTGATCCTGTTGTGGAGCACGGAGTACATGCCCCTGGTACCCTGGTCGAGCCCGACGGGAAACAGCCTCGAGTATCCGCCCTCCCTCGAGCAGATGACCTGACCGTCACGCTCCAGGTTGTGCACGTGGTATCGGGTCGTGTTGAAGGAGGTCTTCAGGAGCCTCTGCAGCTCCCTTAGGTGTATGCCGGGGAAGAGCGTGACGAGCTCCTTCGCCCTGAGCCTGTTCTGATTGTCCGCGTTCAACCCTTCAACCCCTTTGTCGGGATGACGAGCGCGATGGCGAAGCTCACCATCATCAGGAGCTCCAGAAAGTGCACAAGATGTAGGTCCAGGTACGGGATGAGTATCAGGAACCCTCCATAGTAGAGCTCCTGCCAGAGAGTAACCAGCTGGTCCGTGCAGAGGAGGCCGAAGGCTAGCATCAGGAACATGTACCGGCTACCCCGCCTCCTTACGAAGGCGCCGATTGAGACGACGAACAGGCCGACCGAGAAGAACGCTAGAAAAAAGTGAAGAAGGTCATTGGCGTCCGAGGTCACAGGGAAGAACGAGAGCGACAACTCGTACCTTGATCTCGGCCGGGACGGCCCGATTTAAGAGTGGCGCAGGTTCGTGGTTTGAGCCAGAGATGCGACCCAAAGGAGAGAAGCAGGCTACGAAGCGGTCACTCTCAGCTGTCCGTACTGCATGAACTGGTGGATCGGGCACGGGATGGAACAGTAGATCAGGAAGTTGCCCGACTGGTTCGCGACGAAGGCCGGGACGTGGAGGACATCTCCAGGCTCGAGAGTCACGAGGGAGCCCTGATAGTAGTTTGAGATCTGGAACCCGTGCGCGTAGTTCCCCGAGTCGCAGACTGTGATGTTCACCGTGCTGCCCTGGGTGACGTTGAGTATGGGCCAGGAGCCCTTGTCGAAGTGGCTCTCGCTGTCGTTGAAGCCGAGGTTGCTGGCGACGATGAGGAAGCCGCCCGCAGGCTTTACGCAACCGGCGGGCAGGGTGGACTGCCCGTTCTTGCCGAGCACGAAGAACGGGATGGTCACAGCGACGGCCGCTACCGCGACGATAGCGATGACCACGAGTATCTTACGGGTCGAGTTCGTTCTCGGTTCACTCAAGAATGAAGCATCGCCGCCAGATATAAGCAGGTGAACCCGAGAAGGATCAGTATCGCGACCTTCGTGGATTCATATCTCGACGTCGCGGCCCCGTCGAAGAGGGCTCTGGCGAGGCGGACGGCTGCGTAGAGAGAGGTACCCAGGCCAAAGGCGAAGACATACGTGAAATCTACGTTGGGAAAGGCCTGGACGATGTAGTACCCGCTTCCTCCCCCGATTATCCCGGGTATCGTGAAGACCAGAGCCAGCAGGACTATGTCCCTCACCCGGCCCGCCATGTCCTTCGCGTGGTCCTTGGCGTATATCCAGTATGCCGCGCCGACCATCATGGGTTCGAGCGCCTTGTGGACGACGAAAGCGACCGCGGCCGAGGAGCCGCCGAAGGCGTCGATGAGGCTCCCTGCGGGCGTCGTCACTGCCGTCGCGCCGATCGCCGCGCCCTCTCCGAGCCCGTGAATCCCGACGGCTAACGCGACAAGGAGAGGGATCGCGAACCCGAACTTCACACCCTCGGGCCCGGGGGTGAAGAGGTCGCGGTCGATGGTGAGGAACAGGACCAGGCCGACCGCGAACGCGATCCAGAGGGCGATGTGGAAGAACCCGCCCGCGAAGCCCTCGTTCGCCCCGAGCACGTTGGCGTCCCCTATGGTGTCGGAGAAGAACCAGAAGTAGATGCCGATGGCAAATGCAGCCAGGTACCTCGCCCTGAGGAAGCGGGCCGCCACCGAGATGATGACCAGGGCAACGATTGCAGGCAGAACGAAGGAAGCTACGGTGGCCCCGAACGTCTCAGCGAAACCTAACAATGTGACCGGTTGTTGGCTACTAAGTAGATTAAGCGTTGTGGCTCAAACAGCGTACATCCACTGCGGGTCATGCCGGGAGGACGGTGACCGTGCCTACCATCCACGGATGGTAGATGCAGTCGTAGGTGTAGACGCCGGGCGAGTTGAAGGTGTACGAGTAGGTCCCTCCAGGCGGGATGTTGCCGGAGTCGAAGAGCCCGTTCTCGCTCGAGATGGTGTCGTAGGAGATGGACTTGCTCACCCAGGTGACCGTGTTGTTCACACCGATCACCACGGTAATGTTCTGCGGGGAGTAGTTCCAGGTGACTGGGGACTCGATGATGTAGACGGCGCTGCTGTGCTGGGCAGGGGTGTAGGAGGCCGCGCCGATCGAGAGGCCCGCTGCTGCGTACCACCCGCCCAGGACGAGCAGCATCCCGATCGAGGCGACCGGGATGAAGCGCCTGAGGGTCCTGCCGGTCGAGGCGATATTGAACCGGATCTTGTCCACGTTCACCCCGAACTGGTCCTTCAGGTCGGCCGCGAACCCCTTGTCGGCGACGATGCCGTACACGACGATGCCGTAGAGGTACAGGGGTGTCGGCATGAAGACCCAGATCCCAAGCCAGAGCTGGTTGAACAGGGAGTAGAGCGGATAGATCTGGTACTGGAAGATCAGCGCGAGACCGTAGAGGATGTGGGCGGCGAACCCGAGAGCCAGGATGCGCGATTTGCCTGGGTCGGACAGCATCGGGAAGAAGGCGCCGATCAGGAATCCAGCGAGCAGGAAGCCGCCGTGCTCCACGGCGTGCGTGAGAGGGTTCAGGACCGCAGAGTCCCAGGC
>JAPCJS010000084.1 GCA_027886825.1 Nitrososphaerota archaeon
CCTCGTCGAGTTTGAGAGCGCGCTCGATGCGACGCAATGCGCTGTGGAGATCCAGGAGTTTCTCCAAGAATACAACATCTCATCCAGTGATGATTGGAAGATCAAGCTCAGAATCGGGATCCACCTTGGAGACGTCATCCACAAGTCCAACGACGTCTTTGGTGATGCCGTCAACATAGCCTCCAGAATTCAGCCGCTCGCGGACCCAGAGGGTATATGCATCTCGGCCCAGGTCTTCGACCAGATCCAAAACAAGATAGAATACCACCTCAAGCGGTTAGAGCGCCCCGGGCTAAAGAACGTAAAGTATGGGACACAGGTCTACAAGCTAGTTCTCCCTTGGGAGACCAGCAAAAGGAAGGAAGCTCCACGCAGAAAAACCCCGTCACTAGTCAAACGGAGGATCACCGTCCTGCCCTTCGAGAACATCAGCCCAAACCCCAACGACGCCTACTTCAGCGACGGGATGACCGAAGAACTGATCTCGACCATCTCGAAGATAAGCGGGCTCCAGGTGATAGCCCGAACGTCGGTGATCCGGTACAAGGGCTCCAAGAAGGGCATCGATGAGATAGGGAGGGAACTTCGCTCTGGCACCGTTCTTGAGGGGAGCGTTAGGATGGCTGGTGATAGACTGAGAGTGACTGCCCAGCTGGTTGAGGCGCAGAGCAACCGCCATATCTGGTCAGATTCCTACGACAGGAAGCTCGGCGACGTCTTTGATATCCAGAGTGAGATCGCCAAGCGCATAGCCGATGTCCTTCAGGTGAAACTGCTCAGAGACGAGACCGTCATGGTAGAGAGCAAGCCGACCGAGAACATGGACGCCTACACGCTCTATCTGAAGGCGACACAGAAACTGGCGGACAGGACGAAACCTGCGATGATGGAAGCGATTGATCTATACGAACGGGCGATCGAGGAGGATCCGAGATTTTCGCGCGCCTACGCGGGACTGGCCACGACATATCACATCCTGTGGGACCACGGGCACCTTTCCTCCGGGGAGGCTCTGCCCAAGGTCAGCGAATATTCGATGCGGGCGCTCGAGTTAGATCCTAATTCGGCAGAGGCCCACACGTGCCTGGCCGCGGTGCTCGAACAGAGCTATGACTCTCCCGCTGCAGAGAGAGAGTTCAGGTTTGCTATCTCGCTCAATCCAAATTATGCGACCGCTCACCACTGGTATGCACTGTGCCTGATCAGCCTGCAGAGGCCGCTCGAGGCCATCGAAGAACTGAAGAAGGCGTTGGTAGCGGACCCCCTATCCCCGATGATAGGGGCGGTGCTCGGTTCCGCATATTTCAGTGCCGGGATGCTCGAGGAAGCCTGGAAGCAGCTCGAAGACACCCTGAAGCTGGAACCCGGATTTTGGATCCCATATTTCTTCCGGGCGCTGTGGCTCATCAAGCTCTCCAGACTCGACGAGGCTGAGAGAGAGCTATCGCGCGGTCTGATCTTCTCGCCGGGACACCCGGAGTTGACCAGCACGTTGGCGTATGTACACGCTCGGAAGGGGAAGACCGCGGATGCAAAGAAGGTGCTGGGCGCGCTCTTGAAGACGAGGAGAGAAGACAGGACCGGAGATTTCGTCTCCGCCAAGTTCATCGCCATAGCCTACGCGGGGCTCCACGACACCGAAAGATCCCTCGAATATCTCGAGGTCTCAGTCAAGGAGAAGACGATCAACACCTACTCGCTCCTTTACTATCCCCAGTTTGACGATTTTCGAGCCGACCCGAGATTCAAAGAAATTCTTCGACAGGCGAACATCGAACCAGCCTGAACCTTCCATACGGCGATGAGCGCGACGGGGTTCCGAGATTTTTTCCCAAAAGCTTAAGTTGAAAGTGGGACTTTATCCGCTCCGATGGAGCAAGTCTTAGCTGCGCGCTTCTATGCGCCAAAGCAGCCGCTCAAGCTCGAGAGGGTTCCGGTTCCCGAGGTGCACGACGACGACGTCCTCGTCGATGTCAAGGCGGCAACGATCTGCCACTCCGACCTGCACACGATTGCGGGAAGACAGATCCCGGCCATGGCCCCGATCACCCTTGGACACGAGGCGTCGGGCATCGTGGCCGCCAGGGGAAAGAACGT
Organism: Nitrososphaerota archaeon; assembly: GCA_027886825.1. GTDB lineage: Archaea > Thermoproteota > Nitrososphaeria > Nitrososphaerales > Gagatemarchaeaceae > Gagatemarchaeum. Next base: position 2,098 of record JAPCJS010000084.1, read on the forward strand.
CACGAACGTCGAGGTGGGAGACAGGGTGGGCGTGGACTATGTGCTCAGCTGCGGCAGGTGCCAGTACTGTCTCAGGGGGAAGGACAACCTCTGTGATAACTTCACGGTGATGTCTGCCAACACCGAGGGCTCCTGGAAGGAGAAGGTGGTCGTGCCGGCGAGGCACACACACAAGCTTCCCGCCAACGTCGGGTTCCCAGAGGGGGCAATGCTCAACTGCGCCGTGATGACCGCGTATCACTCTGTCAAGTACGCCCAGATATCTCCCGGCGTCTCGGTCCTCGTATACGGTCTCGGTGGAGTGGGTCTGAGCCTCCTGAAATGGACCAAGATCGCCGGAGCGTCGGACATCATCGCCGTCGACCTCGAGGATGAGAAGCTCAGCATCGCGAGGCGCGAAGGGGCGACCGCGACCGTAAACCCGAGGGACGGGAATCCGGTCGAACAGATCCGGAAGCTCACGGGAGGCGGCGTGGACATTGGGTTCGAGGTCATCGGGAAGGTTGAGAGCGAGAGGAACGTCATATCGTCGATCAGGAAGGGCGGCCAGGCCGTCCTCGTCGGGATGTGCTGGGACCCTGTCCCCGTCAATGTGGTGAACGACCTACAGGTCCCAGAGGTCAAGATCATGAGCCCGCAGGACCACCTGAAGGCCGAGGTTCCAGAGGTGCTCCGCCTGATAGAGACGGGGCGGTTCGTCTTTGGGGACGCCGTGACGCACAGGTTCCCTCTCGAGTCGGCCAACGAAGCCGTGAACGTACTTCAGAACAGGATCGGGAACCCGGGAAGGGTCGTCCTGGAGCCATAAGATCCCCCGCAACGCCCTTGTATCGTTTCCCGCAGAGGACTATTACTTGGTGCTTTGCGGCGGTCTGGGAGGGCCTACCTACTCCGGAGGAATCTCCTTGAAGTTCATCCCGATGTCCACGTGGCTCCTCCTCAGGTGATACTCCCGGGAGATGAAGTAGATGGCTCCGCTGCCGACGAAGGCCGCCACCGCGAGGACGAGAGAGTAGAAGCCGTTGGGCCCGCCTATCGATGAGTTGGCTGCGGCGGTGTACGAGAGGAAGGCGAAGAACAGGAACGAGATTATCCCCACTATCGTGACCAGGGGTATCCCTGCCGGTCTGTACTGCGCGATCGGCGACTGCTGGTAGATCGACTTGCGGACGAACGGGAAGATGGAGCCGGCGATCGATACTATCGCCAGGATGAACGTATAGACAACCGTATAGTTAAGATTCGCCGAGACAGCCCCGTAGTAGTTCGTGGCGAGCAGGCCCAGCCACGTGATGAAGGCGACGAATGCGATGGCCTTTACCGGAGTGTGGTACCGGTCGCTGACGTCAGCGAATCTGCTCGGGAGGATCCTATCGAAGCCCATCGCAAGTATGATCCTCGTCGTGGCCATCCAGTTGGAAGGGATGATGATGATGGCCCACGCGATGAGGCCGACGTTGATGACCGTCGCGATGATGACGTTGTTCGCCAGCAGGCTGGCGAAGAAGTACGGGTTCGGAGGGACGGGTATCCCCCACGCCGAGGCGGAGATGACCGAGAGGGAGGCGACCGAGTTGAGCCACTTCTCGCCCACCGCCCCGATCAGGGCGAGCGCGAACAGCGAGTAGATGGCGGTGGCGACGAGGTTGTCCCCCATCATGGAGATGAACATGGACTTTCTGATCTGCTTGACCTCGCCCGAGAAGTAGCCCGAGTACTGGTATCCGTTGTTCGCGAGCCACGCGAGCGCCAGGGCCCCGAACGCGATCGTACCCGGCGTGTACGAGACGTGCGCGGTCGTGATTATCCCCTGGTACGTGGTGTAGTGGCCGAGCAGCTTGTCGAAGGTGGCGGCAAAGCTGGTCGGGTTCGAGGAGAACAGGTACGCCATAGCGGTGAGCGTGCCGATCATCCCGATCACCCAGTAGACGATCTGGTGCTTCAGGTACGATAGGGTGCCAGAGATCATGGTCAGGGCCATGTACACGATCAGGATGGTCCCGATCAGGGTGACCCAGAACAGGTTCGTGAAGACGGCGGTTGACCAGCTGATCAGGCCCTGGTTGTTCGTCACGGCGCCTATCGTGTCGAAGAGGGAGTAGAGGCCGTACGTGACGAAGGTGTTCGCAAAAAAGCCAAGGAAGATGGAGTTGAAGATCACGTTGGTGAAGGCCAGGGAGCTGCCCATCGACGGGTGCAGTATTCGTCCGGTCCAGACGTAGTCGCCGCCTGACCTTGGCATGCTGAGCGAGAGCAGCGAGTAGAGCGCGGAGGTCACGAGCAGGAATGGAAGGACCAGCACGAATATCACCGGGATGTTCGTGCCCGGAAAGACCGCGAGCATCGGCAGGTACGTCGTCGCCACCCCGAAGCCGATGTTGGTGACGGCCACTGTAGTGATGAACGCCTGGAGAGGAGAGATTGATCTGACGATGCCAGTTGCTTCTCTTGCGAAAGAAGTCGGTTGGGCCAATGAACGCCGCCAATTGGTAGAAATTGACTATATGTCTTTCGATTTATTCGTGTATTGTTAGATTCGAGCTCATAACCAAAGAATCTTGATTCGGGTGTGCTTGTGCCGATGACACCTGCCTTCTGCTCTGCAATCAGCGGATTGGCCACGGCTACGATGAGGTCCTTACCGGAAGATGGCCGACAGAGCTCGGCTCCGCCATTATCGGCGAATGAGACAAGAAGCCAGGGCAAGGATCGCTCAGATGAGGTCATCACCGCCGTCGTGCCCGAAGATACGCCGCGCCGCAGTTCGGAACGGGATGGACCCATCCGGATATTGGTGTGGACCGGAATGCGCTCGACAAAAGCCGTTCCTGGGTCGCCTCTGGGTTCTGTGGTAGGTGCGTTCGCGGAGCTCCCTGATCCCTCGGCGGAGAGGCAGTGAACTCCATCCGGTCAATGCGATCGCCGGAACCTACCATGTCGCAATGGGTGATGCTCTACAATGCCAGCTTCGCCGCGCTGGTCCTCCAAAAGCTTGTAATCTACCTCAATTACCAGAGGCGGAGAGATAAGCGTCCGAAGAGAGGGAACAACGGAGGTTGAAACTCTTTGCGCGCTTCGCGGCTGTGATGAAAGCACGTTAAGCTCTTGGGAATAGAGAGATAGCGCCAAAGACTGAGCCGCGAAACCTCCGCGGCCGAAAGTCTTTCTGGCCACCTGTCCCGTAGAGTCATGCACGGTGTGGCAGCTTCCAAACAGCTTGTCCCAGCATTTCCAGGCCAGTCGTGCCTTGGTCCAGCGGTTTCTAGGGCGTCGGTGTGCTCTTCGGTGTATCGCAACCCTGAAAAGGTACGCTATCGTTCGGGCCTGAAGACGAATCCGCAGAAGTGGCAGTATGTGGAGCCTTCCGGATTCAGCGAATTACAGCTGGGGCAGTTGAACGATACCACCGAATATTGCTCCACATGCGGGACCGGCTTCTCCGGCGGAGGGTACGGGATCGAGACAAGGACCTCGGTGTGCTCGACGTTGGGATGCTTCTCCACGATATCATAGATCGTGGTCGATAGCTCGTCCATGTCCTTCGCGGCGATCACGAGCACCGAGTCGTAGGTCCCGAAGACGCTGTTCGCCATCTTTACTCCTGGAATCCTGCGGGAGGCGAGCAATTCGTGGGAGGTTCCCGGCTTGGTCCTCACCAGGACGTATGCCATCACTGGCAAGGCTTTCACTGGTCTTTCCTGGAAAGGACCAGGGCCGTCTCTGACCGTGTGACGTTCGGGATCTTCTCTATCACCTTGTAGACCAGCTCGCCGATCTCTTCGAGACCAGGTGCGTCCACTGTGACGATCGCATCGAACCGACCATACACCGAGTCCACGGATTTTACGCCCTTGACCTTGGAAACTTCTCGAAGGTGTCGAATTACCTCTTCTGAGGTACCGGGTTTTGTCGTCAAGAAGACGTAGGCTTTCATACTGTGTGCATAATCTGATGGCACATTTATACTTTGTAAATCGTTTGGGTGAAAATGTTTCACTATCTGACGTTACGCTTCGGTTGGATACTTGTTCTGAGGCTTTTTGTCCTTGCTTCCCCCTATCATTCTGAGCCTAGGGCATCAAGCGTCCGAGACCGTGGTCCCGCAGGACGAATCGCCGTAGTATTCTCTTCCGTATTCTCATCATTTGGATGATGGGATATTCAACGCGCGAATGTGAGCACAACCCCGAGCCCACGAATAGGTCGCCGAAGATCGATCGCTGTCATCTTCATTACCATACTGGCGCATCGTCCTAGCATGATCCTTTTTCCAAGATCGGCAATCCCCATGCGTCTCTTCTCCGAAGTAGCACAGCACGCATATAAACACCGGCTCGCAAAATCTGTGCATGGTTGAGGTCGAGCGCTATGCGACTACGTGGCATGGCTTGTTCCCGCGTTTCATGTTCGCAGGTTTCGTCTTTCCCTTTGGTGGGATACTCCTGCAGGTGACGATATCGGCCTTGGGTTCTTCTCTTCCTTATGAGGCTCAAGATGTGGCCTCGGTAGCATTCTTCCCATTCGCGATCTTCGCCCTGTTCTACCTCGCGTCAAGGATTCGCATCAACTTGGGGAAGGACTTTGCCGCCGTAGCCGCGTCCATATTCCTCGGGACGCTCTCATTTTTCCTGCTCTTCGGACTGCCGGCAGTTCTAGGGCCTGGATCGCCTCTGGGGGCTAGCATGGTCGACCCGCTGCTGCAGTCAACGGCCTCAGCAGTCTCGGGGTCTATCGGCTACACGTTCGTCGGTTTCGCCGCGATACTGCTCTCATACAGGAGGAGAATCTGATGACCACTGCGCCCGAGGCAGGATCCACGACCTGGGTGGACGCGAAGTTGGAGGGAGCCCGGGCCGCTCTTCTCGTCGGATGCATCATGGTACCCGTCTATCTCCTCGCAACCGTGCTGGAAGTATTCGGGCGGGACTTTCTGAACTCTATCTACCCGAGTACCTCGCAGTTCGCCTTCCTGCGGACGATATTCCCGAGTCCCGCGTCCACGATCCTCCTTGCATGGCAGGACGTAGTCTTGCTTCAGGTGGTCCCGTTCCTTCTCTTCTTCTATTTCGCGGTCCGGATGGGCAAAGACCCGCTCAGCCGGATTCTGCCCACCCTGGTCGCAATCGCGGTGGTCGGCGCGTGTCTTTCCGTCCTGAGCTCGTTGATCGCCGCATATCAACCCAACATATCGAGCCTCCTCCTGACCGGGTCGTTTGCCGTCTCAAAAGGAATCCAAATCGAACCTCTAAGCTCCGTTCTCGTCTCGGTCCTCTCTCCCGTGGGACTATGGGTGGTTCTCGGGAACAGTGCCGTCTTCGCCGCGCTCGGAATAACGGGGTTGGCGTTCGGAAATTTCTCGGGAGAGATGTCCTACTGGATTCCCAAGCGCTGGCTCGCCTCCCGAGCCCTGATCCAGGTGGGGACTTCCATCCCGGAGGATTCCCTCGACCTTGAACCAAGGGATTAAGCGTCTGCTGGATTCTTTCGGACCCGCTAAACTGTAGTTCCTACTGGAATTGTTCGCGCGGCGCCGCGACGACGATGGAGATTTGCCAGACGGGGTCAAGTCCACAGGTTGCTGGCCATTCAACAAGGTCCGCATCGCAGGAGTTTGGGGCCCGACGTGACCAAGTTTTATCCGGATCCCATGTTCGTTCTCTTATCTTCCGGATCATGATTCTCCGTCTTGCTGTCCGCCGCGTCTGGGTTCAGTAATCCGTTTTCAATGGCCTCGCATTCTAGACTGTGGCGTGGAGGGCTTGGTATCGGGCAAGACTCCGGCCGTTCTCAATATTTCGAGCTCTTTCGTCCTGCTTGCCGATTAGTTGATTCTCCAGGATTAGGGACCTATTTTGCTTTGGCGAGGGACTACATTCACGGTCCTCCTCCTCCCGCACAAACAGAGACGTTTATTCAGCCGAACGCAAAAGATACGGTTTCTTGCAGAAAATACAGCGGTTTGATATAGACTGTCACGCCTGTTACAAATATATGACATCTGAAATTAGGACGCCTGAAACCAGCAAGAAAAGAGCGGGATATGGAATACTCGGCACCGTTGTTATCATAATCGTCGTGCTCGTAGTCCTCGGGTACTTGTTCCGCTAGATACCAGCGCGAGAGATGACCGGAGGGCGGGGCCCTCCGGGGATGCAACCTGTCGTTATCTCCACAGATCATTGAAAGTATCTGTCGGATTGTGAAGCTTTCCGTGCAATTCCTAGCGTGCCGGGAGATCGCTACTGGACCTTGACTTGATCTTTCTTGCTAGCATCAGACACGTTTTCAAAGATCAGGGTCTTGATGACTCTGACGTAAGCTTGGCAGTCGCCCCTGGAGGACACCCGAAACGAACGATCTCCTCCGAGAGGATGGGAAAAACGGGGGCCTCTTTCCGTCTTCAGTGATCACGATGGCGTACCATGATCAGGACTAGTGTAGAGGAAGATCTTGCCAACAATTTTCTCTCCCGCCCTTGCAGCGTGGCTATATGATGCTACATTAGACTCAGCGATCTCATTGATTAGGGTGTGGACGTGCCTTGACTTGAGATAGATAAGCCTCGCCTGCAAATTGTCCCTCATTATTCCCAGTCTTCTGAACTGCGGCTCAACATACAGCCCATGGGATCTTGCTACCCCACCGACGATGGTCATCCACGCGATACCCACGATCCTGTCTGCTATCTTGACAACGAAGCATCTGTCCCCATTCGTAAGGGCGACACCGACCCACCGTCTGTTTGTCTCAGGCTGTGTGGCGGCCATGAATTGTTCTAACTCTCTGACGTTGTAATCCATGCTAACAAAGTGCTTGAATCTGTGGCCCGACGGAGCCTTATCAACATCCAGCTGCCAGATATTCCAGACTTCCTTAGGAAGTTCCGCGACCTCAAGCTCCGAGAAGATGTAGCTGGATGGTTTGAGCCCATAGAAGTGATCGAATACCTCCCTAGATTTCGTGAAGATGGTTCCCGTCGCCTCATAGCCATCATATATGAACAAGCCATTCTTGGTTCCCTCAGAGTTCTGGGAGAAGTAAGCTTCACCACCAGCTTCAAGGGCTTCCTTGACCTCATGGCGGATGATCGGGTCAAAGAATGATAGCCCTTTTGGCAAATCACCAAGGTGCTCATCTACGGCCGTTATCTTCGATACCTGAACGCGATCGCTCGTAATGCTCTAGCTCACGTGCTCCTATATTGATTTATGCTGTACAGTACGCCATCACCGCTACCAATCCAGGATCGTGAATTTCTTGGTTAGTTTCTCCTCTCCAAGGACGTTGCCTATGACCAACTCAAGGCTATCAGGACTGCGATGAAGATCAACAACCTCATCATCCTTCAGGGCATCCCTAAGCAGGTACTCGAACTGGATCTTACGGTCAGTTCTGTGACCAAACCTCCTAGTCCGCTCCCGTTCTATCTGCTCGTAGGCATACATGAATTCGTAGAGTGATCTGTATATCTGATGCTCCATATTCTCCTCGACATTGAATTCGAGATCAGCCCTGTCCCTTCCTCCAATGGTTATCTCTTGGAGCCCCTCCAGGTCGGCCCAAAAGATGGTGCCATCCGGCGCCAACACCGCGTCCTTATCGAGCCAAACATCGTAGAAGTCCAGCCCGCTGTATGTGCCACCATCATTATATCTCATGGACCTAACGAAAAGGGTGAGAATCGCGACCCCACTCCTGACGAAGTTCTCCAGGAAATCCATTGCCTTGTCATTGCTGTCTATGTGGAAGAAGTCAAAGAGTTCCCCCGTATCATCGCCGATGGTCCAATCTGAATGGAAATAGATCCTGACATTGGATGGGACTAGCCTGGCCTCCTGGACCATCTCCTGTTTGAACCTCCTGTACCAGTACACCTGGGTGACCTCCTCCTGAAGAGCCCTAGGCAGCTTGACGATCTTCACCAGGGGGGCGATCCTGAACCCGTGGATGGATGTGGTGCTGGCATCCGACATCTCGGCCGCCTTCATCGCGATTGAAGCGAACTCGAGCCCCTGAGATCCGTAGGGACATCCCCTCGACCACAGCTCCCCGGTAAGGTACCTTGGGAGCCTCATCTCGTTCTCCTTGACATTCATGATCCTGTCCTTCACGCTACTGCTCGTGAGGAGGCTGCAGATCTCTTCCTTCTTGAAGAGCTGACGGCTGAACGGGCTTGTCGTCGATCCTATCCCTTTGACG
>JAPCJS010000198.1 GCA_027886825.1 Nitrososphaerota archaeon
CCAACTCGGGACCATGACCGTATCGTTCGAATACCTAAGGGTCGCGACCGTGTTGGAGATGATGGTGGGGATGCTGGATCCTGATATCTTCACAGTCGCGTTCACAGGGCTGGACCCGCTTCCGCTAAACTGGACGAAGGCCGTGGTACAGCTCTCCCCTAGCTCGCATGGGTTGAACGCCGGCGGTGTGGCAGGAGGTGGCGTGACGGTGCCCACGTTCACAACATCAATCCCTGCGCTGCCGACATTGTTTACGTTACCAGAATAGGTCCCCGTGATAGTAACTGTGCCATTGACTTCACCGGTAGCATTGACCGAACAAAAGAGTGCCGCTGGCTTCTGGGGCACAGGGGCTTGGCCATAGCCCGGTGCCCCAATATTGCAGGCGGGGGAAGAGAATGACACTTCGCCGCCGTTGTTGCTGCTCTGGGTCCAGGTTATGGTCCCGGTGGGCACGGGTATTGCCTCCGTAGTCAAGTCCGTGGTCTCCGTTGGTGTTTCACGGGTCACGGTGGCCGTGCATGTAGAGACAACGTTGATGGAGACTGAGCTTGGCAAACATTGGACTGTCGTGATCGTGGGGTTGCTCGCTTGCCCGTCTGTTGCGATCCAGGCACCGAGTGTCCCGGCCTTCGCCGGAGGCACGAGCGGCAGGAGAGTGAGCGCCAAGGAGATCGCGACCAGACTACTCATACCTACTGTAGGACCAGGCTTCTTCACGCTACACATACTAGACTTTCCATGGTTGATAAGCCTTGAAAGTTATGAATTTTCGCCTCGGGCAGTTCGAGCTAAGGTGGACATTCAGCAAAGGCGGCTCAGGACTTTAGGATCTTCTGACGGGTCATGAGCTCGGAAAACACGAGGAGAGTCGGAGCATGCATCCACCCGTTGCCATCGACAACGGCTTTTAGAATTATATAGCTGGGGTGAGTCAAGTGATAAGGGTTGGCCAAGTGCCCTAGGTGCGGCGAGCAGATCTCCGAGACAGCGACCTTCTGTCCCATCTGCGGTTACTTTCTCCAGACCGTTCCTGGCGCTGTGTCCACCGCTCTAGGGCAAGCTTCCTCCGATCGTCTTGGCGGCCCTCTGCAACACGCCATCCCCGCGTCAAGGCCGACCGGAGTCACGGCGATAGGCTGGGTGCAGGTGATGGGCGGAGCTCTGATCATAGTTCTCGGGATCGTCTTCGTGATCGTCAGCCCGCTGATAGGCGCGCCATTCATCGCGCTTGGCCTCCTGGCAGCTTTCATCGGGAGAGCTGTCCTGACCGGCAAGAACTGGGCGTGGACTCTGGACCTTGTCCTGAACATCCTGGGCATAGTCCTGGGAGTCGCACTGTTGGTCTTCGGGAGTGGATTGGCCATAATCGCCATTGCGGTCGACGCGATAATCGTCTACTACCTGACAAGGCCCGTCGTACGGGCATACTTCGGCAGACCATCAAAGGAGATGAGCACAAGTGCGATACCATGACGCTCATTTACAACTAATCTTACTTGTAAGACTATTCGCCTATCGTGCCTGCAGTGCTAGAAAAATGCCTGTCTTCATGGTCCGAGCGACGCAACTTAATAGTAGAGTTCGACTTGGTAGTAGTTTACTATCGCAGATATCTCAAAAGGCAAGTCCCCATTTCAAAAGAATAATAGTTCAAGCGGCCGGGAGGTTGGATGCGTAATGCCGGCCAAGATACTTACGATGGACAACCTCGACCTGGAGGGCAAGCGCGTCTTGCTGAGGGTCGACATCAACACGCCGGTCCACCCTGAGACGGGGGAGCTGCTCGAGCTGAGCAGGATCGAGGAGGCTGCCATGAACATCAGGGACCTGCCCAAGTCGGTCGTCGTCGTGGCATCGCACCAGGGCCGTGTCGGCAGGTACGATTACATCTCCATGGATAAGCACGCAAAGGCGTTCGCCAAGATACTTGGGAAGGAGGTCAGGTTCGTCCAGGACGTCTTCGGGGAGGCGGCGCAGGCTGCCATCGACGGGTCGAGCCCGGGCGACGTCATAGTCCTGGATAACCTCAGGTTCACCGCCGAGGAGAACGTGGAGTTTACCCCCAAAGAGGCCGAGAAGACCATCCTCGTCACACGCCTCAGCTCCCATCTGGACGCCTGCATCCTCGACGCCTTCCCGACGGCGCACCGCTCGCCGCCCTCGATCGTAGGGTTCGCCGAGCTCATCCCGACATGCGCGGGAAGGATCGTCGCCAAGGAATTGATGAAGCTGGAGCGCATCTTCGCCATCGAGAAGGGGCCCTATGTCACCGTACTTGGTGGTGCGAAGGTGACGGACAGGATAGATGCGATCGACGCGCTCATAGCTAACAACCGGGCGGACAAGGTCCTCCTCTCCGGGCTGGTGGGCCTGGTCTTCCTCAAGTCGAGAGGCAGGTTCACAGGAAAACTCACGGTGGAGAACGAGCAGAAGATGCTGGTAAAGGCCCGGCAGCTCCTCGACGACCACCCCGAGACGTTCGAGATGCCCATCGACGTCGCGGTGAGGGTCGACGGTACGAGGCAGGAGTTCGATCCTACCGAGCTGCGACCGGACATGGTCGTGCTTGACGTGGGGAAGAAGACGATCGACAGGTACTCGCGGTTCATAAAGGGGGCCGGGACCGTCTTCATGAGCGGACCGCCCGGGGCCTTCGAGTACGCCGAGTTCGCCCTCGGCACGGAGATGCTACTGAAGGCTCTGGCTAACTCCTTCGGGACAACGATCGTCAGCGGCGGCCACCTCTCGGCGGCTCTGTACCGTTTCGGGATCCACGACTCGATAGACCACGTCAGCACCTCGGGAGGGGCCCTCGTGCAGTACCTCGCCGGGAAGCGATTACCTCTTATGGACGCCCTCGAGAGAGCGTCTGTCAAGTGGGGCAAATGATCAGAGTCGGGATAAACGGGTACGGCACGATCGGAAGGAGGGTAGCGGACGCGGTCCTCCTTCAGAGGGACATGCAGCTCGTCGGTGTCACCAAGACGAAGCCGGACTACCGGGCGACGATAGCGAGAGAGAAGGGTATTGAGGTCTTCGCAGCCAACCAGGAGCACGCCGCGGCGTTCGACAGGGCCCGGATGCCGTACAGCGGCACCCTCGGGGACCTGCTTAAGCAGGTGGACGTGGTCGTTGATGCGACGCCGGAGCTGGGGTCCGAGTACCGACCGGTCTTCGAGCAGGCGGGGGTGAAGGTTGTCTTCCAGGGTGGCGAGGAGCACGAGCTGACCGGTTCATCGTTCGTGGCCCAGTGCAACTTCGAGGCCGCGAGGGGTAGGAGGATGACCCGCGTAGTCAGCTGCAACACGACCGGGCTCTGCCGGACGCTACACGCGCTCGAGAAGAACTTTGGGATAGCAAAGGCGAGGGCCGTCCTCATCAGGAGGGCCGCGGACCCAGACGAGATAGCCAAAGGTCCGATCGACGCGATCGTCCCAGACCCCATCAGCCTCCCGTCCCACCACGGCCCCGACGTCCAGTCGGTGATGACGGGCCTGAAGATTACGACGATGGCGGTGAAGGTCCCTGCGACGCACATGCACCTGCACAGCCTGATGGTCACGCTCAAGAGGCCGCCCACCAAGGAGGAGGCGATACTGGCGTTCCAGAGCGAGCCGAGGGTCCTGATGGTCGACGGCAAGTCGGGCTTCAAGTC
>JAPCJS010000068.1 GCA_027886825.1 Nitrososphaerota archaeon
ACGACTATCCATTATTCTCACCCTGCTCGTCGTAGCGCAGTTCGTGGTCATCCTCGACTTCTCGATAGTGCAGATAGCCCTGCCGACGATTCGCACTGACCTGGGGATATCCCTGGCCGACAGCCAGTGGATCGTCAGCGCCTACGGCCTGACCTTCGCCGGCCTCCTTCTTCTGAGCGGCCGCGCCTCAGATCTCTACGGCCGCCGCAAGCTCTTCAGCATCGGCCTCTTCATCTTCGCTCTCTCCTCCCTGGCCGGAGGGTTGGCCCCATCGGAGATAGTCCTCATCGGCGCGAGGGCGGTCCAGGGGGTCGGGGCCGCCATAGCCTCGGCGACGGGTCTCTCCCTCCTTGTGGTCTCCTTCCCGGAGGGACGCGAACGGAACCGCGCCCTCAGCGTCTTTGCTGCTGTCTCCTCCGCAGGCTTCGCCGCGGGCGTCATACTGGGGGGTACCCTCACAGCGGCCCTTGGTTGGAGATCCGTCTTCTATGTGAACGTCCCGATCGGCATCGTCGCCGCCCTCCTGGCCCTGAGGCTACTCGTCGAGAGCAAGGGACAGCGCCTCGACAGGCGGCTCGACCTCCCCGGCGCGATTACGGTGACCGCCGGGCTGTCACTACTCGTCTACGCCCTGACGAACGCGGCGAACCAGGGCCTCTCTTCGTTCCAGACCCTCGCGTCCCTCGCGCTCTCAGCCGTCGTCCTTGCAAGCTTCCTCGCGATCGAGCACCGTTCCGAGGCTCCGCTCATGCCCCTGACGTTCCTGCGCCGCGGGACCGTCCTCAGCGCGAACGCGCTCGCCATCCTGACGACCTCGGCGGTCGGTACCATGATCTTCCTGCTGACGATCTATCTTCAGCAGATCCAGGGGTACTCGGCCCTGTCGGCCGGGCTGGCCTTCCTCCCGACTGCGATCGTGTTCCTGTTCGTGGGGGGCTACCTCTCCGCGAAGCTTGTCGCCCGGTTCGGCATGAAACCCGTCCTCATCGTCGGCATGACGATACAGGCCGCAGGCTTCCTCCTCCTCAACCGGCTCTCGGTGGGGACTCCGTACCTCACCGAGCTGCTGCCCGAGATGCTCGTCGTCTCGCTTGGAGCCGCGATCGTCTTCACGGCGTTCAACATAGCGGCGTTGAGCGGCGCCAGGAGGGGGGAGGAGGGCCTCGCGTCAGGCCTGATCAACACCTCAAGGCAGGTCGGAAGCTCGGTCGGTCTTGCCATAGGGGTGACGATAGTGAGTATAGTGACGGCGGCTCTCGGTACGTCTGTTAGCCCGGCGTCGGCGACCGTCGAAGGATTCCGGTATGCGTTCTTCAGTTCCTCGGTCCTCTGCGGCTTCGGGATCGTCATTGCCTTGCTCATCCGACGCCCCGCGATGGTCGTCACGCGGACGGAGCAGGCGATGGCGTCTCCAGCCCCACCGTCACCACCAACTGTCTCAGAACCGTGGATGTCTATCCCGATCAGGAAGATAATGGTGGCCGTCGACGGCTCGGCGAACGGAGAGAGGGCCGCGACGACCGCCATCGGCTTCGCGAGGGACTACCATGCCGAACTGGAGGTCCTTCGCATGGTCCAGTCGCCCTCGGGCGTGACCCCTTCGAGCCCAGGGACCGGAGGCGGTGGGTCGGTGATCCTCAAGGAACGCTACGATTATGCCGAGAAGGAGGCGGAGGACTACGTCAGCTCTGTCGTCACAAAGGCGAGCAGCGCCGGCGTTGCTGTTGCAAGAGGGATGGTCTGTCGGACGACCGAACCACCCTCGGACTCGATAGCCGAGAGAGCGAAGGCGGAGGGCGTCGACATGATAGTGATAGGCACGCGTGGTCTGGGCGCGCCTGGGAGAGTGTTCCTTGGAAGCGTATCGAGCGGCGTTGTCGCCAAAGCTGGCATGACCGTGGTCGTCGTCAAGTAGGGCCGAGTCGCCCGGCCCTATCCGCTTCGCTGTGCCTCCCTCCATAGTTCGTCCTTTTGGTCGTGTCTGATCGAGATTTGTAGAGTTGTGTCTTTGAGCGCCGAGCTAGACGCTAGTTGAGAGTCGGACGACCGGCTCTGCTAGCGCCCTATGGCCTCAGACAGAGCTGCGTTCGCCCCCTGCCAGAACTCGGTTCCCTTCGTGAAGATATAGACTTCCTCGTCGCCGAATGAAAAGTGCATGGGCGGGTCCATGCCTCTGGAGTCCTTGAACTGTCCAAAGTTTTCATCATAGCTCACCTGCAGGCCACTGATCTCCGATTTCTGGATCGTCTTCCTGTTGTCTCCCTCGACGAGCGATACCGACGTGTCATCTACCTCGATGTGACCACGGTGCTTGTGCAACGGCAGTCCGAAAGGCTGGCTGATGTGAGCCTCGAACTCCGCAATGAACCCCGCTTTCTTGATCTCCTCTTTGAATATCCACAGCGCCTCGATTTTCAGGGTCCGAGGGCCTGGGCCGCCAGAGACCGACATGGATACGATTTGTGGCTCGCCTGACTTAAGGCTTGTCCACAGGTGCTCTCGCGCCCGACAGAATGCCCCAGACCTCGCCATCATCATGAACCTACCGATCGAGACGGACAAATCTTCGGTCTGGTGCTTCAGCTAGTTCATTCGCGAGCTTCTTGCCTCGGTCCGTGAGACCATAGCTCGATGTAGCCCTCCTTCCCCTTTCCGGATCCGCTCTTCGCTTTCTCCCTCCGCGTCGCTAGTTCCTTATCCGCTCTTCCTGCCCACGGCTGTATTGATCACCGCCGTGTAATCCACGCTCGTCCCATCATAGTATTTTCCTATGGCCGATAGGATTTCATCAGCGGCTCTCCTCTGGGAGTCCTTGTCCATCGCTGACCACATCTTCCTGAAGGGGGCGCTCATCTCACTGAAGCTTCTAAACAGTTCCTCGGCCGAGCCCTCCCATATCCACGGTATCTTGAGATACTCTTCAGATATTTCTGTGAAACCAGCCTTTCTCAGGAGACCCGATAGGCTACCCTGGTTTGCAAATTTGAACAGATTGCCATCACGAGCAGGAGTTTGAGGGTCGGCATCTGCGGATGAACGCAGATGTTTTTCGAGGATGGAGGTTGTGGTCGTGAAGCGAGGGTTGTCCTTGAGCGGACCCCAGGTCACCAGAACGATGAGTCCCCCATCCTTCAAGACCCTTCGAGCTTCCCTCATCGCTCTCTCAGGATCAGAGAAGAACATGACCCCGAATCGACATGTCACCGCGTCAAAATATCCGTCCGGCAAAGGGATGGCTTCCGCGTCAGCAACCCTGAACTCGATATTGGAAAGACGCTCATTCTGCGCATTTTCCTCTGCGATCTGAAGCATCCCGGGCACGATGTCAGCCGCTACGACTCGACCCGTCGGGCCGACAGTTCTCGCCAGAGAGAGCGATGGCTCACCGCTTCCACAGGCGATGTCAAGGATCTTCATACCCTCCCTCACCTTCGCAAGTTCGAGGATCTTGTCTGTCGCTCCGGCACTCTGTCTGGAGAATCTGTCGTGCCATCTCCTCCAACCAGCTGTCATCTTTTCCCACTCGTCCCGGCTCTTCTCGTTCGGAATCGTTCGATCGCCCAACTCAGACCTGCTCCAAGAACAGCACAACACCAGAGAATCAATCTAGATAAAGACGGCCACTCTATCGGTGGTTTTCAATCGTAATTGAGGGGCCGGCACACCGACCTCGGATATCGTCCTCACTCGAGGCACCAGCCGGAGAAAAGATACCTGGAAGGATGGAGGAGGGCTCAACAATTCACACGCTGTTGGATCGGGTGAGTCGATCACGTCTCTCGCTCGCTGCCCTCGCAAGTGAAGCGGCTCATCTGCCCGTGGAAGGTGAGTAAAGGGTCTCATAACAGGGCCGGTAGAAAGCTGACGATCCCCACAAAGAATTGAAGTAGTATCGCTCTTCTTATGGGAAGGCCCGCTCGCCTGACCATCAGCAGGGCAAGTATGTTGGCGAATGAGGCTACCGGGTCTATGTTACCAGCCAGTCCCGCCTCGACAGCGATCTTCGGCGCGACCTGTGGTGAGACCGAGGTGACGCTCAGCACAAGCTGCGTTGCAGGAACGTTGCTGATGATGCTCGAGACGCCTCCCATGAACAGGGCAGAGTAGGGCTGGACACCCGCTGCAACGGGCGCGACGTATCTGCCGAGAGCGGGACCGATGAAGATCGAGGCGATGGTTATCGACGTGACGAAAGCGTACAGGATCAGGAGGCTCCTATAGTCAAAATCGTGCAGGACCCGTGGAAGCGAGCGGAACGTGAAGAGCGAGCCCAGGGCGAAACTCACTCCGAGCGCGATGTACGCTCCCACCCCTGATACGTCGGAAACGATGATCACCGCTATCACAAGGACGAGATAGATTCCGGGCGCGATGGGACCAGCGGTGAAAGGAAGCTCTCTTCGCCCATTCGCGCTCTTTCTCAGAGGGAGCAGGGCCACCACCGCGATGCAGGCTGAGATCAGAAGGGGGATCCAGGTGCCCGAGATGAACCCGAGAAATGTGGCCCCTGAGGAGCTCCAGAGCAGAATGTTCTGCGGGTTCCCAAGAGGCGTCAGCGAGCTTGCGATGTTGGTGAAGGTGATCTCCGCGACCACCAGGGGAGCGACATCGATCTGGGATTGCCTGGCGTAGCTGATCACCACAGGCGTGAGTATCAGGATGACGACATCGTTCAGGATCAGGGGCGAGAAGAGTGATGTTACCACAACCACCGCGTAGAGCATACCGATCCTTCCCTCGAAGATCGCGGTGATCCTGCGCAGGAAGGACTCTCCGTTCATAGCCCTGAACTGCGATGCGATCCCGAAGAGGAATGCGAGCGACAGATAGACCGGCAGATCAAGCTGCTGGAGAATTGTGGAACTCAATCACGATCACGACCGTCTATCCGCCTGTCCTTAAGCACACCCTGACGGATGGTTCTCACATTCGCTCCTTTTTGGCGAGGAACGTCTCAGAGTACATACCGGGTAGATCTGGACCATGAACGAGCGGTCGTCCGTGGCCAAGATCCGGCTCTGCACGGTCGCACCCTCTGTCATCGCTCCCTCAGCTTCCTGGTCCTTCTTTCTTATCGCTCCGTCTCGATGTAACCAGGCGGAGACTGCGAAAGGCAAGTCCGACGAGGAGGATCACGAGGCCGATGCCTATCTCCTGCGGGGCGAGGGCGAAGGCCAGGCCGAGACAGCCGATCAGACCCGTCGCAGCCAGCGCCCGCGGGAACATCCTCTGCTGCCTCTGGAGGCGCAGCGCCGACAGATTTGCCACAGAATAGTACAGCAAAGTACCGAAGCTCGAGACGGCCACCGCGACATAGAATGGCGCGAAAGAGGCGACAAGAATTGAGACGGCACCTACGAAAAGGACGCTGCGCCACGGATTCTGCCCCGCGCCGAGACGGGCCAGCCCTGTGGGGAGGTCGGACTCGCGGCCCATGGCGAAGGCCACACGGGAGACGCCGAGCAGGTCCGAGAGACCTTCGTTGAAGGTCGTCAGCAGCGCGCCTCCCGCGACTATGACCACTCCGACGCCGCTACCCGCCGCGATCATCGTATCCTCCAGGGGTGAGGACGATTGCGAGAGGCGTGCCGCTCCCAGGACCGTGAGCGAAGTGACGGCCACGAGCAGATAGAGCGCGGTGGCCGTGCCGAGCGCGATCACCGTCGCCCGGGGTATGGTCTGCTTCGGATTGCGCACCTCCTCGACGAGGGTGGCGATGCGGCTGTAGCCCGTGTAGGCGAAGAAGAGAAGGCCTGTCGCCTGCAGTATCCCCACCACCCCGCTCGGAGCAAAGGGTGTCAGGTTGGATGTGCTGGCATGAGGGATGCCGATCACGACCACAGCCAAGAGACAGAGGATGGAGATTACCACTATCACGTCGGTCACCCGGACGGAGCGGCGTATCCCTGCCGCGTTCAGTATCGTCATGGCCAGGGCCGCGGCTACGGCCGCAGTCCTCACAGGCACGGCGCCGACCACGGCGTGAAAGTAACCTCCGAATGCGATTGCGATCGCGCCGGGGCCGACTGTGTTGGCAACGAGGAACATCCACCCCGCCGAGAAGCCCCACCAGGGACCGAGCATCCGCCTCCCGAACTCGTAGGTGCCCCCCGAGCGCGGGAAAACGGCGGCCAGCTGGGCCGACGAAAGAGCGTTGCAGAGCGCCACGAAGGCGCCGATAGCGAAGGAGACGAGGAGGGCCGGTCCTGCAATGCTCGCCGCGGGAGCTATGACGGCGAAGATACCGGCGCCCAGGATCGCAGCGAGCCCGGTCGCTATGGAGTCGAACATCCCGAGCTGCGGACGCAGCCTTGCGTCGCGTGGCTCGTCCCTCTTGTTCATCACCGCAGAATTGCGAAAGCGGTCAGAATTAAATGGCTCCTGTCACGGACCACCTTGACGGATTGGCTAGATGAAGACGTATCGAGCGAGATCGGCGCGCCGGGGGCGCACGGCTGTGGTTGCAGACTGGCTGCAGACCGGAGGAGGAGCCCGTCAGGAATAGGTTCAAATCCGTCACAATGTCCTAGTCAGAATATATGATGTCGGAGTCAGTAGACATACACGAGAAGACGGAGAGCCCTCGGGACGCGCGGAGTCCGCTGCAGGTCTCCCCTGAAGGACCTGTTGTAGCATACGCCCTCTCTCACGAGACGTACACCGTGCCACAGCTTCTCGAGTACGGCATAGCGGCAGAGCGAGCGGGGTTCAGGATGGCGTGGACCAGCGATCACTTCCAGCCGTGGCAGGACAACCAGGGCCACTCCGGTCTGGCCTGGGTAACGCTCGCGGCGCTGACCCAGCGTACGTCTCAAATGGCCTTCGGCACGGGTGTGACATGTCCGACATTCCGCTATCTCCCTGCAATAGTGGCGGAGGCGTGGGCGTCGCTCAGTCACCTGGCTCCAGGCCGCGTCTTTCTCGGACTGGGTACGGGTGAGAGACTGAACGAAGGGGCTGCGGGTGGCGGGTGGGGGAAGTATCAGGAGCGCTCCGAGAGGCTCATCGAGGCCATCAAGATCATCCGGGAGCTGTGGAGCGGCGAGCACGTAAGGTTCAAGGGAAAGTTCTGGGATGTGGATGCCAAGCTCTACGACAAGCCGGCGTCGCCGATCCCCATCTACATCGCGGCGGGCGGCCCGAAGAGCGCACGGATCGCAGGGCTCTACGGCGACGGCCTGATCGCGGAGGGAGGGCCGCTGAGTTCCAACCCGCTATACAAGGCTGCCTGGGAAGAGGGGGCGCGCGAGTCGGGGAAGAACCCCGCCACGCTTCCGATAATAGTGGAGCTCTACACCGTCGTGGGAGGCGAGAGGGAAGCGAGACAGAGCGCGGATCTCTGGCACTTCACGCCGCGCGCATGGCAGCACGGCTACTTCGACGAGGTCAACCCGCTCCGCATACAGCAAAAGGCCGAGCGCGAGATCCCGCTGGAGATGGTCTACAAGGATTGGCCTGTAGGCACGGACCCAGAGGTCCACATCAAAGCGATCAAAGAAACCGCTGCCAAGGGCGCGACCCATGTGGTGATCACGACCGCGACCCCAAATCAGATGGAGGTGATAGAGTTCTACGGCAGCAAGGTCCTCCCCAGGTTGGCTAAGGCCGGATCGACGGGCTGATGGGCGGCTTCGAGCCTTCGGCAGAGACGCGAAAGAACCGGACGCGCAACACAGAGAGAACCTCGGCACGAAGCTCCGGGCGGGCGATATGGTGCGCGGCGAAGAGATGACGATTCCACTTCCTCGGCAAACCGTTTAATAGCTAGCATGAGGAATAATGCTCGGTCGGGTTGGATTGATTTCCGCATGCGTGTTGATCAGGGCGGAGCGGGGAAAGTTCGATGACGTCGCCAAGAATCTCAAGCAGATACCTCAGGTCAAGAGCGTCTTTCCGGTGCTCGGCCGATACGACATCGTGGCTGACTTCGAGGCGGCCAACAGCAAGGTCCTCGCCCACGCCATACTAAAGGCGCACCGGCTCTCCGGGGTCGTCTTCACGGAGACGCTGCCCGAGGTGGAGGTGTTGCAAGAATGACGCTCAATGCCTGCATCCTGATCAAGACGGTACCTCTGCAGACCGGGTTCGTCCTCGAGAACACCAGATCGCTCAAGGGGGTCAGGAAGGCCTTCATCGTCTATGGACGGTACGACATGGTGGCGTTCGTCGAGGCGTCCGGCTACCCGGAGATCAGGAAGCTGACGGGCGAGATAAACTCGGCGCAGGGTGTCCGGAGCACAGAGACGCTCGTGCAGGCCTGACCAAGCTCAGAGTATCTCTGAGAGTATCTTCTTCGGGTCCTGAATTATGTCGATCATCCTGTTCATGAACCTCGCCCCGTAGGCCCCGTCCATCACCCTGTGGTCGAAGCTCAGGGAGAGGTACATCATCTCCCTCGCCTCGATCCTCCCGTCCCTCACGACCGGCCTCTTCGAGATCCTGTGCGTCCCCAGTATGGCGACCTCGGGATAGTTGACTATCGGGGTCGCGAAGAGCCCCCCGATGGAACCCAGGTTCGTTATCGTGAACGTCGAGCCCTGGACCTCGTCCCGGCCCAGCTCGCCCGCCCTGGCCATCCCCGCGAGCTTCTCTATCTCCGCCGAGAGCTCGAAGATGTCCTTCTTGTCTGCGTCCTTCAGGACGGGGACCAGCAGCCCGCTGGGTGTATCGGTCGCGATGCCCAGGTTGTAGCGCTTCTTCAGTACTATCTCTCCGTTCCCCTCGTCCAGGGTGGAGTTCACGTAGGGGAACTCCTTCAGTGCAGGGATGACCGCCTTGATGACGAACGGCAGGAAAGTGAGCTTCACACCCCTCTTCTCGGCGCTGCCCTTGAACGCCTCCTTGAGAAGGACGAGCTCGGTCATGTCGACCTCGTCGACGAGGGTCACCTGCGCTATCGTGTGGAATGATTTTGTCATCCTCTCCGCCGTGACCTTCCTGACCCCTCTGAGAGGTACGCGCTCCTCGTCTCCCGAAGCCGCCACGGGAGCCCTCGTGGTATCCGCGACCGCGCGGGAGCCCCCTCGCCTCAGATCGTCGTCGGTGACCCGGCCGTTCGGGCCCGTGCCCTTCACGCCGGTGATATCGATGCCGAGCTCCCTCGCGAGCCTCCTCGTCGCCGGAGCCGCCAGGACGCGGTCCTGGAGCGCGGGGCCCTGCAGCACCTGGGCAGCAGCGGGAGCCGCCTGGACGGGCGCGGGCTGGGACCTTGGCTCCGTCGGAGCCGTGGCCGCTGGAGCGGACCCGGCGAACTCTATCACGACTATGGCGCGCCCGACCTTGACCACGTCGCCCTCCTTGACCAGTATCTTCGCTATCGTCCCGTCCTTCGGGGAGGGGATCTGGACGTTCACCTTGTCGGTCATCACCTCGACGAGCGACTGGTCCTCCTTCACCGCCTCGCCCTCTTTGACCAGCCACTTGAGGATCTCTCCCTCAGCAACGCCCTCGCCGATATCGGGAAGCTTGAACTCGTATTGGACCAATGACGCTCAGTAGCTCGAGGCCTTCCTGATGGCTCTAAGTATTCTTTCTGGTGAGGGCAGGTAGACGTTCTCGAGGGCGTACGGGAATGGCGTGTCGAAGCCGGCGACCCTCACGATGGGGGCCCGCAGCGAGTCGACGGCCCTCTCGCTGATCTGGGCGGCGATCTCCGCCCCGAACCCTGCGATCTTAGTCGCCTCGTGGGCTATCACGACCCTCCCCGTCTTCCTCACCGACTCGATCACGGTCTCGATGTCGAAGGGAAGGAGGGACCTCAGGTCGATCAGCTCGATGCTAAGGTTCTCCTTCGCGGCCAGGGCCAGGGCCCCCCTGCAGGTCTGGACCATCGGCCCCCAGCTGACCAGCGTGACGTCGCTCCCCTCCTGGACCACCTTCGCCTTGCCGATCGGGACGAGGTACTCCTCCGCGGGGACCTCCTCCTTCTCCGTCCTGTAGATCCGCTTGGGCTCCAGGAAGATCACGGGGTCAGGGGACCTGATCGCGGAGAGGAGGAGGCCCTTGGTGTCGTAGGGGGTCGATGGCGTGAGCACCACTAGTCCGGGCGTGTGGATGAAGTAGGCCTCTGTGCTCTGCGAGTGATAGTGGCCGCCCTTCACCCCTCCCCCGTAGGGCGCGCGTATCACGACGTGCGCCTGATACTGGCCTCCCGACCTGTACCTGAACTTGGCCAGCTCGCTGACTATCTCGTTGAAGGCGGGGTAGATGAAGTCCAGGAACTGGATCTCGACGACGGGCTGGAGCCCGTACAGAGCCATGCCTATCGCCATCCCCACGATCGCGTCCTCTGCCAGCGGCGTGTCCACCACCCTCTCCCCGCCGAACTCGTCGAGGAGCCCCTCGGTCGCCCTGAAGACGCCTCCGTCCCTCCCTACGTCCTCTCCCAGGATGACCATGTTCCCGTTCCGGCGCATCTCGTCGCGCAGCGTCTGGTTGACGGCCTGCACCATGTTGAGGAGGGCCATCTACTGTTGGCTCCTCTCCCGCGTGAGCTCGTCGGCCTCCTCCCTGATGTGCCACGGCATCTCCGCGTAGACGTCCGTGAACATCGACGAGACCGCCGGGCGCGGGACCTTCTCGCTCTCCTTGATGGTTGTCACCAGCTCCGTCTCGACCTCGTCCTGCACCTTCCTGTCTTCCTGCTCTGTCAGCAGGCCCTTCTTCATCAGGTAGACCCTGAACCGCTTGATCGGGTCCCTCGTCTTCCAGAGCTCGAGCTCGTCCGAGTGCCTGTACTTGGTGGGGTCGTCCGACGAGGAGTGGCCTCCGAGCCTGTATGTGACCGCCTCGATCAGGGTCGGGCCTCCTCCGGACCTCGCCTTGTCGACGGCCGCCTTGGTGGCCTTGTAGACCGCCAGGACGTCGTTGCCATCGACGAGCACCCCCTCGAACCCGTACGCCTCCGCCTTGACCGCGATGTTCTCGCTCGCCGTCTGCCGCCTCACCGGCAGCGAGATGGCGTACTGGTTGTTCTCGCAGAAGAAGATCACAGGGACCTTGAAGACCCCCGCGAAGTTCATCGCAGAGTGGAACTCGCCCTGGGACGTCGCGCCGTCACCGAAGCTGGTGAGACAGACTATGTTGTCCTTCTTGATCTTGGCAGCGTATGCCGTCCCCACGGCCTGGGACAGGCGGCAGGCCACAGGGCTGGAGAGGCTCACCATGTTCCAGTCCTTGTAGCCCCAGTGGACGCCCATCTGCCTTCCCTTGTTGGGGTCGTCTGCGTTAGCCATCAGCTGGTCGACGAGCGCCTTGAGCGGGACGCCCCTCGCCAGGCACATCCCCGGGTCCCTGTATCCCTCGTAGACCCAGTCGCTCCGCGTGAGAGGGATGGCGCTCCCTATCTGGCATGCCTCCTCTCCTGTGGATTCTATGAAAAACCCGATCCTTCCCTGCCTCTGGAGGAGGAGCATCCTCTCGTTGAACCTCCTGACCGTGAGCATCTGTCTGTACATCTTCCGGAGGTCCTCGTCACGGAGGTTGGGCTCTAACTTGGAGTCGTACTCGCCGTCCGCCCTGACGATTTGTAGCATCTCCATATTGTACTGTAGGAATCTGCGGCTGTTTCTCTCTCATAAGACTTTCCAATCCTAGCGTCTTTCTTCGCTGATTGTTGTCTTTTCTTTTGTCACGATGGAGCGGACGAAGAACTCGCCCGCCCTGTAGCTGCTCCTCACGAGCGGGCCCGACGCGACGTACCTGAAGCCCATCTCCTCCCCCATCCGCCTGTACGACTCGAACGTCTCCGGGTTGACGTACTCCTTCACGGGCAGGTGCCTCTTCGAGGGCCTGAGATACTGGCCAACCGTGAGAAAGTCGACGTCGGCTCCCCTCAGATGCGCCATGGCCAGCCTCATCTCCTCCTCACCCTCCCCGAGCCCGACCATGATGGATGACTTTGTGAACATCCTGCGGTCCAGCTTCTTCACCGTCCTCAG
>JAPCJS010000017.1 GCA_027886825.1 Nitrososphaerota archaeon
CGATCCCCATCGCGAGGATGTTACCGAGGAACGCGTCCCATCCCGATATCTGTCTGGTGAGGCCCGTAGCCTCGCGTACGAAAGCTCCTTTCTCGGAACTCGTCATACTTTCGGCAGCCCGTACACAAGATTGAAAGATATTTATTTATTCCTTTGAAACTCTACATTTCGTTGCCGGGGGTTCGACGCCTGCCTTCCCTCAATCATCCCGTCTTTTTGATCTGCGCCCAGCGTTCTTTGTGGGTGTGGCGCGTGCATACCTCGAGAGGATCATCACCTGCTCGCAGGCAGCGGATTGTCGGGCTCAGACTTCATCGATGACAGCTGTCGAGAACCGAGCAAGCCTTTTACTCTGAACCACATGGGCCTGTGAACAAGGGCCCGTAGCCTAGTACGGATTAGGGCGTCAGCCTCCGAAGCTGAAGAGATGCTCTCAGAGACCGTGGGTTCAAATCCCATCGGGCCCGCTAATATACCTCGAATTATGCTGTATACGCTGATTAGATGTCTAAGCGTACTCTGTCCCGCCGAATTAGCCTAATTCAAAGATTGAGAGACCTATTGAACGTCAAGGGTTTGAATCCCTTCCGGTTCACTCTTCAAAATGGCTCAGCACAAACTCAGTTTGGCTGATATGCCCTTTTCGAGCTAGCTATAGGGATTATTGTTTTTGGCTCTCAACTCTATTGGATTTTTATGGACTGGACTCGCATCAAGACTTCACCGCGTCAGCAGAAGGGGGCATTTCGGTCTCGATGGCATCAATTCGGTTCATAGGCGCAAGAGACCTTGCGCCCTTATAGAGAGAATACCCGCCGCTTGAAAGGCCCACGATGTTCACCAAGTCGACGAGATAGGAGGTTGTGACGCTAAGCGGGGAGATCAGGAGGGTCGCAGGATTCATTTCGGTCGAGGCCGTGGCGGCCAGATTCATCAGGACCCATCCGATCAAGAAGATCGAGAATACTCCGAACCACCTCAGGTGTCTGTTGAGCGTGATGTCCTTGGAATGTCTGGCCGCGAGAGGTAGGACCACCGCTCCCGAAACTCCGACCAGGATGAAGGGTATGAGGAATATGTCGCCATAGCCTGCATACCCTGCGACAGAGCTCCCTATTGCGAAAGCAACTGTGATGACGATTATCGCCCAGAGCGGTCTTCGCAACCTTATCCACCGCGCGGAGTCTCTCAAGAGAGGGTCAGCGCGCCGCGCTGAAAGGACGGCTGAATCGATCCAGTAGAACATGACGATGAAGAAGCCGAAGAGCGTAAGAAAGAGATAGGGTAGCTGCTCGATCGCAGCGTCGATGAGGACCCACTCGATATCGAGCAATGCCAGACCTATCGCCACTACGGCGACTCCCAAGGCGTGATTGCGGTACAACTTGACTGGCAGAACGCGCCTGATGTTGAACGCCCAAAACGCGGCGTAGGCGATGATGAGGAGAGTAAATGCAATTATCGCGATATTGGCAATGCCGAGGCTACTTACCATAGGCTCTTACCTCCATTCCATTCCTACCCAATGAGAAGTTGAAGTAGCCGGGTTGTGGCGGGGCTCCGCGCATCTTCCTCACGCGCAGGAGCGGAAGAACCCTCAGCCCCTCCTCGTAGAGCCGCATCTCCAGCACGCCGTCGAAGAGCTGCTGCATGGCAGCGATCACCTCGGGCTTGTGCATCCCCTCCTCCAGAGTGGCGAGCATCACCGCATCATACTGCTTGATGTCGGCAAGGAGCTGCGTCATGAACCGATAGATCGTCTCAGGTGGGTTGAGCATAAGAAGAGACGAGAGCGTGTCCATGACAATTCTGATCCTGCGGCTTGGATTCTTCTTCAGTACCTCCTTGACGTTGTAGGAGATGCCCGCCAGATCGTTAACGTCGTATTTGATCTGGCCGCCATCCGCTGCGAACCACAGAGGAACCTTTTGCTGGGTATCGATCCCGAAGCCCTTCTCGTCTTGTAGCACCTCCTTGACCGAGAGCCTTGTTACGTAGAGGCAGAAATCGCCCTGGAGGAGACCAGCCTGCGCGAACCAGTACCCGAGGGCCTCCTTTCCGATCCCCGGGGGCCCGATGACGAGGATGGCCGACCTGTCAGGGTAGCCATCGCTCCCGAGGAGGTCGTCGAGCGACCGGAGGCCAGTGGAGACCAAGACGATGATAAGTCCGGGGTTGAGAATCGTGATAAGCCTATCGCTTCTCAGATTTCGCCGATCTGGAGACCAATCGACCTTCGAACCTCACATAGGGGTGGAACGGGACAGACCGAGATGCGCTGAGCTCGCCCGGGAAAGGGAAATCTACTAGGACATGATGACCTGGAGTAGTCCGCTTGCAAGCTTACCTTTCCAACCCGAAAAACCTAACCAACGTATCCGTCTTGGTGCTGGTGATCATCCTCGCCATCGAGGTCGCGGTGGTCAACGAGGTAGGTACGAGATTGCCGGCCATAATAAATTCAGATGATTCCGTACAGATGCTTCAGAGCCTTATCGCCTTCGACGGGGTATTGTTAGGGTTCGCGGCGGTGGTGTTCAATACCCTCATGGGCCGCGAAAGCACCTTCGAAAGAATGTCCTATCTTCTAGGCTCGATGTTCTCGACCGTCATCCTCTTCCTCCTTTCAGTTGTGGCGGCGTTTTTCGCTCTTGCTTCAATTTCACCTTCGGCCGGTCTTACAGCGGGATCGATAATCCTACCATTAGGATTCATGCTCTACGGAACCAGTGTTCTGTTCTTCACGCTTTACATACACGTGGCCAGGAACAGACAGGCGTTCAAGTAGATTGTCCGAGGTTGGCAGAACGACCGACCTTCATGTCAAAGCTCTTTCGGTCGAGCTCTGGCCGAAGTTTGATGTACGATTCGAGCGTTCTCGGAGTGAGTGGGGTTTGGGCAAGCCTTGCCAGAATGAGACCGGCAGTCAGCCCCTGGCTGTCCTGCTGGGGAGTCAGCGGGACTGCGACCACCCAGGTGAAAGGTGGCTAGGGGGTTCCAACCAAGAGCATGGTCGACCTGTCGAGGTAACCATCGCCCGCGAGCACCCTGTCGAGGGCGGGAATCCCGCTGGAGACCAACGAGGCATCGATTGGCGGACGCGTATGATAAATCTAGGGCGAACTGTCGAAGACGGAACCTCCAGGCAGGTTACTCACACTGGGAACGTTAGCGTGTGCAAAATGTAGCATGCTCGAGCTAATCTGAATAAGCGCGTATGACCTCCGATTAGCGGCCCCTTCCTCTTCTATCCTCTCGATCCGGAGCCTGACAGTTCGTTTAGGCTGTCTCCGCGATCATCTGGGCGTTAGTTGTATTTTGATACCCAGTCCAGCACCAAAATCGCTTCGGGTCCCATCGGGCCCGCCTCATCTTTCTTGACCGTAATTTTCAAGGATTCGCTTGATATTAAGCGAATTCCACGAGACTCGCACGTTTGCTTTGAGTGGAATGAACTGTGACTCTTGGGACCGGTGAGCTTCGACCAGTATACTCTCGTTCGATGGATTTGGTCAAGTCGAAAGAGCCGAGAGTCGGTTCGGGTTCCCTTCACGTGTAGCCTTGAATGATTTTCTTGGCTTCGGGAACCGTGAACAGTTCGCTCAAAGACCTGGGAGTCTTGTCGGGGAACACGATATCAGGATACCACCTGGAGCCGAAGGCGATGAAGCGCATTAGGATTGGTAGCGTGTCCTCCCCCTTTTGGGTCAGAGCCCAGCGCACGACCATGGGATTCTTTTGACGCTCGATGCACTTTATGAACCCCTCAGCCTCGAGCTCCTTCAGCCGAGTTGAAAGCACCTTCGGCGCGAGTCCCGGCAGTGTTTCGAGAATCTGGTTGAACCGGTTTATCTTATTGAGGCCGATGTCGTGGAGAATCAGAAGAGTCCACTTCCTCCCCAGTACGCCAAGGCTCGTCCGGATAGGGCAGTTGCTGAAGGTGAAGTTGGGCAAGATGGGCATCTCAGATTCTTCTGCGGTAGCCCCGTCCTTGGGTGACTTGGCCAACTTACCGTTTACTCCCTTGCCGTTTTATTAACCGTTTCCAACCCGCGGTCACCCATGAGCAATGGTAAAGTCGTGCAGGGACACTTCACTTATTGGAAGGGCCACTTCGACAGAGGCGTCGCGGTCGTCGATGACCAAGACGAGGATACGATTTGTCTCCTTCGCGTGAGTGTCCCCGGTGAGGCGTCCCTTTGACACACCACTACTCGGGAGCAAATTTCGCCTTCCCGAGGGGAGATGCCCGGCTAGACCTCACAGACCTGTTCGCGTTCCCTAAGCCTGGCGATCCCTCCAAGTCGATCCTGATCAGCACCGTGCACCCCTCGTTCGGTTTCAATCCCCAGGGACCAACGACCAATGAACCCTTCGCGCCCGAGGCCCTGTACGAGATTAAGGTGGATACGAACGGAGATTTGGTCGCGGATATCGCCTTTCGTACACGCTTCTCCCGTGGCAAGGATGGCTCTATGGCGGCGACCGTGCGACGGGCGGAGGGCCCCGAGGCCGCTGGCAGGGGTGAGGAAGGAGAGGTGATTGTCCAGGGAGCACACGTCTCGATGGGTCGCGAAGCGCGAGTGACCGGGGCTGGTCAGTACAGATTCTTTGCGGGCTGGCGCAGTGACCCCTTCTTCTTCGACGCGGCCGGTGCTCTGAACAACATGCAGTTCACGGGGGTGGACACTTTCGCAGAATGGGATCTTTGCGGAATGGCTCTGGAGGTCCCCGTCAGTGCTATCGGCGGTGGAGTGAGCCTGAATCTGTGGCATCGGACCCTTGTCAAGGTCGACGGCGCTGCGGGCGGTTGGGTTCAGGCCGACCGCGGGGCACGGCCCTCTCAGACACCATTCATGGCTAGCGAACCACGAGAGGCTTACCTGGACGGCGAGCCAGCAGAGGACGAACGCTTCGTGGGTATGTTCGCGCATGTCCTGGAGCACACTGGGGGGTACACACCTGCGGGTGCGGAGGCGGCGGCAAGGAGCCTGTTGCCCGACGTCTTGCCGTACGACCCGAAGAAGAACTCCGCTTATCCCGCAAACGGGCGGAAGCCCACAGACGACGGTAAGGGTGTTTTCCTGACCGTGTTCAACGGCAGGTTAACACGGGACAAGACGGGACCGCACGCTGACCTGCTGGATGAGTTCCCCTACCTGGGTCAGCCGCACAACGCCACGCGTAGCTGAGTTTTGATTACTCCTCACTGGTTCTCGTCGGCGAAGTTTGTCAGAGGACAGATCGTGCTCTCCCTCCGATTACTAAATGGAGGTCCGCATAGCGACCGCTGAGTGAGGGGGGGCCAGTGAGCTTCGGCCAGTATACTTTCGTTGGATGGACTCGAATAGCGCTTCGAGTTTCTATCTTCGAATAGCCAGGCCAACAGAGAGCAAGTTGAGAATCCACTACGTCTAACAAGGAACTCTCTTAGATGGAGCGGCTTCGAAGGCTTCTAGCCGCCGGGGTTGCTCCTCACAATAGGTTTCCTCTCGCTACTGCAGGACAGAGAGAATAGCATCCTATCATTATTCCTCATCGCCGATACAGGAATTCTCCCGAAATTCGTAGGTTTCTTCGCTTCTGTGAAAGTCCATCATATTGGGGTCGGCCCAGCACCGTTTTCCTTGTTTGTTCGACGACGAATCCATAGGAAGTAGATTATGACTGGGACCAGGACGAAGATGAAACCGTAGAGCACTCCGATGACGACGGCCATGGCTGACAAAGCATAGAATTGCCATCCCGGTCTCAGCCCATGATTCCTCTCCCACAGGTAGAGCAGGCCGCATGCCACCAGCGGGAGGATCGACGCCAAGTAGATCGAGCCGTAACCAGATTGAAACAAGAAGACCCCCATGGCAAGTGCGGCCGAGCACACGACAGTGCCCAGCAGTGTTGTTCTGCTGTTGTTCTTCTTCGGTAATGCCGCGTTCGTTTCATCCGGGGGCCGTGGCGCGATGGCCCTGCCACACTCAGGACAGGACTTGGAACCGGCTGGAAGAGTCAACCCGCAGGTTGGACACACAGCACCTTCTCCCGGCGTCAAGCAATCTATTTCATGTCTGCCTCGTTATTTATGCACGAGGGCGAGCCTGGTCGTCCGGATTGATGATGTTGTTCGTGGATGGTCCCGGCGTTTGTCCCTTTGCAAGAAGCACACGTAGCCTGGGGTCAAGCGATCGAAGAACGATAAGACAGCAGGTGACAGTGTAGGGCTTGCTCGAGAGGCAGCTTACCAGTCGCCTCGACAGTCGTGCAGACATGGAAGAAACAGCCAGACATGGTTAAGAATTCGTCCATGCCACAATGCTTAGCAAAGCTACTAGTCGTCCGTAGAAATCAACCGCGGATGCGGCCCCTGACTGGCACAACAGGATACGATAGGTATATACCGGTATCCCCTCCCCCTGGATGGCATCAATTGGCTAACCACAAGAGGAAGGACGTCTCGAGGCGGGTCGCAAAGATACACGGCCACGTGCACGCAGTCAAGGAGATGCTCGACGATGGAAGGTCATACTCCGAGATAGTGCATCAGATAGCGGCAATCAGGTCAGCGCTCGACAGTGTGATCCAGGTCATCGTCGATGATCTGGTGGAGGACTGTGTGGCAAAGACGGAGAGGAAGGAGCCAATCTCGGACAACCTCCTGGAGCTTCAGCAGATCGTCTCCAAGATAAGATGAGCGTGGCCAGGTAGGGACAGTCAAAGTGGAGGATCTCGAGAGTGACCGCTCCGGCTCAGACTGAATCAGCTGAGCACGAATCTGGGAACACCCGGTTCGACCTCGTCCGGCTCTCAGCGATGGCTGTTGTTGCACTCGCCAGTGGGATCGGAATCTACCTCAGGATTCTGCCGTTCGAGATCGTCGCGATAGCGGCGACCCTCGTCGGGGGCTATCCGGTCTACAAGGAAACCCTCGAGTCGCTCAGGCACGGCCACATCAACATGGAGGTGTCCATGGCCGTCGCCATCTTCGCTTCCCTGATACTGGGTCAGTTCACCGTTTCCGTGGTCGTCACCTTCTTCGTGCTGCTCTCCGAGTACATCGAGACCTACGCAGTGGACAAGGGAAGACAGACCATCGTGCTGCTCGAAAGGTCGGCGCCCCGGTTGGCTCTCGTCAGAAGAGGAGGCTCTGAGGTAGAGGTCGATGTTCTGTCGCTTGTGCCGAACGACGTGGTCATCGTCAGGGAGGGCGAGCGGGTGCCCGTGGACGGGACCATCGTCGTCGGGTCCGCCTTCCTGAATCAATCATCCATCACCGGTGAGTCGGCAAGGGTCGAGAAGAGCGCCGGCGACAGGGTCTACGCTGGAAGCGTGGACGAGTCAGGGCTGATCGAGGTCCGCACCGAGAGGGTCGGGAGCGAGACCGTCTTCGGCAAGATCATCAAGCTGGTCGAGGACGCCGAGAACAGAAAGGCGCCGATACAGAGAGTATCCGACAGGCTCGCGGCGTGGCTGGTTGAATTTGCCATCGGATTCGCTGTGCTCACCCTCCTGGTGACCAGAGACGTGACGTCGACGCTCTCCGTGGTCGTCGTCGCGGGTGCCTGTGGAGTTGCCGCTGGGACGCCCCTCGCGATAGTTGCGATCATGGGAAAGGCAGCGAAGAAGGGCGCTATCGTGAAAGGCGGAGCCTACATCGAGGAGATGAGCAGGATCGATACCGTCGTGATAGACAAGACGGGCACCCTGACCTTCGGTGAACCGGAGGTCACTGACTTGGCGGGCTTCGACGGCTGCTCCGAACGTCAGGTGCTGGAATATGCAGCCATAGCAGAGAGGTACTCCAGCCATCCAGTAGCGAAGGCGGTCCTGGCGAAGGCTTCCGAGTCAGGGATCCGGTTCTCCGAGAGCATCCAATCCGCTCCGTCGAGCTACATCGCCGGAAAGGGGATAGTCTGCCAGTTCAACGGGGATCAGATAGTCGTAGGAAACGAAGCTCTAATGTCGGAGAAGAAAATCCAGTTCCCAAAGAGCGGCGCTGAGAAGCATCCGAGGGGGGCTCTCTCTGGAGGGAAGTCTACCATGCTAGTAGCCTACCAGGACAAGATATGCGGAGCTATAACCATCTCGGACCGGATCCGGGGAGAGAGCAGAAGAGCGATCGACGATCTGAGGAAGATGGGTATACGCACGATCATGCTCACCGGCGACAGCAGGACGGTAGCTCAGGAAGTCGGAAAGGAGGTTGGGATCGATGAGGTCCATGCAGAGCTGCTCCCTGCGGACAAGGTCGCCATCGTGGAGAAGCTAGTAGCCGAAGGCCACCACGTGGCGATGGTCGGGGACGGGATCAATGACGCTCCGGCGCTGGCCCGCGCAAACGTCGGAATAGGGATGGGCGCGGGGACCGACGTTGCGATAGAAGAAGCGGACATCGTGCTGATGACCAACGACCTTCAGAAGATAGCTGACGTGGCGAGGCTCAGCAGAAAGGCGTACCGGACAATAATGCTGAATTTCTACGGGACCGTCACTGTGGACGGCATAGGCGTGACCCTCGCCTTTCTCGGATTCCTGAACCCTCTCTTGGCCGCGGGGATTCACGTCACCTCCGAGTTGATCTTCATCCTTAACTCAGCCAGGTTGATCCGGTAGCTGGAGGAGTGACCATGAACCCTTGAGGAAGCACTCTCTGGACAGCGTCCCAAACCTCCCGAACCGCACAAACTGAGTGAGTGTTCCGAGGGCAGGTTGCAAAAACACTGAGTTGCAGAATGGCTAGGAACCGTTCGCGGTGATCGCGTCGGTTATCATCGCCCAAGAGTCGCCACCAAATGCCCAGGTCAGCGCCAGACCACTCTGGTCGGTCAGGACCCGTTCGTAGGCTTCGTTGAGGGAGGGTGAGTTGCCGATCGGCGGGGACGTTGCTAGCCTTCCAGGGGGCACAGTAAAGCCCGCAGGACTCGAAACGAGCGCATCGCCTCTTATCCATATCGAACTGACCAGGATATCGCTTGGGTTCGACGTGCAGATCTTCATCTCCCCGTTGATGGTGGACGGGGTCGACTGATTGGTCAGTGGCACGACGGTACCGGATGGGCAGCCGGTAGACGGATCGAACGGGGATGCGATGTCAGCTCCCGAGATTCCAAGAGCAGAGCAGCCGATGCTTCCTGCAGAGAGGGTGTTGGTCACAGAGATCCTATCGCCGCTTAGGGGCGACTCGGATGTCGCATAATATTCCTCGAATGTCTCAGTAAACGTTCCCAAGGAATTGAACTGCGCGCTTGCTCTGAGATGCCACTGCAGATTTGCCGTGTCAGTCACGTTGAAGACGAGCCCCGAGCTTGCACCACCCGTGAACAGGACAAGTACGTCGTTCGACGCTAACGTGCTGATCGTGGCCAGGCAGGTCTTGGCCCCGTATTGAATCTGGGAAAAACCGTCCAGGGCGGGCGTGGCCGGTTCGGAGCCTGTGTGGCCCGTTGTGTTGCTGCTGCTCGTGGTGCTCGCGCTAGTCGTGTTGCTTGTCGTGGCAGTGGTCGTTGTTGTCGCGGCGAAGTTTACGGCCGCGAAGGTGCCCGTAGTCGTGAGGGTGATGATTATGAAGATTATTATGATGCTCGAGCTCGTCGAGTCGTTCATTGTGTCGGGACCTTCCATTCGACGGCATCCCCTCTGCGGCCCTGCCCTTCTCTGTGCAGTGAAAAGGCTGCCGGCGATTGAACCCCGCATCTGGACCCCCGCGTGTCATTTGCCGGACTAGCCACGTAACCCACCCGTTGGACATCGTGTGAAATCCAAAGCGTTCTTTTTGTTGGATCTTACGAGCACTAGTGAGCCAACCTGCGACACTTTCCCAGGATCATCGGTCCGGCTCGCTTTATCCACAAGCGGAGCACGATCTAAGCTGGTAGTGCGTTCCGCGGGTCTGACTAGCCATTGGCCGATCTGCGAGAGTTGCGCGCCCTCGACAGTGCGGCCAGGACGAAGATGCCTATCGCCGCAGCAAACAAACCGGAACCAGAGGGGAACTCGGGAACGCTGACCGGTATTGTGGCCTCGTAGGTAGCGCTGAAACCGGAGCAGGTGCCCGAAGAGCAGCTTGTAGAGCCTGAGCCGGTGGTCCACTGATATCCGTCCGGAAGGGCCAGGGAGTATGAACATGATGGGCTCATTATGAATTCGTTGGCGATCCCGTTGCCGGAGAAGATGGAGGGGATCGAGTTGCAGCTGGTTATGATTATGGTCTGCGCGACTCCTCTGTTGCTTCCGTCGAAGTTCACCCTGATGGGTTGTGTGACCGAGACAGGCGGGTTCGCCGCGTAGGTTGCATCGAAGCTCGAGCAGCGTCCGGAGCTGCAGGAGATGTCGCTGCTCGTCCCCTCCCATTGATATCCGGGGGGAATGGTGAGCGAGAATGAGCACGAAGGAGCCATGATGATATCCCGTACTGTGCCATTGCCGTCCAGTGCGCTGGGTGATTGGGCGCATGATCCCGTCACGGTAACCGTCTGTGGGATTCCGCCGTTGATCGTGTCGAGTGAGGCCCCGACGGGTTGGGTCGTTGGAGTCTGCCGATACGATGCCGTAACGCCGCCGCATGTTCCGGAGCTGCACGATGTGCCGCTCCCACCAGAAATGAACTCATATCCCGAGGGAAGTCTAAAGCTGAAATCACACGAGGCGGTCAAGTTGAAGCTGTGCGACGTTCCGTCACCGGCGAACGTACTTGGAGACGCAGAGCATCCCGATATCGTTATTGTCTGCGCGCTACCACTGTATGTCGTATCGAACGTCGCCGTGATCGGCTGGGTCACCGGTGCCACCTCGTAGGCCGCATCGAATCCTGCACACGTCCCAGAACCGCAACTCGTGGCGGTTGAACCGCCCTCCCATTGATACCCAGAAGGCAGGCCCAACGAGAAGGAACAGCTCGAGGTCATGTTGATGTCATTGAGGATGCCATCCCCAGATAGTGTGGAGGGGTTGGGAGAGCAGCCTGACACGGTTACAGACTGCTGTGACCCGCCGTTGGTAGGGTCGAAGGTAGCCGTGATCGGTTGGGTGACCGTGGACGGCCGGACGGCCTGATAGGTTGCAGTGAACGATGTGCAGATCCCGGAACCGCAGGAGGTGGAAGAATCGGACGTCTCCCACTGATAGCCTGCTGGAAGGTTCAGCGCAAAATTACAACCCCCACTCAGACCGATGTCGTTGGAGGCGCCGTTCCCTGCTAGCGCAGGAGTCTCCGGAGCACAGCCAGAGACAGTTACCATCTGCGGGGAGCCGCCGTTGACTTTGTCGAAGGTGACCGCGATGGGCTCAGTGACTCTGTTGTTGTACTGGATGACCCTGTTGTTGCCAGTGTCCGCGACCCATAGGTTGCCCTGAGAGTCGAAGGCAAGGGCGGCGGGTCCGCAAAGCGTGCTCGGGGAAGGAATCAAGGCAAGAGAGTTACCACCGCAGTCGGATGCTGTGAAGCCGGTCTGTCCTGTCACGAGGCTGGCCGCCTGGTCGGTGGTGAATCCGGACCCTCTCAGGTATTCGATGGCCCTGTTGTTTGCAAGATCTGCCACCCATAGGTTTCCGGAGGAGTCGAAGGCGACACCATAGGGGTAGCAGAGTGTAGTCGAAGAAGCGATCCCCGTGAGAACGCCGTGACAATCGTCTGAAGTGAAGTTCGGCTCACCCAAGACTAGGCTGGCCGCCTGGTCGGTGGTGAACCCCGACCCCTTCAGATACTCGAGGACCCTGCTGTTGCCGCTGTCTGCCACCCATAGGTTTTCGGAGGAGCCGAAGGCGAGGGCAGAAGGACTGCACAGAGAGGCTCGATCAGGCGAGAACAGGACGCATCTACCCGAATCGAAGCCCGTCTGCCCTATCACGAGGCTGGCTGCCTGACCGGTGGCAAACCCTGATCCCTTCACAAATTCGATGACCCTGTTGTTGCCAGTGTCCGCGACCCATAGGTTGCCCTGAGAGTCGAAGGCGATGCCGTTAGGTTGGCATAGCTCTGAGTCGGTCACGGAAGAGATGGCCGTGGAATTGGCAAAGTAGTAAGGAGAACTATCGCAATCGCCAGAGGTGAGGCTCGCCTGCCCTATGGCGACAGTGGCTGCTTCCCCGACGGTAAAGGGCGCGGTGTATTCGAGGATCCTGTTGTTGTTAGTGTCCGCCACCCAGAGGTCGCCAGAAGAGTCGAAAGCTTCCCCGGTGGGCAGGTTCAGATTGGTCGGGGTGGCAAGTTGAACCGAGGTCAAGCTCGACTGCCCAATGGCAAGGCTGGGCATCTCACCGATGGCGAATCCTGTTCCCTCCAGGTATTCGATGACTCTGTTGTAGAACTGGTCCGCCACCCAGAGGTTATCGGATGAGTCGAACGCGATGCCGTAAGGAACGCACAGCACGGTCGAGATACTGCAGACGCTCACTGTAGAGTAGCCCGGCTCCCCCAGGACCATTGTGGCCGCCTGTCCGGTCGTGAACCCAGACCCTCCCGTGAATTCAAGGACCCTCTTGTCCGACGAGTCTGACACCCAAAGATTGCCGTGAGAGTCGAAGGCGATTCCGTACGGATAGCAGAGTGTAGTAGAAGACGCGAGACCGATGGTACCGTCGCAATCGCCCGAGACGAAGCTGTTCTGTCCTATCACGAGGCTGGCCGTCTGTCCGGTGGTGAACCCAGCGCCTTTCACAAATTCGAGGACTCTGTTGTTGGCTTCATCGGTCACCCATAGGTTTCCGTGTAAGTCGAAGGCGAGGGCAGAAGGTGCGCACAGTGTGGTCGGGGAAGGAGACGAAGAAGCCCCTCTGCAATCTTCTGAGTCGAAGCCGGTCTGTCCAAGGACGACACTGGCCGCCTCACCAATGGTCATAGGCGCCAGGTACTCGAGGACCCTGTTGTTGCTCGAGTCTGCCACCCATAGGTCGCCGTGTGAGTCGAAGGTGACGGCGGAGGGGACGTTCAGGGTGGTGGAGGAAGGACTGATGCCGTTCGAGGTGAAGGCCGTCTGCCCAAGGACGACGCCGGCCGCTTGATTGATTGTGAGGGCGCGGGCGGAGTAAGGCACCAAGCTGAGCAGAAAGATGAACAGGAGACCTATGAGAGTTATCCTGATCGATCTATGATGCGGGACCTTCACAGCGATAACTCGACTGCCGCCTCCGGGTAGAAGCTAAATAGTTTACTAAGAAAGTACCATTTTTCCCATCTTGTCTGGACATTTAGTGGAATTATGAAGATATGGATTCCTGAGCCATGCGACTTACCATCACGCCATTTTCACAGAATATTGTCAGACTGGATAAGACAAGCCGATAGTGAAGGGTACGTCGAAGCAACTGAATCCCTCTGAGTAGGCTCGACTTCGCCCAACAAACTAAGAGTCTGCGTATCGAGCTCCGACCTCTTCACCGCCGCGGCGTTCCTCCAGTGGGAAATGTCCCGAATCGTTCGAACCAACTTGACGTGAGTATGGCTGGCACACCCACCGGGCCCTTTCACTCAGCGTTCAAAGATGGCGGCGGTGATCAGCCTTTCTCAGATCAGATGCTTCAGGCTGTGGGCCTGACCGCTCACCTTCAGGAATGCCGATTTTGAAGTATGGACCTGACCTGCAGCTCATGTCGCAGAGGCCATGAAATCACCCCAGCCCGGGAGTATGCAGTGTGTTGCTGAGGGAATATTATTGAGGCGCAGATAAGCGAACCTGATTAGCGTGAACTCGCCCCTCCTCTTCCCGGTGATCACGATCCTGATTGCGTTGTCTCAAATGAGACGGAACTCATCGAACAGATAAACGAGATCGGCCGGCGTCGCAAACTTAACAGGATCGACTTTATCGGCCCATTCCTCCATATTCAAACTGTTGATCTAGGGCGGTCCTAGGATAAGGAGCCTGAGAGCTAACGGAAACCCGCAGCCAAAGATATATCTATTTGAGAGGTCAAAGTTCGAGGTCTTGATGCCCGCGGGAGACCTGAGGCACGGGCCAGATGTCATGGACAAACAGACGATCGCGATTCTCCCGTTCAAGAATATGAGCTCCGACCCTGAAAACGAGTATTTCGCAGATGGAATCACGGAAGAGCTCATAATCGCACTATCTACCATCGACCGACTCAAGGTAATATCGAGGACCTCTGCCATGCAGTACAAGACGAGTTCGAAGGGAGTCATCGACATCGCAAGAGAACTGGCCGCTGACACCCTCGTCGAAGGAAGCGTTAGGAAGGCCACCAATCGTGTAAGAATCTCGGTCCAGCTCATCGACGGGCGAGACGAGGGACACCTCTGGGCACAGACCTACGACAGACAGCTTGATGACATCTTCGCTGTGCAGAGCGAGATTGCGGAGAAGATCGTCGAGGGCCTGAGGGTCAAGCTGCAGGAATCCGAGAGACGGAATCTCAGGAAGAGCCGGACATCCAGCTCCGAGGCATACACGCTCTATCTGAAAGGAAGGTACCACCTCACCCGATACTCGGAGGGAGAGGTCAGGAAGGCCGCAGAACTCTTCGCACAGGCCACCAAGATCGACGATCAATTCGCATCTGCGTACGCCATGTCAGCGCAGTGCGAGATGTTCTTGGGTTTCTTCGGATTCGTCGCGCCCAGCGTCGGATTCGCGAAGGCAAGACCACTCTTGAGGCGAGCCATCGAGATAGACGACCATCTGGACATCGCGCACATGCTGATGGGGAGACTGTTGATGGACGCAGACTGGGACTGGCCTGGTGCAGAGGCCGAGTTCAGGCGTGTCATAGAGATGAGCCCGAACAGCGCCGAGGCGCACTACCGGTACGCACTGCTCCTGCTCAACCTACTGAGGAACTCCGAAGCCCTGGCCGAGATCAAGACCGCCGAGGAGCTGGACCCGCTCTCCGTGGCCGTCAACCAGGTGGCCGGCTCCATACTCTTCTTCTCGGGGAGGACTCGCGAAGCCATAGGGAGGCTTGAGAGGGCCATCGAGATCGACCCCCAAGCGGCGTTCGCGCACGACAACCTTGGCCTTGCTCGCTGCCAGGAGGGGAACGCCGACGAGGGAATAGCCGAGATCAAGAAGGCGATGGAGCTCGACCCAAACAACGTGATGTTCATGACTGACCTCTGCTACGCGTACGCGAGCGCCGGAAGGTCAGATGAGGCCAAGATGATCCTGGCACGCGTCGAGGCAGACGAGCGAAGCAACGGTGCCGTCCATGTTCCCCCTGTGGCGCTGGCGGGGATGTACGCATGCCTCGGGGAGACCGATAGAGCGCTCGAATGGTTACAGAAGGCCTACTCAGAACACTCTCCCTATCTCTGCTCGCTGAAGGTCGAGAGATGGTTCGAGGGGATCAGGGCCGACCCGAGGTTCGTCGCTCTGCTCGAAAGGGTGGGGCTGGGACGAAAGGCTGCGGTGGTTGAGAACACCCAGACCATCACTTCGGGTGTCCCCCTCACTGTCTCCGAGGAGAGCAGGGCCGAAAGACTGGCGTCGAACCTCATGAAATCGGGATACCACCGCGTCGAGGACAAGCTTCCCGTCGTGTTGGGGGAGATCGTCAGCTTCCGAATGATAACTTACAACGAGGACACCTCGCAGTACATTGTGTGCGATTTCTGCGATCAAGCAACCAAAGCGACGGTGGAGAGGCTCCTCGATAAGATGAAACTGCTGGCGCGTTCAAACTTCGACTACAAGGTCAGGCTGGGTATCCTGCTCTCGGACCGCGATCCCCCGAACGAGGTAAAGGAATATGCAAAGAGGCTTGCTGGAGCGAGATACCCGCTCCAGGTTGTCTCCGACCCTGACAAGATGAGCGAACTTGTTCCTTGACACCCTGCTGGCTTCCGGAACCGTTGTCGCGGCAATAATCCTATCGTTCCTGCCGCTGATAGAGTCGCTCGGATCACAGGGGGTACGGGTCCCCGAGAGGTTGATCCGAGACCTCGCAATGATAGGCAAGATATTCCTGGCCTTCGCCATCTACACATCGGTCGCCCTGTTCCTCGAGTACTACGTCACCGCCGAACCGGTCGAGCGGCTCTATCCCATCGTGGACGCCGCGTCGATGGCGATCTTCCTCTACATGATCTACCGGATAGTCCAGTTGTTCTCCAGCCTGACGACGAAGAGAGAGACCTAGCTCCGACTTCCGTCCGGTGAAGTGGTTCAAGCTGACAGGGAATCTCGGGGATCTACAATAAAGACCAGGCGATCCCACGGGCCCGTCATCAAGCACCGATGTTCTGAGCCATACCCGCGTCGATCAGAGCGGACCCATCTGTTCGGCTCTTGCCTCTTCTGAACATTGCAGCGGTCGTCGCGAAACCCAGAACCTTGGAGGCAGAGTTCCGTAGGAACGGAATCGGATCCGAAGGATATGCGAAACCGAATAGGGCCCACACGGCGAAGACCAGGAACATCCCCCCGAGGAAATAGAGCGAGCACCTCGTGATCGCAGCCCTAGGGGAGAACGAGAGGAGGGCGAGCGTCGTGATCATCGTCAAGAAGAACGGTATCGTGAGGGCCGCTCCCGGATCCGTCGGAGTGCTAGCCACTGGCGCCACAATCGGGACGAAGGGGAACTCGAAGACCATCGGACCCGCGACCGCCGCGACAAAGGCGCCGCCCAGTGCGGGAGACGCTCCGTCCCGTCGCAGAAAGTATGCTACGAGGGCAGACGTGCAAGCGGCCGAGACCAGGGTCACTGGGAGCACTGGCCCTGTCACACCGGCAGACGGGTCCATGGTGATGATGTTCTTGAATACCCGAAGCAGGATCAGGATCTGGAGAATCCAGACGACCACTATGACGACCTTCAGCCACCTCCAGGGCCTTGGGAGCCTGAGATCCCTCCTCAGATGTCTCCCTAGCAATATGACCGCAGCCCCCACTGCGAACAGGAAGAGCGCGAGCAGCAACGCGGTCACCCCAGAGTACGGGCTCCAGACGATGAAGCCTGTCTCCTGACCGGGAATGCCAGTTGCGAGCGCGGTCTGTACGTGCAGGCTCAAGTCGACCGCGCTATGCCACGGGATAGGCCGCTCCCGGTCAACCCCTGCTATCTGGTGTCATGGTTGAGATCTTGGAGCCGAAGCGGATGACGTTGTTGTCAGGATCGATGTGGGTCCCTTCTCGAAGTTTGTAGGCCATATCTCCCACGGGGAGGGTCCTGCCCCCGATGCCTGGCCTGCTCCATTCGGCGAACATCGAGTCCGCGTCCTCCACGTAGAGATACGCCTCGCTCCCACCATCGTGCGGGTCGAGGTTCCGGTCAAGCACTAGGTGGATACCAATGCCGCTGCGATCGGCAAAACCGTATTCGTCACCGTCGCCATAGGCCTTCACGCTGAAGCCCAGGCCCCGATAGTGATCCAGGGCGCGGCGTAGGTCCCTGACTGGGAAGATAGGGCTGAACTGTATCAGGCGGGTCGGCGAGGTCGCTGGGTCCTCTCCCTCACCGACGCCTATCTCGATGAGGGCACCAAGACCGGCTTGGAGGGCTGCCCGATCGCCTGGCGAGAGTCGCCTGGTCAGCTGGTCATCGATTGCGGCCACTCCAGCGCGTACGGCGGTCGCCGCTGCGCGCCCCCGCTCTGTGGGTTCGACGATCATCCGGCGCCGATCGGCCGTGTCTGTGGTGCGCTCGAGATAGCCACGCAGCACCAGCGTGTCGAGGAGCTGGCTGGCGGCCTGCTTGGTGACCCCGAGCAGCCGCATTGCATCGCCCGGCGCCACTCCATGGTTGATGATAGCACCCAGGACATACGACCCATCTCGCGGGACGTCAGCAAACCCACCATCAACGAGCCGCTTGTGGATTGCCTTTCGATATGTGTCACGGGCGGCGCGTAATAGGGCGGGAGTCGGCCATTCATCATAATCGCGCGAGGTCGTTCCCTGAGTCGTCTTATCGGGCGCCTGATTAGTCAATTTACTTGACCGTCAAGTAGATTGACATTTATTCGTTTCGGCACAAGCGGCGCTCACCGTGTCCAAGAGCGGGGAATCCGACTTGAGGGAAGGCCAGAGAAGATGGTCGCAATCGATGGCCTTCGCTCAGGCACTCCGGTTTTGGCGTGTTTGTTGGGGGCCCGCCAACGGGTGACAAGCGGTCAGGAATAGGTCGTCAAGCATAGAGCAGGATGCTCACGACCGCAGAGAGCACCAGAAGCAGCATCACTAAGATGCTCAACACTCTCCTCCAGCGCCTGCTCAAGCTCTCGTAGCCGTCAGACTTCTGCCGAACTTAAGCTTCTTTCTCTGAAAGCGTCATGGCGAATTCCGACCCGTATAAGCCATCTGTCTATGGTAAACCTGTCCTAGGACATCTTCAAAACGATCTCAGGTCGGCCTGGATCTCGCCAAGAGAATTAGCCGCAAGTCCAGGAAATGGAGTCAGACACATCCTAGCGTTCGCTGCGATGGCTTGATCCTAGGGATGATTGCTGTGCCGGGTCTGCTCTACGAAAGGCCATTTCCAGCTCAGATGTAAAGTGACAACCGACGGCGATTGGCCTCACGGACTGTCCCCCCAGTCTCAGGACTGTCCCGCCCGAAGACAAGCTGCTCTCTTGGCATACCATCCGACCTTGCGAGCTCGAGGCCAAAGCTCACACGCAGGCGGCGTCAAAAAAATTCAGTCTGAGAAACGAAACAGTTTTAGGATTTTGGGAGCCGAGGATCACGAGATGACGAACAAGGCCGCGCCGGCCCAGGGAAGAGCGAACCCGTTCAAGCGTCTGGTCTACGTTTACATCGGGACCTCGAACTACGACGATGATCGTGAATTCTACGAGAAGAAGCTGGGAGCCCGTGTGGTCTGGGAGTTCAGGGAGTTCGGTGCGAGGGTGGCCGCTTTCGACCTGTGCGGCGAGCCGTATCTGCTTCTGGCGGATCACGTCAAAGCACCCAGCAAACGGCTAATCTACGAGGTCGATGACCTGGACGAAGCGGCCCGGGACCTGAAGGGCCGCGGGTGGAAGCCGGATGGGGGAAGGTTCGAGATCCCCGACG
This sequence comes from Nitrososphaerota archaeon, assembly GCA_027886825.1. Classification (GTDB taxonomy): domain Archaea; phylum Thermoproteota; class Nitrososphaeria; order Nitrososphaerales; family Gagatemarchaeaceae; genus Gagatemarchaeum. The sequence continues at coordinate 18,960 of JAPCJS010000017.1, forward strand.
GACCCTGCATCAACTTCAAGGACCGGAGCGGGAACGAATACGCCATCCTCCAGATGAGCAGACCACACATACTGGAGAAGGGGTTCGAGGGGTCGGGAAGAGAGAAGTGACCCACTCGCAGTCTCACTGGCTAATTGGCAGTCGTCCCTGCCTCTTCCCCATCTTTGGACTCCTGTGTCGATGTTCGGATCCTGCGATATCTGCACCAAAATAAGTAACATAAGCCTAAATAATTCGGTTTGTGCAGGTTCAGTGTATCCTCCTAATGCCCTTACCCGATGACATTGGAGAAAGGAAGATCTCCAGACGACGCTACATCAGGTGGGCCGGTGTCCTCGTGGCTGCCGGGGTGGTCGGGTTGGTGTTGGGAGAGGCTACGGGGCAGCTTCCGAGACAGAGAGAGGAGAAGCCGGCCGCTGACCCGGTCACCCAGACATCGACGACTACGATCACAGCGAATGAGACTCAGAGAGTTACCAATACCCAGGTCCAGACTGTCACGGACACCCAGACGATCACGAATACCGAGCTTCAGACGCTGACTGCTACCGAGACTCAGACAGTAACTGGCACAGAGACGGAAACCGAGACAGAGACCGTCACGGACACCCAGGTCGAGACTCAGACCGTGACGGCCAGTGCCACCTCTTCATCCTCGTCGAGCTCCTCGACCCTGGCGTCGCCGGCGACGAATCCCTTCTCGATATTCTGGATCACCGACACGCAGTTCCTCTCCGAGTCAAACCCTGCCCTGTTCTCGAAGCTGACGAAATGGATCGTGGACAACTGGCAGACCTACAACGGGAAGATGGTGATACACACCGGAGACCTCGTCCAGATCGGAGGCCAGCAGGTGGAGTGGGAGAACGCCGACGCCGCAATGTCCGTACTGCTGCAGAACGGGATACCGTACACATGGTGCGCGGGAAATCATGATGACCTGGTCGGGAGCGACGCGACCTCCGGCTGGAAGGGAAACGTCTGGTCTTCTTCGTTCAATCCCTCTATCGTAGCCAGCCAGGTGAACGCGCTGCCAAACGTAAGCTGGGTGAGCGACTTTCACGATGGGATGAACACGGCAGCCAGCTTCTCGGCCAACGGATTGAACTTCCTTGTCATCAACATAGAGTGGAACGCGCAGCCCGACGTTCTGAAGTGGGTCGGAGAGATACTCGACGATCCAGCGTACGCGGACCACTACTTCATAATCGCGCCGCACGCTTACGTGAACGCGTTTGGGCTCATCCAAGACTGGAGCAACTACATCGACCTAAGCCTGTTCGTGAAAGGCCTGGGAGCACTGATGAACGCTCACTCATCCAAGGTTTTCCTGACGTTGAACGGCCATTATGCCACCGACTATGGATACAACACACCCACCCCTGTAAACGGTCGAAACCAACTGATGTTCGACAGGCAGGACTGTACCGACAGGCCCGGTGACCCGACAGGGCAGGGCGTCGACGCCGTGACATCGACCACTCCCGATGTGGACAAGGTAGGCGGAGCAACCGTAACGATCCTCACCTTAGACACTCAAAAAAATCAGTTAGGCGTAAGCACTTACGACGTCCATACCGGCAAGTGGAGGGATGACGTGAATGAACAGTACTCGCTCACGATGTTCCCGAACCCTCTCCCCAAGAACGCGCCGGATGGAAATGGCAGCGGCGGTCTGCTGACTGTACCTCAGCCATGAGAGTCGAGCGACCATCGCGACTGAAATTGGACGACCGCGCCTGGACGTGCAACCCGAGTCGTTCAAGTTATTCGGATGATCGCAACCGATGCTTCTCGACGGGCTCGAGGTCAGGTCAAGGATCAACACGAAAGGCACCGGAACTCTTTCATGGGATGGATGCACGCATCAGGCTCCCTGTCGGCCCATCGTATCGACGGCAGAACCATTACCCTTGCCGGTCCCGGATAGTTGAGACCACCTCATCGCCGTGAATGTGCCCAACAGGGTCGCACCGAAGATGGCCAGGGCGGTCGCGAAGTGTGCGAACGCGATCATCTGGCTGCCCGTATTCAGGGTAGCAAATCCAAGCACAATCTGCAAGAGGATCAGGATGACGATGACGACGGAGATAACCTTCATCGGCCTGAACGAAGGCTTGGATACGAGCCAGGCGACCATCGTGGCTACGGCAAGGATGAACAGTATGAAGCCGTTGATTATGTGCACCTCCGCTGAGATGAAGCCGAACGTCAGGAGCCCTCCCAGGAGGAGCTGCAGACCGAGGACGGCGCCAGTCACGCGGAAGAGCAACGGGACCGGCCTCAATGTCCGATCCCTTCCCTCGTTACCGGGCGGGTCCTTGGATAGGTCGGCCATCAGGAAGGCGGAACCGGATCGGCGCGTATCTCGGCTTGACTTTTGCTGACTCTTGGGACAACTTCTCACTGGGAGACCAGGTCGGCCTGTGACACTTAATCGAGGCCCCATGAGCCGGCAGGGGAAATGGACAGTTTGAGGCATGACTGTCCGTCCGTCCGGCGGTCTGCCGCCGAACCGGCCGACGTGCCAGGGCAGGGGTCCAAGAACCGATGAGCCTGCTGCTTGGCACCCGACCTGATCGTTCCCACTCCGTCTATCTCTTCCCCGAGCTCACGACGAGCGGTGCTGTCGGGACGAGCCCCAGCGCAGCTTCCCCAGGGTCGATGCCGGCACTGTACAGCGATTCCATTATGGCGTGGACAAGATCCATCGCCGATCTAGGGCTCAGCTCCACGGCCACCCTCGCGCCCGGCCCCTCCTTCTCGTTGAGAAAGTCGATGTTGACGCCCTGAGGCATCGCGGTATGGTAGGAGCAGTCGTAAGTGACGCTGACCTCCTCGAGCTTGAACCAGCCGTCGGCGGCCTTCCCTGCTCCCTCCACCTTCGCATTCTGGACCAGACCGGTGCACACGGCCATGACCCCCTAGGGGCTCCCCTGCGTACCCAGATTCTTCCCCAGGAACGCGAAGATCTTCTTCCAGCCGTCGACGGCCTGCTCCTGCCTGTACATGGGCTTGTCGTAGTAGAAGAAGCCGTGGCCGGCGTTCGGATACATGTGGAACTCGTAGTTCTTCCCGAACTTCTTGAGCTCCTCCTCGTGCTGTGCGACCTGCTCGGGTGAAGGGAACTTGTCTTCTTGCCCGAACAAGCCGAGCAGTGGGCAGGAGAGGTCCTTCGTGTACTCGATCGGCGCGACCGGCGTCTTAGGGGTGAGCTCCTGCGGCGTCATCACGACGCGCCCTCCCCAGCAGTCCACCGCGGCGCTGAAGCCCTTGCTCCTGCAGGCCGCGAGGAACGTCTGGCGGCCCCCCGAGCAGGTCCCGAAGACTCCGACCTTGCCGGTGCACGTCGGGAGCGCAGTCAGAAAGTCTCTGGCTCCTGCGGCGTCGCCCACAGCCTGGTCGTCCTCTATCCCTCCAGCGGCGCGAACCTTGGCCGCGACGTCCTCGGGCGACCCCTGACCGAAGCGGTAGTAGATGTTGGGGCTGAGAGCCAGGTAGCCGTGATGCGCGAACCTGCGCGTGGCCTCCCTGTACCACTCGTCCCAACCTGGAGCGTGATGGATCAGCACGACCCCTGGATAGGGTCCAGGGCCGAGCGGTCGGGCGAAGTATGCGTTGATGACGTCGCCGTTGTAACCCCGCACCGTGACCGTCTCCGCGAGCATTCCCTCATACATGTCCGTTCGATACGATTGCTGGTTCGACAAGACGGTATGGGTTTCGTGGCTGTGGACTTTAAAGGATTGTCAAGGCTAGCCAGCCGGAGTTCTGTCGGAGTTCGAGGGATTGTAGGGCGGCTCGAAGATAGGTATCGACGGCCGCGAGGTTCCAGAAAGTATCGTCCGTAAATGAACAAAAATATGAACCGGGTCGCGGCGATCGTCCCGTCATCCACGACCTGGCTCTTCTGCGTCCCTAAGTGGACATGATCTTCTTGCCCGCTGGGCGGTTCTTGACGAGGCCCTTTCCGCCGGCCGACTTCGCAGCCCGTCCCTTCGCCGCGGTCATCCTACCACCCCTGCTTTTCTTTGCCATTTTTGAATTCACCTCTTTGGTCTCTTGTCTTCAGGACTCTGCTCACTTGCCCGTGACCACTTTTCCGGTGTAGAGCCTGTACACGACGATGACGACGGCGATGATCATCAGCAGATTGATCAGCTCGCCGCCTGGGCCACCGATCGGTCCGAATAGTCACAGGATCAGAAAGGACCGCCGCTACAGTCCAGAATAGGTCCATCCTGCTTCCACCATTCTCCTATCCTGGACCTGCGGGAGGTCTACCAGGTAATGTCGAAGCTGTACGCCTGCTCGCTCAGGTTGAGGTTCAGGGTTCCAGCCTCGGCCATGCCGCCCTCATTTCCGGGCGCGATGGTCCAGGTCACGTTCGTTGTGTACGAGTCGCGGTTTGGCAGCTGTACCGAGTACCTGTTGTTGCTGACCACGGCCCAGAAGTTCTGGCCGGTCGTGACGCTCGTGAAGTTGATGTTCGTGGGGTACGCGCCGACCTTCTGCATGGGCGCAATCGTGCCCGAGACATCGACTGTCGGATTCAGCTCCTTCAGGACGGTGGGCTCGATCGACCCGAACCTCATCTTTCCTATCGACCTGAAGCCATCCCTTACCTCCACATAGTCCTCGTTCTCGATGCTGATCGTCTCGGGGACGCGGAAGATTAGGACTCCATCGCGTGGGATGGATAGCTCGGTCCTTGCAACTCCGAACATGTCCAGAGCGCTCAGCTTCCTGTCGCCATAGGTGACGCTACACCTGTCGATGTACCTGTTCCCCCTGACCAGGATCGCCCAGTTGCTTGCGAAGGGCCAGGTTACTCTCTCCTTGAGGGTCTCCAGGACTACCTCGGGCTGCATCTTGTCCAGGACGATGATCATGACGCGGTTGCCCACGTCTACATCCGCATACTCGCGGACGGGTGCGACCACGAACTTCCCTCCTCCGGTCATCCTCTCCACGAGGCCCTCGACTACGAGCACGCCGGGATTCGACTGATGTACGATCGTCATCCTCTCTCCGCCCGATTGGTCTGTCTCAGTAACTAAAGTCATGTGTGATTGTGATGGGTCACTCTATAACTACCCAACGTATTTTCTGTAACGAATCAGACTTTTTCTCTGACGAATCGCACTCTTTGCGCTTCTTTGACATCAGTCTCGTATGTTCCGTTTTGTCCCCGGGCGCCGGAGTCAGGTTTATAGGAGCGACTCCGAAGTGACCGAACGTCTCATGAGGGCAAAGACGGCGACCGGATCGTTCAGGCTGGACGAGGCCGCGCTGAACGTCCTCCAGGAAGACGCGAAGAAGCAGAACGTCAGCGTCAACACGCTGCTCAATCAGCTCCTGCTAACCTACGCCAACTACGACCGGCCCATGAAGAGGTTCCACATGGTGAAGATGCCCGCCTCGACCTTCAGACACATCCTGCAGGCCGCGAACAACCAGACGATAATCGAGGCGGGCAAGGCCGCGGGCGAGGACGTTCCCAAGACGTACATCCACGCCAAGTGGGGCGCCCTCACCGAGGAGAACGCCCTCAGCTATCTCAAGACCATGGGCAACCACGCCAACCTCTTCGAGTACAGCGAGGTATCGCACGAGGGAAAGATCAACGTGGCCC
>JAPCJS010000145.1 GCA_027886825.1 Nitrososphaerota archaeon
AAGCAGTACTTCCAGCGGTTCCCGGGCAGAGACTTCTTCTTCTGCGGCGACTACGCGATAAAGGACAAAGACGGATACATCTGGGTGGCCGGAAGGGCTGACGAGGTCCTGAAGGTCGCAGGCCACAGGCTCGGGACGTACGAGATCGAGTCGTCGATAGTCACGCACCCCGCGGCGTCAGAGGCAGCCGAGGTGGCGGTCCCCGACGAGATAATGGGCGAGGTGCCGATCGCGTTCGTGGTCCTCAGGCAGGGCTTCGTCCCTTCCGAGGAGCTGCGCACCGAGGTCAGGAAGTGGGTCAGGGATGGGTTCAGCCCCATCGCCGAGCCCTCGAAGGTCTTCTTCGTCAACAAGCTGCCCAAGACCAGGAGCGGGAAGATAATGCGGCGCCTGCTCAAGGCGGTGGCAGAGGGACGACCCATGGGCGACGTCGCGACCCTCGAAGACGAGACCTCTGTGGACGAGGCCAGACGCGCGTACGAAGGGCTGGACGTCAAATGAGGCTTGGGGCCCGGAAAATCGTCGATAAACGAGGCGTCTATCACATTTAAATAATCTTGCATGTTTGTAAGCCTGAAAATGCAAAGACTCGGTAGAAACGCAATATCTACCACCGCCGCAGCAATCATCATAGTAGTCCTAATCATCGCCGTAGCCGCTGGAATCTACTTCTTCGCATCGAGTGGTACAACCAGCAGTACGAGCGCAAGCCTCACAACGAGCACGACCAGCACCACGAGCCTCACGACCACGCACTCCACAACGAGCACGACCAGCACCACGAGCCTCACGACCTCAAGCTCCAGTACCTCTTCCACAGGCCCCGTACCCACCACCTTCTCGTACGAGTCGGCCGAGACGCCAGAGTATCTGGATCCCGGGATATCATACTTCTCGTACGACTACAACATAATGCAGAACGTGTACGAGCCACTCCTGTGGTACAACGCGAGCTGCTCTACCTGTGTCATCCCATGGTTGGCGCAGAGCTATACCGTGTCCTCTGACCAGAAGGTCTACAGCTTCACCCTGAGAAGTGGGATCACGTTCGCAGACGGAGAACCACTCAACTCGACCGCTGTCTACTTCTCCCTCAACAGGCTCCTCGTCTTCGACGGTAGCACACCCACCGGCCATGCAACACAGGCCACGTGGCTCATCGCCCAGCTCCTGAACGCAAGCCTGAGCACGACGCTCAGCGGGGCTGCCCAGAGCTACGGAAACAACTACGTGAAACAGGTGCTAGCAGAGAACTTCGTCCAGATAACGGGTCCCCTCACTTTCAACATCAACGTGATGAACCCATCCTCGGCCGTGCCGGAGCTCCTGGCAGGCCAGTGGGCCACGATCATCGCGCCCAACTACGTCATGCAGCACGACCTCGCGATGTGGAACACATCCAGTGCAGGATACAAGATCCCCAACGCAGCGCTCACAGGCACTACGCAGAACAAGATCGACCAATATCTGCAGGACCTCTCCTCGACGTGCAACGCCGGCTCCACACTGGGTGGTTGCGGTGCAACCTACCTGAACACGTCTCAGCAGGGCTCCCTTGCAGGGACAGGACCATACGTACTCACTAGCAACCAGCTCACGTCCAACACGATCACCCTCACAGCCCGCCAGGGCTACTGGGGTGGACCGTACTCAAAGGCCATATCCCCGCAGATAAAGACGGTCATCTTCAAGTTCGTCCCAGACGTGACGACCAGAGAGATCGACCTCCAGAACGCAGCCAAGTCTGGGCAGGCACTGGCCATAGATCTGCCCGGTACCAACCTCTACGACATCGCCGACAGGAGCGCGTGGCTGAACACCAACACCCTAACCTCGGACATCTCCGGTGTCTCACTCTACGGGACCTTCCCGTTCTATGGGCTCACCTTCGACCCGTTCGATACCAACGTGACCAACGCACTCTCGGGCCAGTACTACAAGTTCCAACCATTCGCTGACCTCAGGATGAGGACCGCATTCGCCGACGCCGTCAACATGACGGACATCAACATCGCCGTCAACAACAAGGTAGGAACGGTGGCGCTCAACGTCGTCCCACCTGGACTGCCTCCGACCGGCTCGTTCAACTCCTCGATCACTCCAGCCTACAGCTTTAACCCAGACCAGGTACAGGCGATGCTCCTCTCAGCCATGCAGAGCCCGCTCACCTCGTTCAAGTTCACCAACGGTAGCGCAGCGCCCGCAGGCTTCTTCGACAACGCCTTCGGCTGCGCTACCCTAGGATCCAACAACAAGTGCAGCAACCCGATCCCTCAGACCGTCCCGCTCGTCGTCCCATCGGGTGATACCGTGGACACAGCGATCTTCACCCAGATAGCATCTGTCATCAACAACGTCAGCGCGGCCTACAACATGGGCCTGACGGTCACGGTCGTACCCGTCCCAACCGGACAGTTGCTCGCCAACGCCTTCTCCGTACCAACTCACTACTACATGTACGCGCTGGGCTGGATCGATGACTACCCCTGGGTTCTTGACTTCCTAACGCCGATGTTCGCTCCCAACGGAGCCTACACAGGCGCTGACGGCTGGAACCTCGCACAGATGGCCACGCTCAACAGCCAGGCCAACGCAGCGAGTCAGTCAGGCAACATAGGAGGGATCGTGGCAGCGAGCAACGCGATGAACACACTGGGCAACAAGGAGGTCATGTACCTCTGGACCCTGTACAACGTCAACTTCGTTACCATGACCTCGAACGTCCAAGGGTTCTACTTCAACCCATCACTCAGTACGGCAGCGGCTGCTGGCGTTGGACCTGAATACTTCGCAACCCTCTACTAGCGAGTAGAGGGCTCCCGCGATTTTTTTCCTCTCGAGAGCTTGTCTGTCATGACTACGATCATGGCGGCGATGGATTGAAGCTGTACGAGTATGCGATTAGACGTCTGCTCCTGATGGTCGTAGTCCTCTTTCTTCTGTCCCTGGTCATCTTCTATCTCACCCGAGGCCTCCTGCCTCCGACGACCTCGCTCGCCCCGTACATCACGCCTAAGATGAACGACATCTCGAAGCTGGAGCTCGCCCAGTCGCTCGGGGTCGCCACCCCGTCGTGCCCTTCGTTCACGGCCTTCTCCAATAGCCAGGCGGGATGCGTCGTCCCGCTCTGGGGGCAGTACCTCGGCTGGCTGAAGAACGTGATCACAGGGAACTGGGGATACAGCCTCCTGCCAGGGATATCCGGGGGCACACAGACAACGTGGTCCGTCTTCTTCGACAGGTTTCCGCTCACCGCAGAGCTCGCCGTCGCGGGGGCGGGCCTCACGGTCCTCATCGGGATACCGCTTGGGATCATATCCGCGACCCACAACAACAAGCTACCCGACCACATCTCGCGAGTCGTCTCGCTCGGCGGTTATTCTGTGCCCCAGTACTGGTTCGGCGCGGTGCTTCAGATCGTCCTGGTGCTGTACATCCGGTTCAACGGCCTGGGGCTTTTCCCGGCGAACGGCGCGTTCGCGACGAGCTGCGCGATATGCATCGCCGACCCAGGTACGGCCTCGCTTTACACCGGCGCTCCGCTCTTCGATGGGATCCTCTCGGTGAACCCTGCGTATACGTGGGACGCGTTCGTGGCGCTCGCCCTTCCCGCGCTCACCCTCGCGATAACCTCTATAGGGGCCCTCACGAGAATAGTGCGGTCCAGCATGGTGGACGCCCTGAAACAGGACTACATCCTGCTCGCAAGATCGAAGGGTCTGCGCGAGCGAGTGGTCGTCTACAGGCACGCCCTGAGGAACGCGCTGCTGCCCGCGGTGACGATAGCGGGACTTCTCGCAGCGCTCCTGCTCGGGGGCGCCATCGTTATCGAGATCGTCTTCACCTGGCCCGGGGTGGGCAGCGCCTCTCTGATCGCGGCGAACTCCCTCGATATCAACTTCCTTGAGCTGTACGTGCTCGTCACCGCCCTGATAATCGTCGCCACCAACCTCATCGTCGACCTGCTCTACGCGAAGCTGGATCCGAGGATCCGGTACTGAGGTGTCCGCATGAGCGAGATCGAACCGCAGACCAAGGGCCCCGCCCCCGCAAGAAGGTCGGCCGATCTCCGGTACGCCTTCCACCGCTTCCGGCAGAACCCCCTTATCATCGCCGGCTCGGTCATCTCGGTCGGTACGGTCCTGATAGCGGTCTTCGCCAACGTCATCGTGAACCCGAAGTTCGGACGGGGGACGAACCTGGACCTGAGGCTGTGCTGGAACAACCCCATAATCAACTGGCACATCACCAACGTCTTCAACTGCGCGGGGTCGGTGTATCCCCTCGGGACCGACTCCTACGGGAGGAGCGTCCTCTCTATGATCGTCCTCGCCATTCCACTCGACCTCCAGATCGCCCTCGAGGTAGTGGTCTCGGCCGTGGTCATCGGAGTCATCTTCGGGGCGGTCGCCGCCTATGCTGGAGGCATCATCGACGAGGCCATCCTCAGGGTGACCGACATCTTCCTCGCGATCCCCGGGATCCTATTCGCCATAGTCCTCCTCGTGATCCTCGGGCGTTCGTTCGACATCCTGACCTTCGCCATACTGATCACTTGGTGGCCGACCTACGTCCGCCTCATCCGCTCCCAGGTCCTCGCCGAGAAGGAGAAGCCGTACGTCGAGGGGCTGAGGGCGATGGGCGCCGGAAGGGTGCGCATCCTCTTCAGGCACATCGTCCCGAACTCGATCTACCCGGTCTTCGTGCAGGCCACGCTGGACATCGGGAGCGTCATCCTGACGGTCTCCGCCCTGACCTTCCTGGGATTCAGCCCGAGCCCGCTCATCCCAGAGCTGGGGAACCTCGCGAACGAGGGGATCGGATACCTCTTCACGGCGCCCTGGCTGATCATATTCTCGGGGATAACGATCCTGATCATCTCGCTCGGCTTCAACCTGCTGGGAGACGGGATCAGGGACGTCTTCGACCCTCGGCTGAGGAGATGATGACGAGATGACCCAGGCCACCCCGGAGGACGTCCTGACGGTGAAGGACCTGAAGGTCGTCTTCCATACCTACGCCGGCGAGGTAATGGCGCTCGACGGGATAGACTTCACCGTCGGCAAGCGCGAGGTCCTGGGCCTGGTCGGCGAGTCGGGGAGCGGCAAGTCGGTGACCGCCCTGACCATCGAGGGCCTCCTCCCCCAGAACGGCGAGGTCGTCAGCGGCGAGATAATCCTCGCCGGGAATGACCTCCTCAAGGAGAGAAAGAGCGAGCTGAGGATCTCGAGGCTCTCGGACATGGCGATGGTCTTCCAGGACCCCACGACCTACCTCAACCCCGTGCTCACGGTCGGGTCCCAGATCACCGAGATAATCTCGAGCGAGGCGAAGCTCTTCACGGACGACGTCATCGCGGACCGTCTCAGGGAGCTCCAGCGGCTGAAGGAGCAGGGGAGACTCACCCTCGAACAGGAGAAGGAGCGCACGCAGCTCGAGTCCCTCCCGCCCCAGCCCACGCTGGGCAAGCGCGAGTTCAACAGGCTCTCGCGTCTCTACGCGATCAACATCCTTCGACAGGTCCGGCTCCCCGAGCCCGAGAGGATCTTCAAGACGTATCCGTTCGAGCTCTCGGGAGGAATGAGGCAGCGCGCCATGATCGCGATGGCGCTCGTCCGGAGGCCCAAGCTCTTCCTCGCCGACGAGATCACGACTGCCCTGGACGTGACGGTCCAGGCCCAGATCCTGAAGCTCCTCACAGAGCTCCGCGAACAGATCGATACCTCGGTCATCCTCATCACCCACGACCTCGCCGTGGTGGCCGAGGTCTGCGACAGGGTGGCCGTGATGTACGCCGGCAACATCGTGGAGGTCGCCGAGGTGAACGAGCTCTTCCGGAACCCGCTCCATCCCTACACGAAGGGCCTCCTGGCCTCGATACCCCGGCCCGACTCCACGGGCCACGAGCTAAAGTCGATCAGGGGGTCGGTCCCGAACCTGATCTTCCCACCCACCGGCTGCCGGTTCCATCCCAGGTGCGACTTTGCGTTCGAGCGCTGCCCGATCGAGAAGCCGAAGCTCCTCGAGGTCTCGAAGGGCCACTTCGTCGCCTGCTTCCTCTACGGAGGCTAGAAAAAAATTGCAAGATGGAAGCTATCTCCTCCAGACGGACGACCTGTTCAAGTGGTTCCCGATCAGGGGCGGCCTACTGGGCAGGACGAGGGGCAGGGTCCGCGCGGTCGACGGCGTCTCGATCGCGGTAAAGAAGGGCGAGACACTCGGCGTCGTGGGCGAGTCGGGCTGCGGGAAGACGACCCTGAGCCGGACCGTGATGCGCCTCCTCGAGCCATCCTCCGGACGAGTCGTCTTCGACGGGACCGACATCTCCAAGCTCAAGGGCAGGCAGCTGAAGCCATACAGGCGCCGAATGCAGATGGTCT
>JAPCJS010000097.1 GCA_027886825.1 Nitrososphaerota archaeon
AAGGTCACCGACCTGGACCCGCGAGAGCTATACATCAACCCCGACTGCGGGCTGAGGACCAGGAAGCCCGAGATCGCGCAGGGAATGCTCGACCTGACCGTCGCCGGGGCGGAGAAGGCGAGGGGTGAACTCTCCGCTCATTGATCCCACAGACGACAACGATAGGTAGCTATCCGACATTTCCGACGCCAGAGGACATCGAGTACTATCTCACGATCTCCAGCCACGGCCTCGGAGACGACGTGATCGACCCGTACCTCTGGTCCATCGACGAGGCGCTCGAGGATTTCACCTCGGCGGGGATCGAGGTCCCGTCCACAGGCCAGTCGAGGGGTGACCTCTACTCCCTTTTCCTCGACCCGAAGTTCGTAAAGGGGATACGATGGAACGGCGCAGAGGCCTTCGTCGATGAGAAGATCTCGAGGGTCGGCTCGAACCGGCTGACCGACGTGCTGCATGCCCGCAGCGTCCTCCCCTCGCACTACAAGATCAAGGAGCCGATCACTGACGCGTACACGCTGGCGAGGTTCGCAAAGATCAACACCAGCTCCTACGCGGACACCCGGGAGCTCGCCGTAGAGATAAACCGGAAGATTGTGATCCCTGAGATCGAGCAGCTGCAGGACTCCGGGGCGGTCTCCTGGATACAGCTCGACTCTCCGGCCGTCGCGGCGGACTCGTTCACGCCAGACTACTTCGTGGGCCTATACGAGGAGGTCGCGTCGGTCGCCAAGCTGCCGATCGTGCTCCACGCCTGCGGAGACGCGTCGAGGATCTTCCCGGCCCTGATTCGCACGAGGGTCAGCACCATCTCCCTGGACTTTTATCACTACCCGCGCCTCTTCGACGAGACGGCCAGGAGGAACTACGACCAGCTCATCGGCCTGGGCTGTACCGACGCCCAGAGCCTGAGGGTGGAGACCGCCGAGGAGACTGGGAAGCTGATCGATTTCGCCCAGGCTAGGCTAGGCGAGGACCGGATCCAGTTCGTGCACCCGCACTGCGGCCAGAGGAACCTCAACCGTGACGTCGCCTATGCCAAGAACGTGACACTTACCCTCGCGAGGGACGACGTCTGCTTCGGGCGCCCTGAGGAGGCCGTCCCCTCCAGGCTCACCGCGAAGGAGTACGACCCGCAGGGGTACTTCCTCGTGTCCATACTTCGCGAGGCGAAGGAGATCCTCGTCACCTACTACTCCTACGAGCACGTGGCGAAGAAGCGCTTCAAGTCGAGGTCGGCCGAGAGGATCTTCCAGTCCCTTAACGACGAGGCCGATGGGCTCGGCATAAGCAGGCGACACCTGGCGTACCTGACCCTCGAGCTCGGCAGAGCCGAGGCGTCCCTCCAGTCGGGCGCGCAGGTCTATCGCCAGAAAGTGATCGAGTGATTGAAGCTCAGCGAGAAGATGGAGCGCGGAATCTTCACGACGCTCGTGGAGGTCTTCCCGCCAAACTTCAGCATCGAGGTAGCGAGGGAGCCGCTCATCGGGATAAAGCAGAAGATGCGGGACATGGTGGCCCGCGTCCGGAAGATAGAGGGCCTGGCCGACGCCATCCTCGTCGCCGACATGAAGGACTCGGGACGGCTCCAGCTCGCGAGCATCTACACCGCCGCGGTCCTGAAGGATGAGCTCGGCTCGGAGGTGATCCCGGTCATCCCCACCAGGGACATGAACCGCAAGGCGATCCGGACGATGTTCCTCACCTGCCTCTCCCTTGGCCTGGAATCTGTCTCGCTGGTCTGGGGTGACAGGTATGCGGAGGGCGAGGGCTCCAAGAACGTCTACGACTTTCGGTCGCTCGGCGAGTGCATAGCCGAGGCGCGCGCCCTCGCAAACAGGGCGGACGTGAACGCGACGCTCTTCTCACCTGTGGACATATCTGCGCTCCACAGCCGTAAGGGCCTGAAGATAGCCGAGGCACGTCTGAGGGCTGGGACCGACGTGCTGCTCGCCCAGCCTCCCACCTCCGACGTCTCGCACACGCTCGCGAACCACGTGGCCGAGCTGAAGAAGAACCGGCTGGAGATGAAGGTGCTCCACAACATCTTCCCGTTCAGGAGCCTGCAGGACGTACAGGCCTGCAGGGAGAGGTTCGGATGGGCGCTCCCGCCTGAGCTGGACAGGATAGCGCTCGAGGGGGAGAGGCGGTTGCTGAAGGAGGCGCGGGGCGTCACAGATGCGCTCAGGGAGCTCGGGCTGCCTGGCGTATATGTCTCGACGCGGGGCAAGCCAGAGCTAGCACGATACATCCTGGACTGACCTTCTGACCGACACTCTTATCGACACTGCTCGAAAAAAAGCCTAAATATGCTTCTGGGGCTCACTTTCGAACGAAGAGAGTCCATGTACATCCCAATTTCTCTCTCGTTATCATTGGACAAAGCGAACCGCTGCGTCACGGTCTCGTCATGAAAGCCCTCATCCTGGCTGGAGGCCAGGGTCTGCGCCTAAGGCCCCTCACAGACGACAGGCCGAAGCCACTGGTCCTCGTGAACAAGCGGCCCATAGCCGAGTGGCAGATCGACTGGCTGAAGAAGGAGATACCGGTCGATGAGGTCGTATTCATGTGCGGCTACAAATGGGAACGGCTCAAGGAGCACTTCGGCACCAGTTATCAGGGGATCACTATCTCGTACAGCGTGGAGGAGACTCCGCTCGGGACCGGAGGCGCGATCAGAAAGGCGCTCATGAGCAGCGGCAGCCCCGAGGACAACGTAATAGTGATGAACGGCGACATAGTCACCGCCCTCCCGCTGAAGAACATGCTGGCTTCGCATGTGGCTCCTGGGACACAGCCGACGGTGACGATGGCGCTCGTCCCCTACAAGTCACGGTTCGGGATCGTCCACATAGACAAGCTGAAGGTCGTCAGGAAGTTCGAGGAGAAGCCGGAGTTCCTGGACGTCTGGATCAACGGAGGCGTCTACGTTATGAACCCGAAGAAGATCATGAAGCACCTGCCCGAGAAGGGCGACATCGAGAGGGAGACGTTCCCCAAGCTCGTCCAGTACGCCGAGATCGTCTCATATCCTTACTATGGTTTCTGGAGCATCATCGACTCGATAAAGGACCTCCGCGACGTCGAGGGGGAGATGAAGACGCTCCAGGCGCAGACCCCCTGATAGGGCTCAATCATCCTTGGCCAGGGACCTCCTGAAGACTGCGGGGTCGCTCCTCTTCGTCGGGGGAGCGGAGTTCCTGATAGCCATGACAGCTGCCGAGGCGCTCTTCCCCGGCTACAGCGTCTCGGGGAACCGGATCAGCGACCTAGGTGCGAACTGTGCCGGCTCCGCCTGCGCGATCGAGCAGCCCTCGGCCGGGATCTTCGACGTCAGCGTCATCCTCCTGGGGCTCGCCGGTCTCGCCGGCGGTTACCTCATCTTCAGAAGCCGATACCGCGCCGTCGGCATCCTAGCGATGATGGGCGGCCTAGGCGCGATGGGTGTGGGGATCTTCCCGGAGACGACAGGCGTGCTGCACCTCATAGTCTCCTTCATCACGTTCTTCTTCACCGGCCTTTCCGCGATCACCTCCTACCGGCTCTTCAGGCCTCCGATGTCGTACCTCGGGGCCGGTCTGGGGGTCTTCGTTCTCGTGGCTCTCGCGCTCTACGGCAGCAGCACGTATCTGGGACTGGGGCCCGGAGGGATGGAGAGGATGATCGCCTACCCTGCCCTCATCTGGGTGGTCGGGGCCGGCGCGAATCTGATGGGGGCGCAGCAGAGACAGGAGCTGCCATAACGCTTATAATAGCACTTCGGAGCGCTTGTTTTGGCAAGGACAACAAACCTTGCCACTTAGTTTTGTCTCGAAGCTGAAGAACGCATCCAACGTGTTCACCTTCCGCGATTTCATTCTGGTCCCTGGAAGGAGCGAGGTCGAGCCCCGCGACATCTCCCTTGCCTCTCACCTCACCAGGAAGATTACCCTCGAGCTCCCGTTCGTCTCGTCGCCGATGGACACCGTCACCGAGTCGAGGCTGGCTCTCGAGATGGCTCGCCTCGGAGGTGTGGGCGTCATCCACAGGAACCTGAGCATCGAGGACCAGGTCGAGGAGGTCAAGAAGGTGAAGGCCTCTAAGATGAAGGTCAAGAGCATCGACCCCGATGGCAGGCCCCTGGTGGGCGCGTCCATATCGCCGATGGACGCAAAGCGCTGCGAGGCCCTGGACAAGGTGGCCGATTTTCTCGTGGCCGACGTGGCGCACTTCCACAACTCGAACGTCCTGAAGGCAGCGGCCAAGATAATCCCGAACCTCACCAGGGAGTTCATCGCTGGCAACATCGGGACCAAGAGGGCGGTGCACGACATCGCGGCCGAGCTGCCCCGCGTGGACGGTTTCCGCGTGGGCATAGGCTCGGGCTCGGTCTGCATCACCTCCGAGGTAACCCGGGTCGGCGCCCCCACGCTCTTCGCGGTCGCCGAGGTCGCCACGGCTGTCAGCGAGCTGAACCTGGACGTCCCGATAATCGCGGACGGCGGGATAAGGGGCTCGGGGGACGCCTCCCTGGCCTTCGCAGCCGGCGCCTCCACGGTGATGCTCGGCTCGGTGCTGGCGGGGACGGACGAGTCCCCGAGTAAGGTCATCTTGAAGAACGGCAGGAAGATGAAGGTACACAGGGGGATGGCCAGCGCCGCAGCCCGCAAGGCGAGGTTCGCGCTCGACAGGTACAGCGTGCCGGCGAAGGGGCTGGACGAGGGGGTCGAGGCGTACGTCACCTACGCGGGTAGCGCCGAGGATGTCCTGGATGACCTCGCGAACGGCCTCAGGGCATCGTTCGGATACGCGGGCGCGAAGAGCATACGGGACCTCTGGGGTGTGGCGACGTTCGGCCTGGTCTCTGCCGTGGGTTATACCGAGCTCGGGGTCCACTCCCTCACTCTGAAGGGGGGCACGTAACCTGAACGAGGAGCTCCTGGACGGAGGAATAGCGGTACTCGACTTCGGCGGTCAGTACTCGCACCTCATCTGCCGCAGGATCCGGGGGCTCGGCGTCTATGCGGCCCTCTTCAGGCACGATACCCCGCTGAAGGAGCTGCAGCGGCTCAGGATCGCAGGCATCATCCTCTCGGGGGGACCCGCCAGCGTCTATGCGCCCTCCTCCCCCCACCCGGACGAGGCACTCCTGCACGGAGACATCCCCCTGCTGGGCATATGCTATGGGTACCAGCTCATCGTCCAGGCTCACGGCGGAGAGGTGGAGAGGACCTCGAGGCGCGAGTACGGCAAGTCCAGCCTCACCATCCTCGACCGCTCAGGCCTGTTCAGCGGGTTCCCACAGGACAAGATCTCCTGCTGGATGAGCCACAGCGACGCCGCCACCAGGCTGCCGGGCGACATGTCCGTCCTCGGGGTGAGCGAGAACTCTCCGTTCGCCGCGGTCCAGACGACCGACGGCAGGCAGTTCGGCGTCCAGTTCCATCCTGAGGTCGCCCACACCGAGAGGGGCAGCACCATCCTCTCGAACTTCGTCTTCAACGTCTGCGGCGCCAAGAAAGGATGGTCGATGAGCAGCTTCCTCGAAGAGACGATCGGAGAGCTATCCACGAGGATCGAGGGTAGGGTCCTCTGCGCCGTCTCAGGGGGCGTTGACTCCTCGGTCGCGTCGGTCCTGCTCAACCGGGCCATAGCCGAGAAGCTCCAGTGCGTCTTCATCGACACGGGCCTCCTCAGGGAGGGGGAGGCTGCGGAGGTCTCGAAGTTCCTAAAGGAAGACCTCGGCGTACCTATCGATTTCGTGGACGCCTCTGAGGCCTTCCTCTCGGCCCTGCGCGGGGTCTTAGATCCCGAGGACAAGCGGAAGGTGATCGGGCGTATCTTCGCAGAAGTCTTCGAGAGGTACGCCCGGCGGTACGGACCTTTCCGTTACCTCGCCCAGGGTACACTGTATCCTGACGTCATCGAGAGCGGCCACTCCTCGGCCCCCGCCTCGGTGATAAAGACGCACCACAACGTCGGAGGCCTCCCCAAGGACCTCTCGATGGAGGTCGTCGAGCCGCTACGGGCACTGTACAAGGACGAGGTGCGCTCGCTCGGCGCCCTCCTAGGAATCCCGGCGAAGGTGCTGCAGAGGCATCCGTTCCCCGGGCCCGGGCTCGCGGTCCGGATCATCGGCGAGGTGACGACGGAGAAGCTGAGGGTCTGCCGGGACTCGAACAAGATCGTGGAGGACGAGCTCGTCGAGGAGGGGGTCTACAACAAGGTCTGGCAGAGCTTCGCCTACCTGGGTGACGACCGGGTCACGGGCGTGCTGGGCGACGAGAGGAAGGTCGGATACCAGGTCACTGTCAAGATCGTCGAGTCGGTCGACGCGATGACCGCCGACTGGTACAGGGCCTCCCACCCCCTCCTGGAGAAGATCTCCACGAGGATCACCAACGAGGTCGAGGGCGTGGTCAGCGTGGTCTACGCGATCTCCTCCAAGCCTCCGGCCACGATCGAGCCGCAGTGATCGATAGAGATGTCCCAGTTCCTCGGACCTCAGACGAAGCTGGCTGAGCTGCACGTCCACCTCGGCAGCTCGGTGGACCCTGCCGTCATGTGGGAGATCTCCCACGCGCAGGGGATCAAGCTCCCGACCAAGAACTACTGGCAGTTCGTCGATATGATCACGGTCAGCCCGAGCAAGGTGAAGTCGTTCGAGGACTACCTCAAGATGTTCAAGTGGACCGAGCTGATCCAATCGAGCCCCCTCGCCATAGAGCAGTCGGTCTACCACACCATCGCAGGGGCCTACAGGAAGAACAACATCACCCTTCTCGAGCTCCGTTTCAACCCGATGAAGAGGAACAGGGGCGGCGAGCAGGACCTGGACCAGATCATGATGGCAGCGATACGAGGCATCGACAGGTCCTCCCTGGAGTACCCCGTCCGAACGGGCCTGATAATATGCTTCGACAGGACATTCAACCACGCTCAGAACGAGATACTTCTGGAGAAGGCACTCAGGTACCAGAGCAGGGGGGTGGTGGGGATAGACATCGCGGGTCCCTCCAACAAGAAGTTCCGGTACGCCGAGTGCAAGGACCTCTACGAGAGGGCGCGCAAAGCCGGTCTCGGTCTGACCGTCCACGCAGGAGAGGACGAGGGTCACAACTCCGTCCGTGATGTGATCGAGCACCTCGAGCCAGACCGGATCGGGCACGGTGTCCGCTCGATAGAGAACGACAAGACCCTCGAGATGGTCAGGTCGAGGGGGATCACGCTCGAGGTCTGTCCGTCCTCCAACCTGAACACCCGGGTGATAAAGGGGGTGGGGCACATGAAGCAGGTCTTCAGGGCGCTCGACTCCCATCACATCAAGTACACCATCAACACGGACGGACCTGAGATGCTCATAACGAACCTCAGGGGCGAGATTGACTTTCTCCTGCGGAACGGGATCCTGGACGAGGAGGGCGTCCTGAGGGCGAACAAGTACGCGTTCGCGGCAACGTTCATCAAATAGCCGGCGCGTCAAGCTGCCTGCAAGACCATCTATCTTTCGCGCCGGTGCACCGGCGACTGGACCGTGGGTTCATCTAGCATAAATCTCGCGAGGCGCCCGCACACCTTCATGAGCGCCGGCTTTGGCGAGAGGCTCTATCCGATCGGCGCTCTCTCGGAGCGTGAGGTCGCCGAGATAAGGACCGACCCCCTCTGCGCGGACGATGTTGGGATAGACGCCCTGATGAGTGAATGGCATGCAAAGTCCGATATCTTTCGGTCCCTTCCGCGTGAGCCTCTGGGGGTCCTCGACTCCGATCTGCTGCCGCTGAACCTCTCCGCGCAGATCGAGGAGAAGGTCCAGACGCTGCTCTCCTCCTACCGGGTCTATCTTCCCAACACGTACGACCTTGCGCTCGTCCCGATCTCGAGGCTGGTGAGCCCGCAAAAGTACATACACCAGGAGCATGCCCGCTCGTCCTTCGACGGCGTCTCGAGGATGCTGACCGACGACGAGAACGCGCGGTTCTGCATCGGCACGCCCGTCCGCGACGCGAAGATAGACGCCGCGTTCCTCGGATGTCCCAAGGGAGAGACGGCAGAGGAGTTCAACTTCCTGTACCAGTTCTCTTCGGACGACCAGAACATCAGGTACATCCCGCCAATGCCCCTAAAGCCCCTTCAGGACCTCGACATCGCGGACGGATCGGCGGCGAACTACGGCGTGAAGGCGGTCACAGTCTCGGTGGGACCTGGCCTGCCGTTCGTCCACATCCTCAAGGTCCCCGTCGGTCTCGACGGCATCGGCCGGCGACCCGTCTTCCGTCTGATAATCGCGAACGGGGTCCACAGGATATTCCGGCTCGCGGAGCTGGGGAACACGCACGTGGCAGCGCTCGTGCAGACTATGGACTGGCAGGAACTACCCCCGACGTTCATCGAGACGCCGCGAGACCTGCTGCTGGGTCCTGGTGCCCTCAAGGTGACCGATATGGTCAACGGGGCCATCACACGCACATTCAGGTGGAAGAAGAGCAAGCGGGTAATCAAGCTCCAGGTCAAGGTACTCCAGGATGTCTCCTTCGTGACATGACCCCCGTGCATTACCCCTCTTGTCTGTCAGTCTGACTCTCCATCTGTCTTTCGGCCGACAGGCGATGGTAACGTATATCCCCCGGCGCCTGGAGTGCGAAGCAGTTGGCTCCCGGCAAGACCCCGAAGGCGGACCCCGAGGGGATAGACGAAGGCATCCTGGACGAGGGATGTTTCTACCTCACCAGCCTGGGGATGACCCCTCAGGAGGTGGCCGCCAGGTTCGAGATCAGCGAGAGCCAGGTGAAAAAGAGGGGAGATCGCTTCGAGAAGATGCTCAGGGAGGGCAAGGTCCCCGAGGAGGCCATTTCGGCCGACTTTTGGAGGAGCGTCCGCGAGGAGGCCGAGGGCAACGTCAAGGTCACGTTCGTCAGCGAGAAGGGGTTCCATCATTCCTGGAGGTCAGACCTGAAGAAGCTCGACGGCGCCACCCTGCTCTCGCTCTTCGAGTCCAGCAAGAGCTTCCTCAACCTGGACCCGAGCGCCCGTTTCCTGGAATACAAGACGCCCAAGAACTACGACCCTCTCGCCATGCAGCGCGAGATCAGCAAGGCCGTCGTGGTCATAGGCGCGCTTCTCGAGGAGAAGTGGAAGGAAGAGCAGGAACAGGAGAAGACGAGCGACCACTAGGGCGCAGGCTCGAGGCTCACTGACTGGAGCCTATCGGTCACCAAACTCTTAAAATGAGGCCTCTGGGAGCGAGAACAAGAGGCTCAGCGGGTAGCATGGATAGTTTGTCCGTCGAACGTCTTTCT
>JAPCJS010000165.1 GCA_027886825.1 Nitrososphaerota archaeon
GCATCTTGTTCCACACCTCGAGGTTCGCGTCCAGTCTCACACGAGAGAGTATCTCCACAGACGTGTCCAGCCCCAACCCCGAGGAACCGTAGTTGTCAAGGACCTCCTGAATCCGCCTCACGAGCTCCGCGAGGGACGATGAACCGCGAGCGACCGTGACTTCTCCCATGTTGAGTCAGACCCTGCCGCGCATTGTTAAGTGTTCTCTCCTCCACGGGTCGGGGGGCTCCTCGAGCTCGACCAGCATCCTATTATCGGTGCGGTTCTTTCTTATATCACAGGTGCGAATCCGAGCCGGTATGGATTCCAGAGTCGTCGTGATAACCGGAGCCAGCAGCGGGATAGGCGCGGCACTGGCCAGGAATTTGGGAGCCAGGGGAGATCGACTCGTCCTCGGGGCACGGAGGATGGACCGACTGAAACAGGTCGCGGCGGAGTCGGGCAGCCAGGCGATCGCCGCAGCGACAGACGTGACGCGGAGGAAGGACATGGAGAACCTCCGGGATGTCGCACTGCGCGAGTACGGTCACATCGACGTCTGGGTCAACAACGCGGGCTGGGCCACTGGGAAGACCGTAATGGAGCTGACCGATGAAGAGTTCCAGGGCGTCATAGACGTCGTCCTCAAGTCCGTCCTCTACGGGATGCAGACTGTCGTCCCGCACTTCCAGGGGCGAGGAAAGGGGCACCTGATCAACGTCTCATCCACCCTGGGGAGGGTTCCGCTCGTGAGCTATCGCTCGATCTACAGCGCCGCGAAGAGCGGGGTGAACGTGCTCACTGCGAACCTGAGGATGGACCTGAGGGCAAGATACCCAGGGATCAGCGTCTCGCTCGTCCTCCCCGGGATAGTCGATACCGAGTTCCATCTGGTCGCCAGGACGCCTATGGCCACGAAGGCAGGGACGCACGTCGGAGCTGCGACCGTGCTCGCCCCCGAGGAGGTAGCGACCCAGATCGCCGGTCTGATCGATAGTCCGATTGCGGAGCTCTATGTCCCTGCATCGGGAGCCGAGCTTGCCAAGCAGTACTATCAGGACGTGGGTGCCTTCGAGGAACGAATGGCTAGATGGTAAGCAGGGATACCGGGAGCGGCCTTGGTGCAGCGTAAGAATTCGAGTAAACCGAGAGATTCAGGTATGACTCGATTTCTTCATCATATTCATTTTTTGAAGCATGAGTAGCCTGCCGTATCAGGACGCTCCAGTTGATCTCCAAGAATATTCGAGCAGTGCCGACCCTTCCAATGGAAGGGGCGCCGAGCATGTCCAAAGCGAAGGGTCGACCTGACATCCGGAGGCGTCGTTCCCGAAGATGCGCGGGAAGCGATGGAGTGCATCCCTCCGTCCTTCCTTCGGTGTCCCGCTTCTGGTCGTCCCAGTTATGTCGTATTTTCCGAAGGCGACACGATCACACGAGCTGGGTCAGCGATGGAGAGATTGGGTCTTCGAGGTGCTGCAGCGCATAGATGCCAGTGTGGGGCTTCACGCCGAACATAAGGACGGTGCCATCCCTCACGAAAAGCTTCGCGTAGCTGGAGCTCATCGAGAGGATGCGCGACCGGATCGGCGAGTCCTTCGGCAGGAGGAGGATGTGCGCGTCGTGCGACTGCTGGAGGGTGATGATCTCCTGGGAGGTCACCTCGAGCAGCGAGTCCAGATTCGAGGCGAAGAGGTTCTCGAGCGCGCTCACGGACTTCACGAGAAGGACGGACTTGTCCACTGATTTCTTTCGCAGCCTCGTCGTCTCGTTCGTGACTATCTCGTGAATCTCCTGGGGGGTAGCGCTCTTCGGCAGATTGGTGGTCTTGAGATCGCTGGTCCGCAGCACGTTGAGGATGCGGAGCCTCTCGTTCACGGCGCCTTTGCTGACGGCTTTGGAGACGATGGAGGCGGTCGCCTCTTCATCGTTCGCGCCCGGGAGCGGGAGTAGGATCGCGCTCCTTCCCATCGCCAGGAAGTTGATGATGGGTGGGTACTCGATCGATTTGAGCGCCGAGTATGGGACGTTCTCATCGTACTCGATGGTCAGGGTGCTCCCAGGGATCATGCCCCCGAAGAGCCTGTCAAGGGCGCCGCTCCCGAAGGAATAGGCTTCTCCGTTGTCGGGCTTCTTGACAAACCTGCGTATCTTTGTGTAGTCAGGAATGGTATAGGGTTCGAAGAAGGTGAACTTGCCTTCCAGAAGAGTGTAGAGATACTTGCGCTGAGATATCAGGGTCCCCCGTAGCTTGTGTATGATGAACTCTCTCACGGCACGGTCCTGCTCTTCGAGCATCACCAGCTCCAGTATACCATCGACGAGGTAATCGATGGTCGTGGAGCCAGGCTCCTCGCTGACGAAGATGAACTGGGCGCCGGAGTTGTGCGCGAGGGCGATCAGGGTCTTCTCGGCCCGGAGCCTCTCCCTGGGGTCCAGTTCCTTAGCCAGACCGTCCCAGCTGTCGAACAGGATCGTCTTGATCTTTCTGGGCTCGGTCAGTCGCATGACAAAATCCAGCACCGAGGTCGCGTCCTCGAGCCTGATGTCCAGGAACTCCTGACTCTCCAGCGTATCCTTCATAGCAGGTATGTGCGTCTCTAGCAGGTCCTTGGGGACCCGGGAAGATATGTACGCGCCGTTCCCCTTCCCCGCGGCCTTGAGGAGTTCGAGTGCGACTGTCGTCTTGCCCGTGCCGGCGAGCCCCTTGATGAGCAGGGTCCTCACGGCTCCCTGCATGAACAGCTTGAGGCCGAGCACCGCTGCGATCCTCGTCTCCGCCAGATCCTCTGCCCCGGAACCGGTGTGCAATGGCGGGAGAGCAGCCTGAACGAGAGGCTCCATCTCTGCGAGTCTCCTGGCGGTCATCTTTGTGCACCCTTCTCCAATGCCAGCATCGTCGCGTGGAAGTCGAATGTGTCCTCTATGTTCAGGAGGGCCAGCGACCACTTGAGCCTTAGGGCGAGGTCCTTGACTATCGCTCTTTCCAGTGATAGCGTCCCTTGCACGCCGAAGAGAGCAAGGAGCTTCTTGTGAAATTCAACCGGGTCCGGAAGATTGTTGGTCATCTTCATGTGAACCAGGACGGCCTCGGTCCCACTCTGACCGAGTACCTTGTCCAGTCCACCGTGTACCGCGCTCGTAAATGTAGCAGCAAAGTCGTCCATTCAAGAACCCCTACGAAATGTGATTGACCCGCCTTAAGAGGTTATCTAATCCATTGGGCGCGAGAGGACGTCATATTGGGCAATGGTCGCGCGCGACTGCGCTCAGTCAGCCAGCAGGGTTGAGTGCATTGCAACATCCCTTGACTCGTATCTTCCTCACGTCGTGCAGAGGACCGGTCTGACTGGAATCAACAAAAAATTCAGAATTGAGCACTTTTTGGTCGCGCTCGAGAGGCCACCCCTGCGACTGGCGCAACGTCCGGAGGATAGAAATAAACGTCCAGTCCGGGAAAGAGGGTTGGCCAAATACTGTATCCACTGCGGGAAGCAGAATGACGATCAGGCAGTCTTCTGCACCGCATGCGGGCAACCCTTCGGGGACCAGGCCGTACCCGCAGTCCAACAGATCGGGGCGTCAGCGCCGGTTCCCTCGCTCCTTACGGCTGAGATGGGCACGGGGGCGCACGAGCACATGCTCACCGATGTGTATCTCAAGGATTCTGCGGGCAGGGTGCTGCTGGTGGCAAGAAAGCAGTCTCTTCTTCATGCGGAGTACACGATAGTGGACGGAAAAGAGAGCGTTACCGGTTTCATAGAGCAGAAGACGCACCTTACTCACAGGACCCTGTCTGTAGAGGATGCGGACCACAAGGTAGTGGGTTCGGTCCAGATAAGCAACGTCTCGGAGAACAGGGCCCCGCCCAGCTGCTGGCTCGAAGATGTCGGCGGCAACAGGCTGGGGACGATAGTCTTAATCAATGGGATGGCGGCCTTTGGCGGGGTCAGGCTCGACGGGTCCCCGATCTTTGAAGCCTCGATCTCCGCCGGACCGGGCGTGATGGGGGCGCTGACCGAATGGGAACACAGAACCTATGCGATCAACCTCATCGATCCCGGATTCCCGCTGCCCATGCTTCTGACGATCATCACAGCCTTGGACAAGGTCTAGGCTCGTCAGCTTGAAGTGCCGACAGTGTCGATGATTATCGCCCCTTGTCTTCGCCCACGCCATGGAGAGATGGATCGGAATATTCTCAAAAAAGGCGTCGCGGATGTCCAGCCCCGGGATGAGCGCCGCCTGCCACGAGCGTATTCACACCCGCCCAGATTATCCAGGAAAAGGGTGCAAGACCCTTCAGCGATGGATGGCGCCGCTTCCGCCCATCGACTTTTGGATGAGTCTGTCGAGGGCGACTTCACCTACGGCGCCGATCGCGGTGTCGAGCGGCTTGCCGTTCTTGAAGACCATGAAGGTAGGGATGGACATCACGTCGTATCTGGTGGCGATCTCTGATTCCTCATCCGTGTTGAGCTTGCCGAAGATGATCTTTCCTGAGTATCTGTTCGCAAGCCTCTCGATCACCGGCTCCATCG
This sequence comes from Nitrososphaerota archaeon, assembly GCA_027886825.1. Classification (GTDB taxonomy): domain Archaea; phylum Thermoproteota; class Nitrososphaeria; order Nitrososphaerales; family Gagatemarchaeaceae; genus Gagatemarchaeum. Next base: position 4,521 of record JAPCJS010000165.1, read on the forward strand.
CCTTGCACGGCGGGCACCACTCGGCCCAAAAATCAACGAAGACGGGCTGGCCGCTCTTGATGTATGTGTCGAAATCGGAACTCTTCAGACTTACTATGGGATTTGATCCTGTCTTCATCATCGCCATCCTCCTCGCCTTTTCGTTTTGGTTAGTGGGATCAGCGTCAGGCAAGATTTCTAAAACCGGGACAAAAGTGGATTTAAGATTTTCGGGGCCAGGTCATCGGTTGGAATCCCTGACTTGACGGAGGGATCGAGCGAGATCGTCGATGTCCTGTAATTTTTGGTCCCCAACGCCTCTCCTTCGATGATGTCTGTGCCGGGATTCGAGGTGGATATCAGTCGGCAGGAAGGTACCCATCCGGGCTTGCCGTGATCTCGGCCCAACGTCTATTGACGGATGCGCCCTTTTCGCGGGTTATTCCGTTAAGTTTCCAAGATATCTAGATACGAAGGTTCACAAGACATCCTTCAACAACGGTATCTTGCGGAAGACAAAGTTTGCCGCCGCAAAGCACAAAGGAACGCAGATGACGCAGAGCAGTAACCACTTTACTATTGGGTAGAGCGCAACAGGGCTGAGCAACAGAGCGACCGCGACGATGATCAGAGGATGAAACATGTAGACTGCAAAGGAGTTATCCGAGAGTGTCTTGACCAGCTTGCTCCGGTTGTTGAATTTCTCCCGGAAGACGGCTGTCAGCCCGATGCCCATGGCGACCGCCACAAAGGATTCCCATAGCGAATATCCCGCGCTCTGCCAGGTCAGCCCTCCGTCAATGGCAGTCGTATTTCCGCTATCCGTGACCGCTATTACCAACGCCAGCCAAACGAGGAAGC
>JAPCJS010000110.1 GCA_027886825.1 Nitrososphaerota archaeon
ATTCTGACCTGACCTCACTCTGATCTTGATTCTATCTGAGGACAATAGAAATCACCCGCCCGAATGAGCTTGTAAACTTTTTGGGAAGATGGCCTGTTAACTCTTCGGCTCATGCCGACTGCTGTGTTGCATGACCTGAGCGTGATCCAGGTGGATTCTGGTTCAGGTGTGCTTATAGGCTCGGTGCGGCTTATCTTGTATGAGTTCTGAGAGGGACTGGCCTAGCTACAACGAGGCGCTGGTGAGGAGGGGAGCGCTCGAGCTGGACTACTCGGTGATCGAGGAGTGGAACGCTGAGCTGAAGAAGGCGAACGACGGGAAGATCGGCGAGCCTTATCGCTATCCGGAATCGTACATCAGGTTCCTCGCGTTCGTCAGGCTCCTCTTCCGCATGCCGTACCGACAGACCGAGGGGTTCGTACACTTCCTGTCGAAGCACGTCGAGGGACTGGAGGTCCCCGACTACTCCACGATCGAGAGGAGGACGAACAGGCTGGACGTGGACCTCGATGAGTCCCTGATCGGATCGAGCTCTCCCGTGACCATCGCGGTGGACTCCTCGGGCATCAAGGTACACAAAGAAGGCGACTGGATGAGGCACGTCTGGAAGGTGAAGAGGAAGGGATACCTCAAGATACACTTCGCCGTGGATATCAGGACGAAGCAGGTCGTCTCGATGGACGTCTCATCCGAGAAGGCCCCCGACGGAAAGCACCTGAAGAGATTGGTGAACCGGGCCGAAGATAATGTACGCGTAAGACGGGTCCTCGCCGATGGTGCCTACGACTCGAAGGCCAACTTCAACTTCCTCGCGGGCAAGCACATCAAGCCGGTGATCAGGGTGATGAAGAACTCCGTACCCCGGAGCAGGGGTTCCATGGCCCGGAAGGAGGCGGTGGTCGAGCAGCAGGCGTTCAAGCCCAGGTCATGGTCACGGATACACAGGTTCGGCCACAGATGGAGGGTCGAGGGCGTCTTCTCCTGCATCAAGCGGATCTTCGGGGAGTACGTGACGGCGAAGAAGTTCGCGAACATGGCCAGAGAGATGGTCATGAAGGCGTCCATCTACAACCGGTTCATAACGATGACCTAGGAACGACCGATATACAGCCCCGACCATGCACGACATCGAGTCGTGCAACAGAGCAGCACGAGGTGGCCGCTTAAATTAGCTGAGAGACTGTTGTCCCGGTAACAAGAATGGTCGAAGTGATCGAGTACCTCCTTGTCTTCGGCATAACGGTATCGCTCTCGGCATTCAGCGTCCTGATCCTGGGCGGCTCTCTGCCGATCCTCGGCCAGAGCCAGGCAAAAGCTCAGATGGATGAGATCACAGCGGCAGCCGACCTAGCCGCGTTGAAGGGGAACACCACCCTGATCCTCCCTCTCTCTGACGCATCTCTGTCCTGCTCGCAGGGAGTGATGACATTCTCCTCCGGTGGGCAGAGTCTCTCGTCCTCGATCGCTTCTCCTTGCAGCTTCCAGTTCAAGAGCGTGACCTGCCTCTGCAAGCTGGTCTTCTTCGCCCAGGATCAGGGCGAGGTTGGACTGAGGGTGGACCGCTGATGCCGGTATCGAGCGTCTCCGGGACGCTCTCAACATCCGTATACTTCGTCTCCCTCTTCTTACTCCTCGGAGTTCTGATACCACCGGTGAAGACCGCGTTCCACGACGCGGACCTCGCGGCCGCGACGCACCTCGCCGAGGGCATCAGCGAACAGATCGACGCGCTCTCGCCTGGCATGACGACAGTCCTGAAGTTCGGCTCCTTTCCCGGGGTCTCCGCCTCAGTCGCCCTCTCGGGCACGAACGTGAGTGCGAGCGTCGACGGGGTCTCGGCCAGCGAGACTGTGGTCTGGCAACTGCCGAGCCTGGTACTCTCGGTCGACCAGGGGTACGCGGTTGCACTCAAAGGAGGGGTGGTCCTTCTTGCGTAGGCGAGGTTTCATCGACCTCTACATCGACGTGGCACTCGCGTTCGTCCTCATCCTCGTCCTCGCGGCGGTCTGTCTCGCGCTGCTTGCGTCGCACGTGGGTGCCTTGAGATGAGAGTCCTCGATATCGCTGTGGCCGCCGGTTACGCAGTCCTCTGCATCTCGCTCATCTCCCTCCTCAGCCCGTACTCAGCCGAGGACGGGGCGATCAGCGCAGCCTCCGATGCTCGTGCCAGCTCTGCGATCGCGGGCTACATCCAGGCCGCCGGGATCCCGTTCCTCGCCAACGTCCTCCCTCCACAGTTCTGCGCCTCTCTTCGGGAGTCCAGCAACTCTACGATCATACTCGGAGGCGCGATAAACGGGGTGGTCTGCCTTGCGCCACCCGCCTACTTTTTCGGCTCGTCGAGCTTCAGCTTCACAGTCTCTGGAAACAAATTGGAGGTAGAGGCTTGGGTCGCAGAGCGGTAGCCGCTACGCTTGTCTCGTTCCTGGTCTTCACCTCTCTGCTGCTGGCTAACTCGGCGCTGTACTCCGCCGAGAATAGCAGCCTAGGCGCGGCTGTCCTCTCGGCGACACAGGTGAGAGAGCACGAATACGGTCAGATCCTGGTCGGCCTGTCAGAGTACGGCTCGCTCGCGAAAGTCCAGGACTACCTCCAGTCGAACACGCTCGACTGCACCTCCCCGCAGACCTACCTCGACTCGCTCGCAGGGAGCGAGCACGGCGCGGGCATGGTCGAAGGGATAGGCTACGCCGCGGATGCCTCCTGGAGCTACGATGCGGCTGCCGCGGGAAGCGGTGCTGTAACCCCATTTTTGTCCCAGTTCGGCGGATATGTTTTTGGCGAGATCAACGTCTTTGTCATTACCTCGATCGAAGAGAACTTTGAAGGCGCGCTCCCTTCATACTCGATCCAGGACGTCGAGACGTTGCATCTCCCCGTGCCCCTCGCCTCCACCATCTCTCTCTGTCTCACCATCCTGTCGGACCTCCGTGGCGCCCTCTCCTCACTCCCCCACTGCAACTCCTCGGAAGTCGATGCAGCAATTAGCGTGGCGCGGTCAAGCTACTCTGTCCTGGACACCTTCACCGTCAGCGCCTCAGCCAGTCCGGTCGCTTCAGGGTGCGAGGTAGAGTACTGGGTCACCACTACGCTGAGAGGGCTCGAGGGGGTGTCCGGTACATTTCAGTGGACTGTGTCGGGTGCAGGGTCGTTCGAGACCTGAGGGACTGCTCTATCCGCTCCATCCTGGGCTTGAACATCTCGACGAACTGCTCCCTCACAGTGTACTCCGCGACGCCGACGCACGCGGCCATCTGCCTCTGGGAGACTATCCTCTCCCTCTGCTCGATCGCCGCGAGCGCCGTCTCGCCCGCATAGACCGCCGTCGCGGCCAGTCCCCGGGGGTTGTGCCCACCCCTGCATTGGCTCGCAAGACTCTCCAGTGCGATTCTCGACGCCTCGTGAAGCGCGTTAAAGTAGCCCACCGGCAAATCGTCACGGCCTGCCAACATCGGCTGCAGGTGGACGACCACGTTCCCCAGGTACTCCTCGGCCCTCCTCGGCCTCGTCCTGATGGGCGAGTCGATAGAGATCTGGATGATGACCGAGGCCTTGACCCGGTATCCGAGGTTCTTGTGCGCCTCCATGATCTCCTTCACGCCCACGCTGGTGACCCTGAGCCTCTTGCATGCGTTGATTATGGAGAACGCAGATATCGCGGCTATTGTGATCTCGCCGTGTCCCTTCCTCATCTCCATGACGCTCTTTGAGATTGTGACGGCATCGCCCACGACCGCCCTCGGGAGCGCCAGCTTCTCGCAGACCCTCTCTATCAGTCTCCCACAGCTGTACACTCCGGCGCCCTCCTTGTACGAGTAGTCGGAGAGCGTCTTGAGATATCTGTAGCTGGACTGTGAGCTTGTGAAGCCTCTCGAGAAGCTCTCATCAGAGCCGAACTCGATGGGACCGAGGTAGCTACCCAGAGAGTGGTTCGTATAGTCCACCAGTGCAGGGGCTCTTTCGCTGTGCGTCTCGACCACCTCTTTGAGCGTGACCATCCCACAGGAAGAGCAGACCATCTCCTCCCCGGCGTCGACTATGCGGCCCAGACACTGGGCACATCCATCAGTGCGTGTAGAAGTTAGCATGGGTGCGGGCCGATGGCGTCGGCTAATCCCGATGGTCAGCCAGCAGCCACCGTTCCATCGTGGCCCCACACCTTCGCCAGCTCCTTCCATGGCGCGGGGAGGGTGGGTTCACTGAAACTGATCGGGCGAGAGCTTAAAAATCGAGTGCGTCGTCGACCCGCTCATTCTCCATGAAACGATCGAAGCTGAGGAAGGTCTCTGATATCCGTCTGAAGCCTTCTAGGGAGGTGGTGGACCTGGTAGACCAGATGCACGACGCCGGAGGGTTCATGGGCAAGAACCTGGCCGAGGTCGCAAGGATCCACCGCGACATGGTCACGGACAGGCGCTGCACCAAGTTCCTCTCCTTCCCCGCCGCCCCGATAGCGACCGGACTAAGGGGGGTCATCGTTGAGATGATCAAGCAGGGGATGGTGGACGTCATCGTTACGACCTGCGGGACCCTCGATCACGACCTGGCCCGTTCCTGGGGCGACTACTATCACGGGTCCTTCGACCTCGACGACGCGGCGCTCCAGAAGGCCGGGTACCACAGGCTCGGGAACCTTCTCGTGCCCCTGGACGACTACGGGCCTGCGATAGAGAGGAAGATGCAGCCCTGGCTGGATCAGCTTTACACGAGCGGGAGGACGAGCCTGAGCACAGAGGAGCTCTGTTCGGGGCTGGGGAAGATGGTAGACGACGAGGACAGCCTGCTCTACTGGGCGCAGAAGAAGGGCGTCCCCATCTTCGTGCCTGGTCCGATGGACGGCGCCGTCGGGTCGCAGATCTGGCTCTTCGCGAACCGCCACTCGGACTTTAGGGTAGACGTCATCAAGGACGAGAAACGCCTCGCCGACATCGTCTTCGACGCGAAGAAGACAGGCGCCCTGGTGATAGGAGGAGGCATCTCCAAGCACCACACGATCTGGTGGAACATGTTCAAGGGTGGGCTCGATTACGCTTGCTACATCACGACCGCGGTGGAGTACGACGGTTCACTCAGCGGAGCGCAGGTCAGGGAGGCAATATCCTGGGGAAAGGTCAAGGCGCGCGCGAAGCAGACGACCCTCTACGCTGACGCGACCATCGCCCTCCCCTTCATAGCGACCTACACCCTTACGAAGCTCATCTCCTGAGGGTCGCCAGGCCGCAGATTTGGGGCTTTTCACGAACAGATGACCGTTTTTCGAGCCTGTGAGTTTATAACCGGTCAGAAAACTCCCGCACGGCCGGGGCCGATTAGCCGAGTTGGGTATCGATTATGGTCTTCTGGCCGCCGGTGGGGCGGCGATAGCACTGCTCTATTCAGTGGTCCTTATCTTCTACATCAGGGGGCAGGATCCCGGCACTCCGAAGATGGTCGAGATCGCGACGGCGGTCCGGCAGGGTGCCAACGCCTTCCTGAGCCGGGAGTACACGATCATCGCTCCCGTCGCGATAGTCATAGCCGTCCTCATCTACCTCTTCATCGACCGGCCGATCGACTCGGGTGGCGCCGTGGCTGTGGGGTTCCTCGTCGGCTCGACCCTCTCGGCGCTGGCCGGTTATGTCGGCATGGCGATAACCGTCAGGACAAGCTCGCGGACGGCCCAGGCAGCCAAGAACGGTCTCGGCCCTGCGCTCAGCCACGCATTCCGCGGCGGAGGCGTGATGGGGATGGCCATCGTGGGGTTCGGCCTCCTCGGCCTCTCACTCTATTACATCGCCTACCAGGGAGCCATAAGCTCAGACCCTGCCACCCTGGCTGGCCTGGGGTTCGGCGCCTCGCTGATCGCCATGTTCATGAGGGTCTCCGGCGGGATCTACACCAAGGCGGCAGACGTCGGTGCCGATATCGTCGGCAAGACCGAGGCGAACATTCCTGAAGACGACCCGAGGAACCCCGCGGTCATCGCTGACAACGTCGGCGACAACGTGGGTGACTGCGCAGGGATGGGTGCCGACGTCTACGAGTCCTTCGTCGTGACCGCGGTCGCGGCCATAATCCTCGGCGCGCTCATCGACCTGGCCCTGAAGGCCAACCTCGGATATCTCCCCGGCGACGTGGCTTCGGCGATCGGATCGAACCAGCTTCTGGTCTATCCGCTGCTCCTCGGTTTTGCGGGCATAATCGGCTCGATCATCGGAGGCCTGTACATCCGTCGGTCTATCAGGGCCGAACCGATGAAGGCGCTCAACGTCGCCCTCATCATCGCGGCGGTCGTGGCTATCATATTCGACTACATCTTCGGACGGCTCCTCTTCGGAGTCAGCAACTTCTCCTACTCGCTGCTCGGGAGCGCGGTGGTGGGCGTGGTCGTCGTCGTTGCGATCGAGCAGGTAGCGGACTACTTCACAGCGTACACCCACGCACCGGTCAAGGGGATAGCAGAGGCGAGCCAGACCTCCGCGGCCACCAACTTCCTCGCAGGCTTCTCCACAGGCCTCCAGAGCACGGCACCTTCCGCGATCGTGCTCATCGCGGCCATCCTCTCGTCCTACTACCTCGGATACTACGCATCAGGCTCGAACAACCTGATGGGCATCTACAGCACGGCGATCGCGACGATGTCAATGCTCTCACTCACAGGCATCATCATGTCGATCGACTCGTTCGGTCCCATCACCGACAACGCCAATGGGATCGCCGAGATGGCGGGCCTCGAAGGCAAGGTCAGGGACGTCACCGACGAGCTCGACGCTGTGGGGAACGTCACAAAGGCCACGACCAAGGCCTTTGCGATCATGTCGGCGGCGCTGGCGGCCGTCTCGATCTTCGAGGCGTTCCAGAGTGAGGTCAACAAGCAGATTGTCACGCACAACCTCTTCTCAAAGTACAGCCTGAGCCCCGGCGGGACTCTCTCGTTCACGCTCACCGACCCGCACGTGATAGTGGGGCTCTTCATAGGCAGCCTCCTCCCGTTCTACTTCTCCAGTTTCCTGATCCAGGCCGTACAGAGGGCCGCCTTCAAGATGGTCAACGAGGTCCGGAGGCAGTTCAGGGAGATCCCGGGGATAATGGAGGGTACCGCCAAGCCGGACTACGCAAAGTGCGTCGATATCAGCACCCAGGCCGCCCTGAGGGAGCTAGTGAAGCCGGCGCTCCTCGCCGTGATCACGCCTCTCGTGGTCGGATTCCTCCTGGGTCCTGTCGCGCTCGGCGGTCTCCTCATAGGCAGCGTAATCTCTGGGGTCTTCCTCGCGTTCACTCTGACAAACGGAGGGGCCGCGTTCGACAACGCCAAGAAGTACATCGAGCTCGGGAACTACGGCGGGAAGGGGTCTGTGGTTCACGCAGCGGCCGTCATGGGGGACACTGTAGGCGATCCGTTCAAGGATACCGCGGGGCCCGCGATCAACTCGCTCATCAAGGTGCTCAACACGATCTCGATCGTCTTCGTCTCGGCGATTGTGCTCTTGGCTCTCTTCGTCTAGGAACGCATCAGGGCCTTACCCTGAGATCGGTCAGCCCGCAGGAGGGACATCGGAGGAGTAGCACGTTCCCCGTACCTTCTTCCTCCATCGGTGTGCCGCAGCAGGGGCAGCTCTGCCTCTCCCGCGGTGTTCGACCATCATCGGACGTGGAAAAATCCTCCGGCTCGTTTACAAGGATGCGATGCAGTCGATCTCGATGAGTATCTCGTCCTTGACGAATCCAGCCACCACGGTCGTCCTGGTTGGCTTGTGGCTTCCGAAGTAGGATGTGTACACCTCGTTCATCTCCTTGAAGTGAGAGCCATCCTTTAGAAAGACCGAGACCTTCATCACCTTGTCAAGGCCGCTGCCGCCCGCCTCCAGGATGGCCTTTACGCTCTCGAGCGCCTGCTTGGTCTGTTCCTTTATGCCACCATTGACCATCGAGTTGGTCGTCGGGTCGGTCCCTACCGTCCCTGAGACAAAGACCATCCCGTTCCCGACGATGCCCTGGGAGTACGGACCCATCGGTTTTACCGCTTTGGCTGACTCTACGTATCTCATCAGGGCGGTTTCTCGGCTCACCGAACTATTATCCTTGTCGCGTCCGCAGAGCCGAAGGGTCCACAGACGCCCGTGCGCTTGCCCGGCAAAATCCCGGTTCACAAGCTTTAAGATGAATTCTGGACGGCCGGGACCGATTTGCAGACCCTACCTCGCAGGGCCATGATCATAGTTGCGATTGTCCTTGTCGCACTCGTGGCCGTGACCCTCTACATCCAGCTG
>JAPCJS010000137.1 GCA_027886825.1 Nitrososphaerota archaeon
GCCTCAACCTACAGATACGACACGTTCACGGTGCCCCACGTGGAGGGGATGGTCGTCCTCAACGCCATGCATTACATCCAGAGCAACCTTGACTCGTCTCTCTCCGCGCGCTGGAACTGCAAGGCGGGCAGGTGTGGTTCGTGCTCGGCGGAGATAAACGAGGTACCGAGGCTGATGTGCAAGACGCCGGTCGACAAGTTCGACGGCGAGATAACCGTGGAGCCGATGAAGGCCTTCCCGCTGATCCGCGATCTCGTGACCGATGTGACAGGAAACTGGGCGGTCGCAAAGACCATCCCACCCTTCACACCGAAGGACACCGGGGGAAAGCCCTGGAAGTTCTACGAGGAGGACGTGGAGCGTTCGAGGGAGCTGCGGAAGTGCATAGAGTGTTTTCTGTGCCAGGACGTCTGCCATGTCGTCAGGGAGCACAAGGCAGACTACATCGGGCCCCGGTGGGTGGTGAAGGCAGCATCCTTCGATATGCACCCGATGGACTCCCTGAACCGCTCCAAGTACATGAAAGAGCAGGCAGGGCTCGGGTACTGCAACATCACAAAGTGTTGCCAAGAGATCTGTCCGGAGCACATCATAATCACCGACGACGCGATAATCCCGGAGAAAGAGCGGGTGGTCGACAGGAGCTACGACCCCCTGGTCTGGGTCTACCGCAAGCTCCGCGGCGAGAAGTAGCGGTCTAGCCCAGCGCGACCGAGAGCACGAGGAGCGCGAGCCCGACGGCCGCGATCGCAGCCTGGTCGTTCGCTGTAGCGCTCAGGAGGTGCGCCCCCAGCTCTCCCATTATTAGTACCGCGAGCCCCAACAGGAAGAGCGGGTACTTCCAGGCCTTTCTGAACCGGTGCTTCGATTCTCTCTCCATCATCCAGCACCTAGAAGATCTTGAGGTCCACGGGGAGGCCGGCCTGCACTGCTCTTAGGTAGAGGTCCGCGAAGATTATCGTGAAGAGGCTTATCCATGCGAGCTGCTCGTGGTGCGAGTTCCACCAGCTCTGGATGCTCCATACGGACCTGCGAGCCCCTCCGCCGTACGCGCACGAGTAGCAGTCGATGTTCCCGCCGACGATGTGTCGAAAGGCATGGCAGGAGAGTGTCCAGGCAGTCAGCATCAGGGCGTTCGCCAGCAGCACCAGGCTCCCGAGTCTCAGGATGAAGACCCCCGAGTATACAAGCGAGTGATAGAAATCGTAGAAGAAGAAGGGCAGGATCGCGATCCCCGCGTAGAGGAAATATCTGTGGAAGTTCTCGAGCTGGAAGACGGCGTTGCGCTCCCCTGTGTAGGGCTGCTCGTGGGTCTCGCCCCTGTCTGGGTTGCGGCACCCGAGGGGGTGGCGGAAGATGTGCCTGTGGTAGTCCTTCCGGTACGCATAGCAGGTCAGCCTGAACGCTCCCGGGAGCGGGACTATGAGGACCGTGGGGCTGTAGAAAGGGTCGATGTACCCGTTGACCTGCAGCAGGGGGAACATGATCAGGGCGCCGAAACCGGCGGCTAGTACGACGAGGAAACTCCAAAACCTCCAGTTGATCTCGATGAGTTCGTACGGGAGAAGGTACTTCTTGCTCATTGAGACGAGGACCCTTTGCCCACGAGGTGATTTGTGTTGATAATTAAGCTTAGCAAGCCTCGGCCGACTAGTGGTCGGGTGCGTCTTCCAGCTTTGCCCCGAGGTAGCCGTACACACCGGTCTTCAGGACCTTCATCGAGAGGAGCGCGCACTTGATCCTCGCGGGTCCGAGGTCGGAGGTGCCGAGCATCTTCAGGATGTCCTCTTTGGAGAGCACCTTCACCCACTCCAGAGGTTTTCCCTTTGCGAGCTCTGTCAGCATCGAGGCGGAGGCCTGGCTGATGGCGCACCCCTTGCCGAGGAACCTTATCTCCTCTATCTTCTGGTCTGGCGATACCTTCACCTGCATCTCGACCTCGTCGCCGCAGAGCGGGTTCGAGTCCCTCGAGTCGATGTCGTGAGGATCGAGCTTTCCAAAGTTTCGCGGGTTCCGGTAGTAGTCCAGTATCAGCTCACGGTAGATGTCACTGCTGCTCATAGACAGAATATCCTCCGTGCCTTTGAGAGCGCGCCCATAAGGGCATCAACGTCGTCGTGGGAGTTGTAGACGTAGAAGCTCACCCTCGTCGTGGCCGACAGTCCGAGGAGCTCCATGAGCGGCTGGGCACAGTGCTGCCCGGAACGGATGGCCACTCCTTCCTCGTCCAGGATCGAGGCGAGGTCGTGGGGGTGGATGTCACCCAGGTTGAATGAGATGACGCCGCCCCTTCGCGAGCTCTCTCTCGGCCCGTAGACCGTGATCCCGGGGACGCTCGCCATCTGTTCCAGCGCGTATGCGGTTAGCTCCTCCTCATGCCTCCGGACCCTGTCCATACCGAGCGAGTTCAAGTACTCGGCGGCCGCGGCCAGACCCACAGCCCCCTCTACGTTCTGCGTCCCCGCCTCGAACTTGTACGGAAGGTCGTTCCACCGCGCGCCTGAGAGGTGGACCTCCTTGATCATGTCTCCGCCGCTCTGGAACGGCTCCATCTCCTGAAGGAGAGCCCTTCTTGCATACAGAACCCCTATCCCCATCGGTCCGAGCATCTTGTGCCCCGAGAACGCCAGAAAGTCGCAGCCCATCTTCTGGACGTCGACCGGCATATGGGGCACGGACTGGGCAGCATCGACGACGGTGGTGGCTCCCGCCTGTCTGGCCGCAGCGCAGAGCGCCGCAGCGTCGTTTATCGTCCCGAGCACGTTCGAGCACTGGGTGAAGGCCAGCAGCGCGGGGGCCTGTCCCATCAGCGCCTCGAACTGGTCATATCGAAGGCTGCCGTCGGGGGTGATCCCTACATACTCTATGCGAGCGCCCGTCTCCTTCGCGAGGAGCTGCCATGGGACGATGTTGCTGTGGTGCTCCATCATTGTGAGCACTATGAGGTCCCCCTTCTTGATGCGATGGTTCCCCCACGCGAACCTGACCAGGTTTATCGACTCCGTCGCGCCCCTCGTAAAGACGATCTCCTCAAAGGCCGAGGCGTTGATGAAAGACATCATGGTCTTCCTGCTAGAATCGAAAGCCTCGGTCGCCTCGATGCTGAGCTGGTGCACACCCCTGTGCGGGTTCGCATTGTGTTTGCTGTAGTAGTCGACGATCGACCTGATGACCGAGCGAGGCTTTTGCGTCGTGGCCGCGTTGTCAAGATAGACGAGTCTCTTGCCGTGGATCCTCCGCCTGAGAATCGGGAAGTCCTTCCTCACCCGTTCGACCTCCAGCGACTGCGACTTCAGCACAGGTGGACACCCAACACGTTAGACCTCGACAAAAACGATATCTCCTTCTATTTTAACATTAAAGACCCGCAGAGGCTCGGTCGCTGGAGGATTGTAGACCTGGCCCGTCTTCAGGTCGAACTGGGAGAGGTGCAGGGTGCAGACTATGGCGCCTTCCAGGACGAACCCCTGGGAGAGGTCATAGTCCTCGTGCGTGCAGATCCCAGATACGGCGTGGACCTCGCCATCTAGGTTTGAGAGCAGGACCTGCGTCCCCTCAAGTTCCACGCCCGCAATCGCGCCGGGCTGGAGCTCGGATAGAGACAGGGCGCGAACGAACTTGGCCGTGAGCTTCACGCCCTGTATTTGTAGTGTCTCTCGAAGACATCCCCGGACTGCTTGATCTCGACGGGGGCCTCGCCCGTGATCGCCATGAGCGCCTCTCTGTCGATCAGCCTCCTCCTCTCTCCGTACCACTTGCCCTCGATTATGAACTTGGCACCCTCGCGCGCCATCTCGACTGGGATCCTGGAAACGACCGGCTCGAAGAAACCGAGGACGATCATCTTCTTCGCCTCGTCCTCAGGCAGGCCCCTCGCCCGTAGGTAGAAGACCTGGTCCTCGTCCACCTGGGCCACGGAGGCAGAGTGGGTCGCCTTGACCTCATTTGTCTCGATGTCGAGACCCGGGATGCCGTCCGAGCGGGCGCCCTTGTCGAGGAGCATCGCGTGATGCGCGAGGTAGGAGCTCGCGTTCTTCGCTATGTGGTTGATCTTGATCATCCCCTTGAAGATCGACTGGGACTGGTCTTTCAGGACTCCCCTGGCGTGGAGCGCAGCCGTGGTATCGGGGGAGTTGTGTATGAGGTTGGACTCTAGGTCGAACCGCTGCTTTCCGTTGCAGAAGAAGACCTCGAAGCCCTCGACGGCGGACCCCCGCCCGGTCATCTCGAGGTTCATGCGGGAGCGGGAGATGGACGAGCCGAGGAGTATGGAGGTGATGTTGACGTGCGAGTCGTTCGAGGCGGCCACCTGCTTGTTGGCAAGGTAGGTGCCCCTCTCGTCGAGGAGCTGCAGTGAGCTGGCGTCTACGTGAGACGAGCTCCCGGCCCTCACCTCCAGGACAGAGCTCAGTAGGTAGTTCTGAGCGCTCGCGCTCGTGTAGAGCTCTTCGAGGAAGTTGAGCTTCGAGGACTCTTCCGCGTGGATCATCGACTGGTCGATTATGCTAGTGCCGGGACTCTTGACCAGGAGTATCTTTCGCAGCGGGGACGACACCTCGACCCCCCGCGGCACGTGTATGAACGTCCCCGTGTTGAAGAACGCGTTGTTGAACGCCGCGTACTTCTCTCCCTTCGACTTGGCGAGCTTGTTCTCGAAGAGCTCGCGCATGAGGCCCTCCTTCTTCGAGATGGCCTCATTGATGCTCATCACCTCGAGCCCGCTCTTCGAGAGCGACTCGTCGAGGTCTACGTGTATGGTGGTCGAGTTGCCCTGGAGTATAACGTTCGTCTCCTTGCCCGTCAGGTACCCCTCGAAGTGAGAGCGCAGGTCGACGACCTCGCTGGGAGGTGCGACGGAGAACTCCTCCGGGTCGAACTTGGAGATGCCGGTGTACTTTGTGTAAAGAGGCGAGAGCTCGAGCGGGAGTTTGATGAACTCCTTCAGCGCGTCTATCCTGAAAGACCTGAGCCAGTCTGGCTCCTTCAGGCTCCTGGAGAGGGCATCGACTTTCTCTTCGGTGAACGCGCCCATCGTTTGCTGGGCCATTGAACCACCTTCGGTCGGGCGAACGAGCGTCTACCCTACGGCGCCGGTCATCTCGAGCGCCATGAGCCTGTTGAGCTCGATCGCGTAGATCATAGGAAGCTCCTTGGTGAAGGGCTCTACGAAGCCGTTGACGATCATGCTCAGCGCGTCTCTTTCGTTGATCCCCCTGGCCATCAGGTAGAAGAGCTGGTCCTCACCGACCTTGCCGACGCTTGCCTCGTGTGTCACTGTGGCATCGTCTGCCATGACCTCCATGTATGGAAAGGTGGACGTCTTCGACTGTTCGTCGAGCAGCAGCGCGTCGCATCTTACGGTGGACTTGACGTTGTGGGCGCCCCTCGCAATGTGCAGCAGGCCTCTGTAGATCGCGACCCCTCCGTCCTTGGAGACCGACTTTGAGATTATCTTCGAAGAGGTATCGGAGGCGAGGTGGACGACCTTCCCGCCGGTGTCCTGGATCTGGTTTGCTCCGGCATACGCCATCGAGAGGATCTCCGCCTTTGCGTTGCGGCCGAGGAGATAGATCGAGGGATACTTCATGTTCCGGCCCGAACCGACCTCGCCGTTGAGCCATGTCACGCTAGCGTCCTCGTATGCGTGCGCCCGCTTTGTCACGAGGTTGTAGACGTTCTTGCTCCAGTTCTGGATCGTAATGTACTTGATCTTCGCGCCCTTCTTCGCCATCAGCTCGACGACGGCGGCGTGGAGCATCGATTTCTGGTACATCGCAGCCGTGCATCCCTCGATGTACTGGACCTCGCTGTTGGGCTCCGCCACGATCAGGGTCCTCTCGAACTGTCCCATCCCCTGTGCATTGATCCTGAAGTAGGACTGGAGAGGCATCGCGATCTTGACGCCTTCGGGTATGTAGATGAACGGGCCGTCACTCCAGACGGCGCTGTTGAGCGCAGCGAACTTGTTGTCACTCGCCGGTACTATCGATCCCATGTACTTCTTGATGAGCTCCGGATACTCCTTCACGGCGTTGCCGACGCTAGTGAATATCACTCCCTGTGCCGTCAGGTCCTTCTGGAGGCTGTTGTAGACCTCCTGGCTCTCGTAGATCGCTCCGACTCCTGCGAGGAACTTGCGCTCGGCCTCTGGGATTCCGAGCTTCTCGAAAGTGTTGCGGATCTCAGGCGGGACATCCTCCCACTTCTTTGCGGTCTCCTTCGCCGGCTGAGCATAGTAGTAGAAATCCTGGAAGTGTATCGGAGACAGATCGACGCCCCACGTGGGTACAGGGCGGGCGAGGAAGTTCTTCAGAGCCCTGAGCCTGAACTCCTCCATCCATATCGGCTCGTCGCGGATACGGGAGATTTCCTTGACGACGTCCTCGTTGATCCCCTTGTGGCTGTGGTCAAGGTAGGACGTGGAGTCGGCAAACCCGTACTTGGCCTGATAATCGTCAGTTACAATCTCGGAAGCGGATGTCATAGGTAACTTTCATTATTACTTATGTTATACTATATAAAAATTGCTGCTTAGGGTTGTGTTACCTCCTTGGCGGTTAGGCCCCTCCTTCTAACGTGTTTACTTTCGTCGGGTGAAAGATTCTAACGGAATCCAACGGCATAATCCGTGAATGTGTCGGTGGACGAGGAGTTTTGGAAATACTCCGCGATGGTGATGGAGTCTGCAAGTAATCCAACTACGATTGAGACTGCTCCGATTATTGTTCCTACGATTGCGTAATTGTCGTCAGCCTTTGTCATGGTTAGTCAATACTCAA
>JAPCJS010000066.1 GCA_027886825.1 Nitrososphaerota archaeon
ACGCTCCTCCAGGAGAACAAGGGGCTCATGCTCCGCGAGCTCGAGGAGCGCAAGAAGGCGTGGAGGACCGCCATCCAGAACCTCATCGACGAGATAACCCCAGTCTATCAGCAGGTCCTCTCGACGGTCGGAGCGACGGGCGCGATCCGGCTCGAGGATGGGGGAGACAGCATAGACGAGACAGGCTTCCAGCTGCTCGTCGGTTACAAGGGGGCTCCCCCTGCCGTGCTGGACCCCTACACGCAGAGCGGGGGGGAGAGGTCGGTGGCCCTCGTCGCGTTCATCCTATCGCTCCAGAGCAGGAACATCTCGCCGCTGAGGGCGATGGACGAGTTCGACATCCACATGGACCCGAAGAACAGGGAGGCGATCTTCAAGATGATACTCTCGGGTTCGAGAGATAACCGTGACTCCCAGAACATAGTCATCACGCCCTCCATAATATCGGTGATAGACCGGTCGGCACACGTCATAACGGTGCAGTCTGTGCACGGAGCCTCGGAGGTGAAGGAGTTTGCCGGAAAGGGAAGATAAGAAGCTGGAGGACATACTCCGACTTATCGAGCTCTGCAAGTCGGTCCAGTCGTCCAGCGTGAACCCGTTCGAGGTCGATATCAGGGAGAAACTCCTGATGCTCAAGAAGCATATCCCGGAGTGGAAGCTCATCGACGTCATGCTGAAGGACTCCGAGGCCTTGCACCAGCTCGTCCAGATAGTGAAGCTCCAGGATCAGTGGATCAAGTCCAGGGCGTCTTCCCTCTACATCGACCCGCTCCTGCTCGAGCTCAAGATCCGACTCCTGACGCGAGAGGACCTGGCGGACAGCTTCGTCAAGTGCTGGCACCCTGTTGCCCAGGTGGACCAGCTGACGGCCAGGGGGCTGGAGAAGGCATTCACCTACTGGCGGGACCTGGTGCCGATGTCGGAGCGCTTCAAGCAAGAGTTTGGGAACTACGCCGTCGCCCCGGGCCAGATGAGCTTCGAGGAGCTCGAGGGGCTCAACATCTTCACGAAAGAGGAGTTCGAGACGCGGCTCAACGCGGTCTACGACGAGCTGGTACAAAAGTCGGCGGGCGGGGAGCTGGACTATCGGCAGTTCATCCGCGCCCCGACGTTCGAGGAGACCGCCGTCCGCGCCTACCTCGTGGCCTTCGTCGTGACCGATGGCCGCGCCAACATCAGGATAGACCCGCTGACGGAGGAGATATTCCTCTCCCCGACCGCCGGCCCCATAGGTTCTGACACCAAGTCGGTGGCGATAGAGATAACATGAGCACAGGAGACGGAGAGAGGGCTCTCCTAGAGAGGAAGATGAGGAAGGCGCTGCAGGTCCTGATACTCCAGAGGGGGAGGAACCCCGGGGTGAAGGGCTGGGAGATGAAGAGGTACCTGGGTAAGGACTACAAGACCATCCTCCAGGTGCTCTCCGGGGACCTGAAACAGCTCGGGCTAGAGGTGCACGAGGTGCCGGGGATCGAGGGGACAGACGACTCGACCCGGTTCCTCCTCCGCTTCCGGGAGAGTCCCACCCTCAGCGACGCCGAGACGGCCGGGTTCCGCATAGACGACCTTGCCGTGCTCGCATCCTCCATAGCCATGGTAAACGCCAAGCAGGGGAGGGTCGGCCGGAAGGAGCTCGAGACCTTCCTCAGGGAGAAGTTCCCGCGGTGGAGGGTTGACTACTCGCTGGAGCGGTTCGTCAAGCGCGGCTACCTCGACCAGGACGAGAAGGGCCTCCTGCGGATAGGCTGGAGGACGAAGGCGGAGGTCGATGAAAAGTCCCTGATGACGCTCATCCTGGCGAGGGGCGAGGCCG
This sequence comes from Nitrososphaerota archaeon, assembly GCA_027886825.1. GTDB lineage: Archaea > Thermoproteota > Nitrososphaeria > Nitrososphaerales > Gagatemarchaeaceae > Gagatemarchaeum. The sequence continues at coordinate 1,817 of JAPCJS010000066.1, forward strand.
CCCCCTAGGGTCACCCATTATCTTAAATCTGAGCTGGCTGCAGCCATCTGTAGTGTCCACAGTAAACAATCTGAGCAGGGGCCGGACCATAGAGGTCACCAGCTACCTGCCCATTCCGCCTTCCAGGTCCAGGGAGTTCTGGTCGAAATGGAAGATCCAGCACATACGCCAGCTCGCGACGACGGGCGAGGCCACCGGCGAGCCTCTCATCCCCGACTCCGAGCGCACCCAGAGGGTGCTCGACAAGCTCCACCTCAAGTTCAAGGTCGGTTCCCACGCGACGGGCCCGATACGCACGAGCGTGCCCCTCTTTGGAGGTTCTCCGGTCTCGCTCGCGACCCCCCTCTATCTCGGGGACATGTCGTTCGGCGCGCTCTCCGGGACGCCGAACATCGCCATAGCCAGGGCCGCAGACATCACCGAGATCCTCGCGGGGACGGGCGAGGGTGGTCTGCTGAAAGAGGTGGCCGATTGCTCGCGGATCACCGTCCAGTGGGCCTCGGCTAGGTTCGGGGTCACCATATCGTCCCTCACCAAGGGCCAGGCCGTTGTGATAAAGATCGGACAGGGCGCCAAGCCGGGGATCGGGGGCCACCTCCCGGGAATCAAGGTGACCGAGCCCATCTCCGAGACCAGGAGGATCCCGATCGGGAAGGACGCCATATCGCCTGCGCCCCACCACGACATCTATTCGATAGAGGACCTGGGTCAGAGGATCCTCGGGCTGAAGGAGGCGACTCGCAAACCGATCTTCGTGAAGGTGGGCGCCACGAACTACATCCCCTACATAGCATCGGGGATCGCGAGGATGGGCGCTGCAGGAATAATCATCGACGGGGCGGGGGCAGGGACGGGCGCGGCCCCCTCCGTGGTGAAGAACAACGTGGGCATACCGATAGAGCTCGCGACCGCGTCGGTCGACACGATACTCCGGAAGGAGGGGCTCAGGGAGGGTTTCACCGTGATCGCAGCCGGAAGGGTGAGTACGCCCGAGGACTCGCTCAAGCTGATGGCGCTGGGCGCAGACGTCACAAGCCTCGGGACCGCCACACTCATGGCCCTGGGCTGCCTCATGGTCCACAAGTGCCACATAGGCTACTGCCCGGCCGTCCTGACGAACAAGATCTCCCCGAACCAGGCGAGGTCCCTCTCGCTGCAGCAGTCGATCAAGTGGATGGTCAACCTGATCAACGGCTGGAACGCGGAGATGAAGCTCCTGCTGGAGCGCATGGGCGTCTCCGACATCAGGGAGATACGCGGACGGAGGGACCTTCTCCACCACGACGCGCTGAACGACGAGACAGCAATGATCCTCGGATTCGAGACCTTCGCCTCCCATCCGAGGAGGGACGTCCACGGCTACTCCCGGCTGCCCGAGGGGCAGTACCTCTGGCCCCCCACGCGGGTGGGCATCCTCAGGGAGATGGCAGGGACCACCGGCAAGTTCCCCGCCGAGTCGGAGATCTCCAGCATGGGCACGAACAGCCCGCCCTTCATCGACGAGCCCGTCCGCCTCTCGGACTGGCTGGTCTCGGACGGCGCGCAGGTGACTCGGCCCAGCATAGACCCCTACAGGGAGGAGATCGAGATCTCCACCTACATCGGAGGGACCGGCCTCAGGTTATCTTCCCCGTTCTTCTTCACGCACCTCCCGAAGGCGGTCCCTGCGAGCGTCGTCTCCATGTTCGCAAAGGTCGCGACGGGCATGGGACTGCTCCTCGACATCGACGACACCTACACCGATGCACTGAGACCGTACTGCGAGCGGATGATCTCTGACATCGAGTCGGGGCCCGAGTCCGGAGTGTGCGCCGTCCGGCTGGAGTGGTACCTGGGCGACCCCGATACCAGGTCGCGCGTAGCTGGCCTGGCCAAGAGAGGGGCGAGGGTGCTCCTCCGCTCGCCGACCTCGTGGTCCGCGATCGCCTCGATCGTCAAGCTCGTCAAGGCAGAGGACGGCTTCTCCGGGATCATCCTGGACGAAGACGAGACCAGCTCGGACATGCAGATCGAGGCGGCGGTCTCGCTCCTCGACAGAGAGCTGAAGGAGCACGGCGTGAGAGGGAGGCTGAACATAGTCGCCGAGAGCAACGGGGTGCGGGGCTCCGACGACATATTCAAGATAGTGGCGCTGGGAGCCGACTGCGTCGGGATGGGAAAGGCCGCGCTGCTCGCGATCGGGGTGGAGGAGGGGGACCGCGAGATCATACTGGACTCGAGGGCCAATCAGAGGCTCGAGAACTTCGTCTCGGCCACCCAGAAGGACATCAAGCTCCTCGCGGGAGCGGCAGGGATAAGCAACATCAACTCCACGCTGACCGGGAACCGGGAGCTGCTGCGCTCGATCGACCTCGACCCGTCGTCGCGGATCGAGCTCGGAGTGAAACCAGCAGGAGCTGCGTGAGGTTGGGCCTGGACAAGATCGCGTTCGACAGGCGCTTCGGGCACCCGGTCGTGAAGGACGGCTGCGGTGTCTTCGGGATGCTCAGGAAGATCGACTCTCCCCTCATCCCGAGCCAGGTGGCGATCAACGGGATATCCTGCATAAAGTACCGCGGGAGCGACCTCGGCGCGGGCTATGCGGCCTTCAGGACGGCGGACGAACCCGGAGCCGTCCCCTACCGGATCCAGGCGTTCGTGACCACAGAGAACGTCGCGAACCAGATCAGGGGCGTGCTCGAGGAGCGGGTGGGCCCGGTCAACGGGTCGACGATCAGGAGGGTCGATCCGAGGAGGACCGACGTCGTCGTCTGGGAGGCGAACGTCACGCCCCGAGACAGGGACTCGGACGAGACGGTCGAGAAGGCGATAGACTCTGTCAACACCTCGCTCTTCAGGGACAGTTTTGAGGGGCGCGTCTTCTCGTACGGCAGGTACCTCAGCGTCTACAAGGAGGTGGGCTATCCGGCCGAGGTCGCAGGCATGTGGGACCTCGACCGACAGAAGGGAGCTGACATGTGGCTCGCGCACACGAGACAGCCGACGAACTCTCCAGGGTCGCTGCCGATCTGGTCCCATCCCTTCGCCTCGATGAACACCGCCATAGTGCACAACGGCGATATCAGCTCCTACGGCTCCAACATGGAGCTCCTCAACTCGTGGGGCATCAAGAGCCACGTCGGCACAGACAGCGAGGTGATAGCGAGGCTCCTCGACCACCTCCTCAGGATCGACGGGCTGAGCATGCGCGAGGCCGCCACGGTCCTCACCAACCCCTTCGAGAGGAACATCACCCCGACGATGCGGGACCTCCTCTACCGGTACAGGGGCGCGAGGCTCGACGGACCCTTCGCGGTGGTGGCGGGATACGCCGACGGCGAGGACACCTACCTGGTGGCACTCACGGACCGATCAAAGTTCAGACCCCTGCTCGTCGGAGAGGACGAGAACTACTTCTACGTCGCCAGCGAGGAGAACCAGATCAGGAACCAGTCGAAGCACGCCAGGATCTGGACGCCCGAGCCGGGGGCCTTCTTCATAGCGTCCCTGCGGCAGGGGATGATCGTGCCAGGAACCGAGAGGAGCCTGGACACCCAGACCTCGGCCCTGACCTGGACGGCGCCTCCCCCTCAGCCGGGGCAGGAGCTCCGGAAGGTCGATGCGAGCGAGAAGGGCTTCCGGGAGATCAACGAGTCCATCAGCGCGGCGCACTCCCGCGACGAGCCCGGGATCATCCTCGAGAACTGCACGGGCCAGCGGTACATCGGGATAGGCATATCCCCCAGGACCGACGGGCGCACCGGGCCCTTCAAGATACAGATTACCGGTTTCCCCGGCAACTGCCTGGCCAACCTGAACGACGGTGCCTCGTTCGAGATATTCGGGAACGTGGCCGACGACCTCGCTGACACGATGCACAGCGGTTCAATCATCGTGCACGGTAGCTCCAGGGACGTGACGGGCCAGGCCATCCAGGGCGGCAGCATCTTCGTCAGAGGGACGGTGGGCAACCGGGCCGCCATACAGATGCGCGAGTACGCCAAGGACAGGCCGTTCCTGATCGTCGGAGAGACCGCCGACGACTACCTGGGCGAGTACATGGCGGGCGGCGTCGTGATAGTCCTGAACCTCTCGGAGTCGCAGAAGCCCGCGAGGAACTACATCGGGACGGGGATGGTGGGAGGCAGGATCTACATCAGGGGAGTGGTCAGGGAGGAACAGGTGGGCCTGATACCCCAGCGCGAGGACGTCCTCCGGTACCTCTACTCCCAGACGCTCGACGGGACGCTCTCGAAGGAGGCCTACGAGACAGTCAGCCAGGCAGACTACCCGAGCGTCCAGCTTCTCTCGAAGACGATCCCGGAGGGAGTCATGTCCAGGGTCCTGCTGCTCTTCTTCTCCACAAAGTACACCAAGCCCATCGTGATCGAGTCGAGGCGCCTCGGGGAGGACGATCTGGGGATCATCGGGCCCAGGCTCGAGGAGTTCTTCAGGGCCTTCGCCCTCCCCGACGAGACGCGCCAGAGGGTGCTCGCCTCGGAGTTCACCGTCATCCACGTCAAGGAGGAGAAGAAGGACCTGCACGTCCCTCCACAGGAAATCCCCGCAGAGGAGTAGCCTGCGCGATGCCCGAAAAGACGTCCGACATCTGGTGGCTCTTCTCAAGGCAGACCGTGAGCATCACCACGAAGGAGAGCGTCCTCAACTCCGCCCTGCTCATGAAGAACAGGGGCTTCAGGCACCTGCCGGTGCTCGCCGAGTCGGGGAAGATACTCGGGATAATCTCCGTCCAGGACATCGTCGACTCGCTCAACCTCACGCTCGAGTCCTTCACCTCCGCCGAGGACGTGATCAGCTCCCTCCAGGTACCCGTGGAGCGGATAATGACGGGACAGCCGATCGCGGTCGAGCCCGGCGACGGCCTCAGAGAGGTCATCAAGAAGTTCTCGTTCCACAACGTGGGCGCGCTCCCCGTGGTCAACATGCAAGGGATCGTCGAGGGGATCATGACGCTGAGGGACCTCGTCAGCCTGATGGGGGCGAGCTCCTCACCCATGAACGCGCAGGTCTCCGAGATAATGAGCACCAACGTGACGACGGTCGAGCCTGGCTCCTCACTGGCGCTGGCCGTGAAGCTGATGTCGGAGAAGAGGGTGAGGAGGCTCCCGGTGGTGAGCCAGGGGCACGGTCTCCACGGCGTCCTCACGAACAAGGACATCATGAGACACATAGCTAGGATCGTGAACGGGGGGAGCGGCCCCTCGGGGTTCGAGCGGCACATCTCCGAGCTCATGACGGCCGACGTCATAACAATCGGGAGCGAGGACGACCTCCGCGTGGCCGCCAACCAGATGACATCCTTCGGGGTAGGGGGCCTGGTGGTCAACGACCTGCCGTCGCACAAGATCGCGCTGGTGACCGAGAGGGACCTCGTCCGGACGCTCTTCTCGAAGAGAGGGATAGACTTCCTCATGCGCTCGATGCAGTACGAGCTGGAGGCCGAGGACGCCATGTCCCGGCTGCGCTCTTTCTCCGCCCGCTGATCCACCCGTGCAAGAGACAGACAGTAGATCAGGAGGCGAAGTAGCGCCTCTTCAGCGCCTCTCTCTCGCCCTCGATAAGATAGTCGATGATGTCCCCGCCTTCCTTCTTCTTCCGCGCGAGCAGGACCGAGATGTCGGCGAGCCTTATCCCTCTACCTCCCATGAGGACGAGCGCGTCGCTGCCGTACTCCTTGTAGAGCTCGGCGGACCTTCTCAGCGCCTCCACGATCTTCAGGTTCTTGCCGGCCAGGTCGTTCCGGCTCCTCGCCTTCAGGGCCAGGCTGAATATCGTCTCGTAGGACTCGGTAGAGAAGCCGACAGAGTCGTGCCCGCACCTGGGGCAGGAGCCGAGCTCTAAGCTCCCTATCCTCTTCGGCTCTATGTACTCCCAGCAGTTGGTGCAGACGGCTATCAGGAAGCTGTCCATCACGCGCGCCTCCGCGGACTGCCGGATTATCGACCTGAGCCTCTCCGGGGAGACGATCTCACCCCTCCTGCTCACCTCCTCGACCCCTATCCTGGCCAGCGGGCTGATCGTCTCTGCCTCTATCATCTCGACCCCGATCTCCTTCTCCTTTATCTTCAGCAGTATCTCGCGGGAGGCCTGCACGTCAAAGTCGTCGTGGAATATCACGCTTATCGCCTCCTCGTAGACGGGCGTCCCCCTGAGCGCCTCCATCAGGCCCGAGATGGAGACGCTGGCATAGTCGGCCTCCTTGGCTATAGCGCCGCACTTCTTTCCCACGTGGATCAGGCGCCGCTTGAAGATGCCGGAGCGCTCGACCGCTATCCTTGCGAGCTCCCCCAGGTCCTTGTCGACCAGCCCCAGGAGGGTCGTGCGCACCAGTTCAGGGGACGCGTCCACCTCCAGTATTATCCTGTACGGGTCCTGGTGGACCGCAACCGACTGGCCCAGCCTCTCGGAGATGGCGTGGGCGACGACCCTCGCCAGTACTCTGTTGACCTTGTGCCCGAACGAGGCCTGGATTATCACGTACCTGTCCCACCTCTCGATGGTCACCAGCCTGTCCGACGGGATCGGGAGCCCCATCGTGTGCTGCTCCAGGACCTCTTTCACCGACTCGGCCGCGGCGTGGATGTCTATCGGGTACCTCCTGCACAGCTGCTCCACGAAGGCCTCCCCCTGCGAGATGGAGAGGTGCTCGGCGTACTCCCTCCGTATGGCGCCGACCTCGAGCGCGACGTCCAGGGGTACGGGTATCTCGTCGCCCACCCAGCTCGGCACGGCCCCCGTGGGATCCTCCTCAGGTGCCACGTAGACCTTGTTCTCGTAGATCTCAAGTATCTTCCAGCACCTGCCCGCCTCCACGAACTTGACGCCCACCTGCCCGTACTCCGAGACGAAGGCCTCGTCGAGGACCCCGACGGGCCTGTCCCCCTCTCCTATCACGATGTACTGCTTCTCGTCCGGGATCATGGAGAGGTTCTCGAAGTAGTAGTCGAAGAGGGGCTTGAAGTCCCTCGCCCTCTTCACGATGTTCTCGTTCTCCGCAAAGTGAAGAAGCTTGGGGTACCTGTCCCTCATGTAGGCCAGGATGTTCTTGAGGCTCTCGAGGCTCAGCGTGGAGTACGGGTACGCGCTCCTGATCAGCGTGTACATGTCCTCGAGCCTCCACGAGCTCGTCTCCACGAGCAGGCCTGCGATCTGGTGTATGGCCGCGTCGTTCGCGTTCTTGAACGGGACGAGGGGCTCGAGCTGGCCGAGGAGCGACCTCCTGCAGAGCACCATGGCCTCGAGCGTGTCGTCCGAGTCTTGGGTTATGATCAGGCCCTTCGATGTCTTCCCTATCTTGTGCCCGCTCCTCCCCACCCTCTGTATCAGACGGGAGACCTGTCTGGGCGAGTTGTACTGGATCACGTAATCGAGGAACCCGATGTCGATGCCGAGCTCGAGGCTGCTCGTGCAGATGACACCGCGGACGTTCCCCTCGCGCAGGTTCCTCTCCACCGCCTCCCTCGTCGCGCGGGAGAGGGAGCTGTGGTGGATCCCGATGGGCAGCTTGGCGTCCCAGACCCTGAACCTGTTCGCGAGCGCCTCCGCCTCGCTCCTGGTGTTCGTGAATATCAGCACCGACCTGTACGCCTCGACTATCTCCCTGATCAGCCTGAGACGGGCGGCCACCTCCGGGAACGTGAAGATCGTCTCGGCGAAGACCTTGTCGTCGGCCGTCGGCTCCGGACGGGAGACGGTGAGCTCCAGGCTCTTCTCCACCGGCACCCTCACGACGTCGCACTCGCCCGCCTGGCCCACCAGGAACTTGGCGATGGTCTCAGGTGAACCCACCGTGGCCGAGAGCCCTATGATCTGGAAGGGCCTCCCCGAGGTCCTCTTGAGCCTCTCCAGCGCGATCGAGAGCTGGCTCCCCCTCTTGTCCTCCGCGAGCTCGTGGACCTCGTCCACGACGACCCACCTGAGCGACCCCAGGGCCTCCCTGATCCTCCTCCCCGTGAGCATCGCCTGGAGCGTCTCGGGCGTGGTGATCAGTATGTCCGGCGGGACCATGCTCTGACTGGCCCTCTCCGCGCTGGTGGTGTCCCCGTGCCTGACGCCCAGACGGATGTCGAACCTCTTGCACCACCACTTCATCCTCTCGAGCATGTCCCTGTTCAGGGCCCTGAGGGGGGTGATGTACAGCAGCTTGATCCCCTGGGTCCTCGCGAGCCCGTTGCGGATGATGTTGTCCAGTATCGGGAGGAAGGCGGCCTCGGTCTTCCCTGTGCCGGTCGGTGCCATGAGGAGCGCGTTCCTGCCGCTCATCACAAGCGGGGAGAGCTTCATCTGCGGGTCGGTGGGTGAGATGAAGCCCTTCTCCTGCAGCGCTCTGCCGAGTGCTGGAGAGAATAGCTCGAATACGTTGACCTCGCTCACCTAGACCACGCTCGGATGTCCGTTTTTTCTTCCTAGAAGATAATGTTGGCGGGCGCTCGTTCGCTCTGTCACACCACGCAGACAGCGCCCTTCGAGGCCGAGGTCACGAGCTTTGCGTACTTTGCGAAGACGCCGTGCGTGTAGTGCGGGGCCGGCGCTCTCCACTCCTTCCTCCTCGCCTCCATCTCAGCGTCGGACAGCTCGACGTTGAGCACCCTCTTCTCGACGTCCAGGTTCACCGTGTCTCCATTCTTCAGGAGGCCGAGCGGCCCGCCGACGGCAGCCTCGGGAGAGACGTGCCCTATCATCAGCCCGTGGGACGCGCCCGAGAACCTCCCGTCGGTGACCAGCATCACCGAGTCCTTGTAGCCCTGCCCCACTATCGCAGCGGTGACGGCCAGCATCTCCCTCATCCCGGGCCCGCCCTTCGGCCCCTCGTAGCGCACGACGACCACGTCGCCCGGCACGATCTTGTTCTGCATGATCGCGTGGAACGCGTCCTCCTCCCTGTCGAAGACCTTCGCCGGTCCCCTGTGCGTGCTCCTCGACGCGCCCGTCACCTTCAGCACCGCCCCCTCCGGGGCGAGGTTCCCCCTCAGTATCGCGAACCCTCCCCTCTTCCTCACGGGGTTGGCAAGGGTGTGGACGACGTCCTGATTCTGAGGATACGTGATCCCCTCGAGGCGCTCGCCGAAGGTCTCTCCCGTGACTGTCCTGACGTCGGAGTGGATCAGACCGGCGTCCTCCAGGAGCTTCATGACGACGGGCACCCCCCCGATCACGTCGACGTCCGACATCACGTACTTGCCTGCTGGCTTCAGATCGGCGAGCTCAGGGACCTTCGAGCCCATCCTCTCGATGTCGTCCAGGTCGAGCTTGACACCCGCCTCGAAAGCTATGGCGAGCATGTGAAGGACAGCGTTGGTCGAGCCTCCCATCGCCGCGACGACCGCTATGGCGTTCTCGAAGGCTTCCCGGGTGAGGATGTCCCTGGGCCTGGTGTTAGACTCGAGTATCTTCATTATGGCCTGGCCGCTCTCGTATGCCTTCTGCATCCTGAGCTCGCTCGGGGCTATCGGCGCCGCGCAGTTGGGGACCGTGAGCCCCAGCGCCTCGATGGCCGATGACATCGTGTTCGCGGTGAACATCCCTCCGCACGCTCCGTACGTCGGGCACGCGACGCACTCCAGGTCGTGGAGCTGCTGCACCGTCATCGTGCCCCTCGAGACGGCGCCTGCGCCCTCGAAGACGTCCTGTATCGTGACCCTCTTCCCGTTCCACTCGCCCGGCGGGATGGACCCACCGTACAGATAGATGCTCGGCAGGTTGGTCCTGGCCATCGCCATCACGCAGGCGGGCTGTGTCTTGTCGCACCCTCCTATGGTAACGAGCGCGTCGAACTGGTACCCGATCGCGCCGAGCTCCATCGAGTCGGCGATCACCTCCCTGCTGACGAGCGAGGCCTTCATCCCCTCGTGACCCATCCCGATCGCGTCGTTCACGGCGATCGTGTTGAACTCCAGCGGCGTCCCTCCTGCGTTGCGGACCCCCTCCTTCACCTTCTGGGCCACCTCGCGGAGGTGGTAGTTGCAGGGCTGCGCCTCGACCCAGGTGTTCGCGATCCCGATTATGGGCCGCTCCAGCTCCTCGTCCGTAAGCCCGATCGCCCTGAGCATCGCTCTCTGGGGCGCTCTTTCGACACCACGGGTCAGCATGTTGCGCACGGTCCCTGACATTGAAATCTGGCCCGTTTCCGAAATGAGGTACATATAAGCGAAGTGCAACCGAGCCGGATAGGAGCGGCTGCCCGGAGGAAGGGTGGCTCTCTCCCTGACGGAAGGACGGACGGAACGCGGATCCCCGAT
>JAPCJS010000085.1 GCA_027886825.1 Nitrososphaerota archaeon
CTCGACCTCATCGCCGAGCAGCCTGCCCTTGGGTAGCGGTCTTCCGTCCACGGACTCTATGAGCCCCACCTCGTCCGAGGAGATCTCCGTGATCGCCGCCTTCTTTATGCTCCAGATTATCGGGTTCCTGAAGTAGAGCCCTGGCATCAGGGTGTGGGCCTGTATGCCGATCTGGCCGTGCCTTGCGATGATCTGACCCTGTGGCATCTTCGGACCTGAGAACTTCCGGACAACGATACCCACCTCGTTGCTGCGGATCTCGAAGACGCCTTTGAGGAGGAAACCTACTATGATCAGCCCTACGGCGAGAACCGGAACCGCGACCGTAAGGTCTACCACGATCTTGATGCCTCGTTTTCGAGGGAGGGTTCTTCTATAAAATAGTTCTGTCCTGGGGCATCGTCTGAGGCCAATCGGAGCGGACGCGACGATGATGACAGGAAGTTCGTCGTGAGGCGTCCTCTCGAGAAGATACCGGAGCTGAACCTCTCAATGGTGCCCGGTCACGGGATCTGGCATCTAGCCTGGTGGCCCGATTCAGTTATCCATAGAACGGATGGCAGGATGGATGGACCGACCTTGATAGGCAGAGCCGCGCTCTACGACTTCCTGGCCGTTCTAGCCGTATCCCTGCTCGTGGTCGCATGCACAATCTACGCGGAAGCGAGGTATCTGTACGACGCGAGGACATTACTTGTCTGCATCGTGCTGCCGCTGGTCTTCGGTTCAGCGATCCTTTCACTCAGGAAGGACCGGACCCTCCTGTTCGCATTCCTTGCGCTGTTTTGGGCTGTCATCGACGACCGTCCGATCTTCTTTGACTCTATCCTGACCTGGCCCGAGGTGACGCGGTTCCACCCGTTCCTCCCCCGCCTCTTCATGAACATCGTGATCCACGCGCTGACGATCCTCTTCCTGTACCTTATGATACGAGAGTCGATGAAGGGGTCGGGGGTCAGGCTGTCGAAGGCACCCCGGGTGATCATCCTGGCCTCGGTCGCGTTCGTCCTCGCCTATGCCCAGAACATACCGCTGGCCGTTATCCAGGACGTGGTGCAGGCCGGCAGCAACCCGGCATCCTGGTATCCGTTCGACGTGGAGGCGAAGCTGTCGGCCATCTTCTTCCTCTGTCTTGCCGTCTGGCAGGCGAAGAAGCTGAAAGCAAGCAAGAGCAAGACATGACCATGTGGAAAATCCTGTACGAGGCAGTTCATCGAGTGCTGACCGTTTCCATCCGTCTGAAATAGTCGTGAAAGTTTTTGATTCCTTCGATTATCGGTGGATCGACTGACCGAACGCATTACCTTTCCTGACCCTCCTTCTCCGTCCTGAATGAATCCAGGTTTCCTGCCATGTGTCAAGCCGCTAGTCGAAGGGCATGACAGAGATCATTCGGTGAAAGGCGCAAAATGACAGGCCACGAAATGTCCTTCTTCCACTTCCCTGAGCAGCGGCTCTTCGGTCCGACACCTGTCCTGAGCGTAGGGGCACCTCTTGTTGAAAGAACACTCAGATACCCATCCTGCTCTTTCCTCTATATCAGCCCGGGCTGGAGTCCGCCCCTGGAACTCACCCCTCTTTGAGAACAATGGAATCGAATCTATCAGCAGTCTCGTGTAGGGATGCATGGGTCTCCCCATGACGCTTGTGGCAGCTCCAATCTCGATGATCCGTCCGACATACATGACGCCTATCCTATCGCTCATGTATCGCACAACATTGATGTTGTGTGAGATGAAGAGGAAGGAGATTTTGAGGTCGGCCTGCATGTCGAGAAGGAGGTTCAGGATCTGTGCCTGTACGGAGATGTCGAGTGAGCTTGTCGGTTCGTCCAGGACCACGAACTCAGGTCTTGAGACGATGGCTCGGCCTATCCCGACCCTCTGCCTCTGCCCGCCGCTGAGCTGATGTGGGAACCTTTCCAGCTCGCGCTCCGAGAGTTTCACCTCATCGGCGGCGTTCTTCACCAGCTCCCCGATCTCGTCTTTTGGATAATCGTGTATCTCGAGAGGCTCCGCGATTATGTCTCTGACCTTCATCCTGGGGTTGAGGGAGGATATTGGGTCCTGAAAGACGAGTCCTGTGTGACGGCGCATGCCTCTGAGGTCGGACTCGGACAGGCTCGTGAGCTTCCTGCCGAGCAGGGTAACCTCACCAGAGGTCGGCGGAGTGAGAAGCAGTACCGTCCTCGCAAGCGTGGTCTTTCCGCAGCCGCTTTCGCCGAGGATTCCGAGGGTCTCTGACCGCCCCAGGACGAACGAGACGTGATCGACGGCACGATTCACACCCTTCCCTTTCCCGAAGGTGAACGTTCCCTCCGTGACGAAGTCTTTGGTCAGTCCGTCGACCCTAAGAAGTTCTTCACGAGTCATAGAGGAAGCACCTGACCATGCGATCCTTCCCGTGGTCCAATAACCTCGGCTTGGTCTTGACGCACCGGTCCATCACGTAGGGGCAGCGTTCGTGGAACTTGCACCCCACTATGGTCTGAGCGGGGTTCGGCATGCTTCCCCTGATCGCCTCGATTCTCTTGCCTCCCTTGAAAGCTGACGGAGCCGAGGCCATCAGCCCTTTCGTATACGGGTGGAGCGTCTCCGTGAAAACACCATCGACGGGCGAATCCTCAACGATCTCGCCTGCGTAGATGACGACGATCCTGCTTGCTATCATCCCAGCGACTCCGAGGTCGTGGGTAATGAACAGCAGACTCATGTCGTACTCTCGGGTCAGTTCGCTCATAAGCGAGAGGATCTGGGCCTGCGTAGTCACGTCGAGGGCTGTTGTCGGCTCATCTGCTATTAGGAGGGATGGTCTCTGAGCGAGTGACATCGCTATCATTGTTCTCTGGCGCATCCCGCCGCTGAGCTCGTGCGGGTATCTGTCGATCACATTTCCCGGGTCATTGATCTTCACCTGCCCCAGGTACTCGAGTACCTCCTCCTTGACGCTCCTATTCCCGGGTTTGTCACGTTTTCGTGCCCGTCTGATCTGGATGGCTTCGGCGAGCTGGTCCCCTATCCTGAAGACAGGGTTGAGTGAACTCATAGGCTCCTGGAAGATCATCGACATCTCAGTGCCTCGGTATTGAGTGAGCTTGCCCTGATCTAATCCGACGAGCTCTGTTCCCTTGTAGGTCAGGCTCCCCGTAATCTTCGCAGAGTTAGGCAACAGACCGATTATCGCCCTTCCGAGCGTGCTCTTGCCGCACCCGCTCTCTCCTACCAGGCTGATGACCTCGCCCGCCCGGATATCGAAACTGACCTCATCAACCGCTGTGACGGCTCCATGCTGAGATGGGAATTGGACGGTGAGATCCCTTGCAGACAGCAGCACATCGCCACCAGCCCTGGTTTGCTCCAAAAGTAGGATTGGGTCGGAGTACACTTTTTTAAGTCTATTCGGTGCTTTCCGGAAGAATCGGAGAGTTGGGACCCGCGTCAGAGGAAGACCCCGCATGCTGATACCTGCAATCTGCCTGAAGAGCGAGCGAACGCTGTTCGCTGACCAGCTCGTCCCTCCTGGTGAGCTAGTTGTATTGTATGTACTCTTCTTCGCAGGGGTTTCCAGCGGCGATCCAGAGCCTTGAACTGCGCGGTTCCATGATGACCGAGGCCGTGGTTTCCCACTGGTCCTGCCAGTCGCCGTCAGGAATAGACGGGTCAGGATGCCTGCATATTGAACGCGGATAGTTGACGTGATCGCTCAGGAACCCTTTGAGCTCCTCGAAACCGACCTTGCCCTCGTTTGTCGTGAGCAGCTTTCGCATCCTGTTCACTCTGACCACGGTATCGGGATAGAATATCCCCTTCTGGACCGTCTCACGCTCCTTGAGCTTCGGCGAGAAGCAGTTGTTGGAGTGCGCGTACGACCCTTCTCCTATGTAGAAGGACTCATAGTCTTTGGCGGCCAACTCGAAATCATAGAACTCCCCATTTGCGTCGCCGACCAGAAAGTTGAACGGGCTTGCCCGCTTCGATTTCGTGAGCATGCCGATGACATCTCCGATCGTCCTTTGCTGCAGCGCCCTTCGCATGAAGAGCATGATGGGGACGCCTATCTGGTTGCCCTTGATTGAGAGACCATTTCCTACTATTGAAAGTCCCTCGCTGTTCAGCCCGACCATCCCGACCATCCCAGCCAGGGTCGTGATAGCCATGCTGGGACCCACCGAAGGGGTGATCTTCAGGACGGAAAAGTAATCTCTGCACCAGGGAGCCCAGAGGTCCTGGTTCTGACCGATGAATAACTGGCCGTCCTTCGTCGTGGGTCCCTGCGCGCAAAAGCAAGTGCAGCCAAGCGAGTCAAAGTCACCGATGTTCAACGAGAGCTCCGAGAGGCTGTTCAGTGCGAAGACCTCATCGAAAGTCACGCCTGCGCCGTCGGCGATTCCCCTGATCTCCTCCACAAGCTCCGGACTCCACCGCTGTGCAGGTTTGACAAACTTCCTGGCGGCTCTGATTATTAGTGGCCTGGTCGTGCCTGGGGCGTACTGATCTATGAGAGCGAAGACTTTCTTTATGTTTCCCTGGACCTGGGTCTTTAGAGCATCGCCATGCTGATAGCCGATATCATACGGCTTTCCGGACAGCTTCAAGACAGGATAGGACTTGCGTTTCTGCTCCAGCAACTTCTACCGGTTCTCTCCTCAGCACCCTCCGATGTTGATTGCATATTATAAGGCTTGTAATGCGATGTATTGTCCACCGCTCTCTTGCCGAAGCTTGCAGATGTAAAGAAACCTTATATCCGCCTTCGGGGAATTTCGACGTCTCGTATTTGGCGCGACATCAAAGAGCGAAGGTCGAAGGGTTTGCGTCCCATCTCGGGTCCAGAATCCTAACAGCATCCTTCGGTGAAGAGCATAGCGGTCGAACATCTTGAACATTTACACGTGGCTCACGTACAGGTTCCTTCGCACGGTCTTCGTCTTGTGGGGGGCCGTGACGCTGATCTTTTTCGTCTTCAGGATAGTCCCTGGGGACCCTGCTCGGATAGTCGCGGGCGTTCAAGCGACCCCCGAGCAGCTTGCGGCGATTCGGGCGACGATGGGCCTGAACAAGCCGCTGTACGACCAGTACTTCATCTACATCGGACAGCTGCTGCAAGGGAATCTTGGCTTTTCTTGGCATACGGATCAGCCCGTCATCAGCGACCTGATCAGTCGCTTTCCGGCGACTGTGGAGCTCGCGGTCACAGCGATGCTGATAACCGTGATCGTTGGAATACCCCTCGGCGTGTACTCTGCCACGAGAAAAGGAGGAGTCGTGGACCAGATAGGAAGGGTGATCTCGACCCTGGGAATAGGGATGCCGCTCTTCTGGCTGGGTCTGTTGCTTTCATTCTTCTTCTATTTCAAGTTGCACATCTTCCCCCCGCCTCTGGGTCAGATCAGTATCAGCCTGAACCCGCCCAAGACGATCACAGGATCGTATGTCGTCGACAGCCTGCTTACATTCAACTGGCCAGACCTCAGCAGCAGTATCAAGCTCCTGATCTTGCCAGGCTTTACTCTGGCGGTAGGTTCCATGGCGATACTGCTGAGGATGACGAGAGCGAGTATGCTCGAGGTGATGCAGTCTGATTACATAATGACAGCGAGATCAAAGGGGCTCCCAGAACGCACGGTCATCTGGAAGCACGCGTTCAGGAATGCCCTCCTCCCCATCACCACAATCGTTGGGCTTCTGTTCGCCTACCTGCTCGGCGGGGCCGTCATGGTGGAAACGATATTCTCATGGCCCGGTATCGGGAAGTACGTCGTCGATTCCGTTGGAGCCGTCGATTATGCGCCAGTCGAGGGGTTCGTGATAGTAGCGGCATTGACTTTCTCGGTGATCAACCTCGCCGTCGACGTGATCTACGTCTTCCTGGATCCGAGAATCAAAGTATCATAGATGGAAGGATAGATGAGACGATGAGCAGAATCAACATCCGCGAGCTGGTTTCGGGTCGCAGCCTAGCTTCTTTCGCGACGTTTGCGAAGAAGGAGAAGGAGTTCACGCTGGGCTTGGCGATCGTCGTAGGCCTGATTCTCACGGCGATCTTTGCCGGACAACTCGCGCCCTACGGACCCCTGACCCTCGGCGTGGGAGCGGCCCTTCAGCCTCCGACCCTTGCGCACCCGTTCGGCACCGATAACTTCGGCAGGGACATCTTCAGTCGGGTAATCTACGGCGCCAGACCCGACCTGACCGTATCGATCGTCGCAGTGGCCCTCTCGATCGTGTCAGGAGTGCCAGTGGGGATTCTGAGCGGCTACAGAGGAAAGAGATCGGACCTGGTGATCATGGCGCTCATAGACATCATGCTGGCCTTTCCTCTGATCGTCTTTGCGATGGCCCTGGTCGTAACGCTGGGCATAGGTGCTACTGCGTGCATGATCGCGGTCGGCATAGCCGGGCTGCCCCTCTTTGCCAGGATCGCTCGCGGCGAGACCCTCGTCGTCAGACAGAGTCAGTACGTCGAGGCCGCCTATGCCGCAGGGGCAAAGGAGAGCAGAATCATGCTAAAGCACGTCCTTCCTAACATCGAGCCAGGTTTGATCGTTTTCGCCACGCTCGACATAGGAAATGCCCTGCTGATCGTGGCAGGGTTGAGTTTCATCGGCCTGGGCATAAGCCCACCCACAGCAGAGTGGGGACTGATGGTGTTCCAGGGGACAGATTACATTCTGCGCGGAGACTGGTGGATGACGGTCTTCCCGGGTATCGCGATAATCGCGGCCGTGCTGGGCTTCAACTTCATCGGGGATGGTCTAAGGGACATCCTGGACCCAAGACGCAAGTCCCGCTAGCCGAAAGAAGGTGATTATTGGGCTCTGCGAGGACGCCCCGCGTCGGCTCGCTGGCCCGACTGAACCCCGACCTAGTCAGACTCGGAGGCCGGCATCACAAGGGGAATGCGCAGTAGAGTTCGTCATAAGGGACTCCACCCTACTCGTTTTGCGCGCACGATTCAAAGGTAACGGTGAGAGGACCCGGGTGCGTCAGCGGAAGGATAGGATCTCGCACGAGGTGCTGCGACACTGCGATGCGCAGGGTGAGGCCCTGCTCTTGCCTGGAGGTCAGGTAGTGTACAGGGTCTGGAAGAAGAAGAGCTCGAAGTTACAGTACTCGAACCCATGGAGGTGGGTGTTCCCGCCCGTCAGGTCGGGATACTGGTAGAGCAGGACCCAGTTTGGCTCTTCATTAATCTCCTTCTGGAACAAGCTGAACCCAGTCTGGTTGTTTGCCGGGCCGTAGTAGATGTTGTTCGCCAGCGCAGTAATGGTAGCGTTATCGAGGTGGTCGAAGTTCGCGAACCCTGTGGGCGTCATGAAGCCTTCGGCTACGTATCTGATGTCGTTGATGGCCGGGTTGAGCTTGGTTATGAAGAAGGTGAGCTGTCCCGAGGTCCATAGAGTCGAGAACGTCGAGGTCGATATGCTCTGAATGGTCACTGTAATCCCTATCTGCGCCAGCCCTGACTGGATTATGGTGGCGGCGCTTGCCTGATCACTGAATCCTGACTGGATCTGAAGGGTAGCCGTGAAGCCGCTGGGATATCCAGCCTGGGTAAGGAGAGCCTTGGCCTTGGCGATGTTCTGAGAGTACTGCCAGAAGCTGCCATTGTATCCGTATGCGTTGTTTGGCACCACCGAGGTAAGCTGTGAGGCGTAGCCGTATTCAGCCTGTTGCAGGATCTGGCCATACGGGATCGCATACGCGATCGCCTGTCTCACCAGAGTATTGTTGAAGGGTGCCGCCTTCCAGGACATGTCAAGGTACAGCTCTCCGTTACCGACGTTCTGGTAGACCGTGACTCCGGATGCCTGCTGCATCGTTGTCACATCCGCTGCAGGTACCAGGTTGATGAGCTGAACCGCATTCGTCTGGAGCAGCTCTTCTCTGGTGGTGTCGCTGGCGACAACCTTGACGTTGATCTCGGCTGCAGCGGCGGGAGTTCCCCAGTAGGTCGGGTTCCTCATGAAGACCGCGCCGGTTGCTGGGTCGTAGCTCTGAAGGGTGAACGGCCCTGTGCCCATCGCATGAGTGGTCATGTACGTGTTAGGCTGTCCGGCGACCACGCCGCCATTTGCCTGGACGAAGGCCGGGTCCACGATAGGCATGAAGAACAGCGCCTGGAGCATGAAGGGTCCGGGCTTCACCGTAAACTGGACAGTGTAGTTGTCAATTACCTTGGTGCTGTTAGCATCCATTCCCGCAAGCCCAAGGAAGAAGGCGCAGGTGAATCCCATGGTAAAGCACCTGTTGACCGTGTAGAGGACGGCCGCTGAGTTGAACGGATCGCCGTTCGAGAAGGCGACGTTGTGGGCCAGATGGAAAGTCCAGACCGTTCCGTCTGCTGATTCATTCCAGGAGGTCGCCAGCAATGGAACCCTCGTTGTCATATCGAGAACCTTTTCGCCGCTAGAGGTTGTCGTCGTGCCTATCCCTACGAGACCTTGGTACACGGCTTCGCAGAAGGTCAGTGAGGTCAGGTCATCCGTACAGATGGCAGGGTCCACTGAAGCGCCACCTTCGCTGAACGCGACGTTGACGACGCTAGACGAGTTGGATGCCGCCGAAGAGGTCGATGAGGAAGTCAGTGAGGTCAAAGACGTCAAAGAGGTCGATGAAGTAGTCGAGATAATCGAGGAGGTCGTTGAAGAGCTGGACGAAGCACCGGATGAAGAACTTGAGGTACCTGCGAATTCGTACGCTGCGACCCCAGCGATCGCAATTATCACGATTATGACGACGGCCACTATCGCCCGGGAGATACCTGAGCGACTGTCTTCTGAATGATACAAGTAGCGTCGCTTTCCTGGGATTGACTATTTAAATTTGCTATTGGGTTTAGCATATCTCTGTTCAATCGACCGAAATCTTGCAACCGAAGTTCACACTTGGTAACCCCTTACAACGCCGGATGAGTGGTTGACTTGTTGTCATCTCTTGATAGCAGGGCGAAGGATGTCCTGGGACGTCCATCCCGTTCTGAACAGCTAGCGTAGGAATAGAAAAAGTAGAAAGGTAAGGGCTGTCCTGTTCCCGGCTCCAAGATGAACATCGGCTTTGTCGGTCTCGGGACGATGGGCACCCCGATGGTACTGAACCTTCTGAAGAGTGGTTTTCCGGTCAAGGTGTGTTCGGCTCACATCGACTCTCCGAACGTGAGGACGGCGGTCAGACAGGGGGCGGTGGCCGTGGGCTCTCCGCGGGAAGCAGCGAAGGGGTCTGAGATAGTGCTGATGTGTCTACCGAGAGCGGAGGTCTCGGAGAGCGTCGTCTTCGGAAGGCGCGGCGTCCTGGCCGGATCTGCTCCCGGAACCATCATCGTCGAGATGAGCACCGTACCGCCATCAACGGTCGTGAAGATCGGACGGGTTGCAAGGCGCAAACGCGTGAGGGTTCTGGATGCCCCGATCTCTGGAGGTCGAGTAGGAGCAGAGCTCGGAACCCTGACAATAATGGTCGGCGGCGAGAGCGACGCCTTTGAAAGGTGTCTTCCTGTTTTTGAGGCCGTTGGAAAGAAAATCTACCACGTAGGAGGTCTCGGATCCGGGGAGACTGTCAAACTAATCAACGGCATGATAGGCAATGCCAACCTCCTCGCAGCACTGGAGGGACTCGAACTAGCCTCCAGGGCTAAGATCGAACTCAAATACATTCAGAGCATCGTAGCGAACAGTACGGGCCAGAGCTGGACGTGGAACAACCTGATCCCGCGGATGCTGGACGCAGAGTCTGTGGGAGTGAAGATCGATGTCCTGCTGAAGGACATCGGTTATGTCCTGGCACTGGCCGATGAGGTCGGTTCGGATGCGAAGATGACCAAAGAAGCCTCAGCCATACTCTCAGGACTGAGAGAGAGCAGAGGTGGTTCGACCGATATCTCATCGGCCTTCCCATTCCTTCGTGAGGCTGGTAGGAGGAGGAAAGCCGGGGAGGTCGAGCCATCCACGGGCTCGACGACGAAGTTTGAATCCTAGTCTGATGGTGAGATATCAGTGTCCAGGAGTTGCAGGGTTGGTAAGGCCGACTTCGACGATGGTATGCAGCATCTGGACGAGCGACTGATGGGTAGGTTCCGGAACGCCATCGTCAGAGAGTATCTGAGATGCGTGGATTCCATCCACGGCGCCAGCCATCACGCAGGCCTCGAGCATCCGGCCCTGGGTCTTCGGATCTTGCAAGACATCTGGCTTCTTC
>JAPCJS010000083.1 GCA_027886825.1 Nitrososphaerota archaeon
CGCACTGATCCTGTAGCTGGCGAAGGAGGTTCCTCGATGGAGAGCACTCGAAGGGTCAGCACGCCTCTCCTCATCGGGGGTCTCTTCGTCGTCGCGGCCTCGCTGGCAGTCCTGTTCATCGTGCCGCACGCATACTTCATCGCGGCCACCTACGCGGCCACGACGTGCATGATCGTCGTCACCTACCTCCTCACCCGCTATCGAGGTCTCTTCCGCCCGGGGGTGGCGACCATCGCGTTCGGCCTGGTCACAGCGGTCGCGCTCTATCTCATATTCTACCTGGGCAACCTGGGCGTGAATGCGCTCCATCCTTTGGGGATGAGCACCTCGAACGAGAACTCGATCTACTCCCTGATCGCATCCCCGTCCAACCCGCTCTACTCGCAGGTGGCTGTCCTTGGGTTCGACGCCGTGGGCTACGAGTCCTTCTTCAGGGGGGCACTGCAGACCCACCTGGAGCCAAGGATGGGGATTGGATCTGTCTTCCTCGTCGCGCTCATCGATGCGCTTCTGCACGTAATCACCTTGAACCCGCTCTGGGTCGTAACCACCTTCATCGCCGACTCGGTCTGGGGACTCACGTACTACTACTCGAAGGACCTCACATCCAGCGTGGCGAGTCACTTCGTCTGGGACCTCGTGATCTTCATACTTCTTCCCATAAGGTAGAGACGCGCAACCGCAGGACCTCCGGGTTGCGATGCGCTGGCCTGTCCCGATGCGGGGACGGCTGGCAGAGGTCTGATATCCCACGATGACAGATACGCCTAATAGGAGGTGATTCAGATAAAACATGAAGAAGATGGGTAAAACTCCATATAATATCTGGCAGGCACCTGTTTCGTGCCCAGTCTGTGGTGAGGACTATTTCATAAATCCCCCTGACTCTTCACACACCGACCTCTCCCTGACGAGACCTGAGGATGACAACGACCCCATCAGGGTTCGCCACATGTGTTCGAAACACCACGGGACGTACATCTTCTGGTCTACCCGTCAAGATTCCTGCTGAAAGAGAGAGCCGGTCAGTCGCCGCATCTCTCGACATCCCGACGAGCGTGACCTGACCGACTGCGGTCCTCTGGAATCCTTTAATCCGTCCATCCCGGGATAAGGGATGTCTCCTCGATGGGCCTCTTCCACGCCGAACACGAGAATGTCCTGAGGACCTTCTACGGACAGGAGCGCTCCGAATATGGCAGGATCCTCGAGTCGCTCGCGGCGTTTCTGGAGACCCAGGTCGCCGCCGGGTCGGCCGGCTTCGACGCGGACGGCGGAGGAATCCGCGAGGTCCGGACAAAGCTGTTCGGACAGGGACTGTGCAGGATCCCCTTCGACTCGCACGGAGGGATGTCGTTGCCGTTCGGCATCTATGCCCTGGCCATGGAGCTCGTGGGGGCGGCCGATGCTCCGACAGCGATGAGTATGGCGATCCACAACACGGTGGCCGACGGCGTCCATCGATTCGGCACCCCGTCTCAGAAGGAGTCGGTCCTTCCCGACCTGATCTCCGGAAGGAGGCTCGCAGCCTTCGCTCTGACCGAACCGTCGTCTGGTTCGGACGCCAGGTCCATGAGAACGACCGCAGTCGGTCTCGGCACTGACTATGTCATCAATGGCTCCAAGACCTTCATCACGAACGCCGGCGAGGCGGACGTCTACCTCGTCTTCGCCAGGAGCGAGAAGGGCTACTCCGCATTCCTGGTCGACCGCTCGGTGCCGGGCATGACGGTAGGAGACGAGATCCCGAAGCTCGGGATGAGGGGCTCGCGCACCGCCGAGGTCCGCTTCGAGGACTGCAGGGTCCCCGCAGAGAGCATGCTCGGAGATGACGGGGAGGCCTTCGAGCACGCCAAGGCCATGCTCAACGGGAGCCGGATAATCATGGGGTCGATCTGCGTCGGGATAGCGCGCACCGCCTATGGCAAGGCTCTGGCCTACAGTGTCCAGAGGGAGCTCTTCAAACAGAGGCTCGCGGACCTGCAGATTACGCGCGAGAAGGTGGCGGACATGCGGACCGAGATCACGTCTGGGCGTCTCCTCTGCCTCTACGCCTCGCGTCTGAGGGAGCTGGGTCTGGACTACTCCTCGGAGGCGGCGCAGGCAAAGATACTCTCGACCGAGATGGCGGTTCGCGTCTGCGACCGTGTGATACAGATCTTCGGCGGCCACGGCTACACCGATGCCGAGGTCCACCGGCACTGGAGGGACGCGCGACTCCTCACCATAGGGGAGGGTGCTTCCGAGGTGCTCAGAATGCTTATCGCAGGGATGGAGGTGGCCGGGTCCGGATGAACTTAGTCGTCTGCGTGAAGCATGCGGTCGATGAGTCCGAGCTCAGGGCCGACGCCGCCGGGAAGCCCCAGCTGCTTGGCGCCCAGGCAAAGATGAGCACCTTCGACCGCAACGCCGTCGAGGAGGCGGTAAGGATCAAGGAAGCAAAGACAGGGACGGTAACCGTCGTGAGCCTCGGAAGCGGCGACTGGAAGAAGAGCATCAAGGAGGCACTCGCCATGGGCTGCGACAGGGCCGTCGCCGTCAGGTCGGCTGAGCAGCAGCTCGATGCGCTCGCGACCTCCTACTACCTCTCGCGGGCGATCAAGCACGTCGGTCAGGTCGACCTCGTGATCCTCTCGGAGGGTGCCTCCGATACCTATCACGGTCTGGTGGGACCCATGACCGCAGAGTGGCTAAACCTACCGTTCATGGGTTTCGTCCGCAAGCTCGAGCTCCGCGACGGCGCCGTGAAGGGGGAGATCGCGCTGGAGGGCCACGAAGAGGTGGCGGAAGCCGCTCTGCCCGCCGTGGTCTCGGTGGTGAGCGAGATCAACTCGCCGAGATATGCGACCCTCCTGCAGATAATGCAGGCATCCAAGAAACCGATGGAGGAGGTTGCGCTGGAGTCACTGAAGGGGCCGGACGCTCCCCAGGGCGGTGTGCGCGTCGTGGAGATCAAGGTGCAATCGATGAGCAGGAAGAGAGTGATCTTCGAGGGCAACCCGGAGGAGAGCGCGTTGAAGCTAGTCGAGGCTCTGCGGAAGGAGGGAGTGATATGAGCCAGATCATCTCTTTCTCGGAGGACCCCGAGCTTTCGCTCGAGCTCGCAGGAGGTGCCGCAGCCCTGGCAGGCAGATCAGGACAGAAGGCCTCCACGGTGATCGTCGACACGCCGCGCGAGCCCCATCCCGGGCAGGTAATCCTTCTGACCTCAGATACGCCCATCGGAGGCAACTATGAGCTCATCGCGGGGGCGCTCGCAGGCCTGGTAGCCACGAAGGGGCCCGCCACGTTCCTGATCGGCGCGACCAGGCTGGGGCGGCAGGTCGCGGCCAAGCTTGCGGTCATGCTGGGCATGGGCGTCCTGAGCGACGTCCGGGACCTCAGGATAGAGCAGGAAGAGCTCACAGGGGTGCGGGAGGCATACGCGGGTCGGTTCAAGGCGCGCGTCGCCTGCGTCCTTCCGTGCATCGCTCTTGTCCCCCCGGGGGGCTCCGAGGCCGAACCAGGCGCCCCACCCTCCGTCGAGGAGGTGAGGGTGAGCGGACTCCGCTCCCGGGTAAAGTACCTCGAGGTGAGGCCAAAGTCTGCCTCGTCCGTCGACCTGAAGAACGCCGAGAGGATCGTGGCGGTCGGACGAGGGTTCAAGAAGAAGGAGGACCTGATCCTCGCCGAGAAGCTGGCGAAGGCGCTGGGCGCCGTGCTGGGCGCCTCCAGACCCCTCTCCTCGGACCTCGGCTGGCTCGGCGAGGAGTATCACATCGGGCTGACGGGGATCTACGTCAAGCCCAAGCTCTACGTCGCCATAGGCATCTCGGGACAGCTGCAGCACGTCGCGGGCATAAAGGACTCGAAGGTCATCGTCGCGATAAACAGCGACAGGCAGGCCCCCATCTTCCAGGTGGCCGACTATGGGATAGTGGGCGACCTCTACGTGATCCTGCCAACGCTGACCCGGGGACTCGCCCCCTAGCCCTTCGGAAGGCCCTCCGCCACGATCTCGGCGATGTCCCTGATCTCCAGTGTCTCGTTGCCGAGTGTCTTCGCGGCGTCCTCGAACATGGCGACGCAGAACGGACATCCGACCGCCATGGTGTCTGCTCCTGTCTCGACCGCCTCCTCCACCCTGATGACGCCTATCTTCTTCTTCTCGGGGACCTGGTACCAGACGTTGGCCCCGCCTCCGCCGCAGCAGAAGCTGTTGGCCCTGCTCCGCTTCATCTCGACCAGCTGCAGCCCCTCCTGCGAGCCGAGGACCTCGCGCGGCTCCTCGAAGACGCCGTTTATCCTTCCCAGGTTGCAGGGGTCGTGGAACGTCACCTTCCGCTTCGCGGACCCGGGCGGCAGTCTGCCTGCCTTCGTCAGCTCCCATATCAGCTGCGAGTGATGGATCACCTCGAAGCGTGCGCCGAGCTCGGGATACTCGTTGAGGAAGGTGTTGAAGCAGTGCGCGCAGTGGACGACGACCTTCTTGGTCCCTGCCTGCTTCAGGGTCTCGACGTTCCTGAGCGCTAGCTCCTGGAACCTCGCCTCCTCCCCCATCCTCCGGACGGGCTCCCCCGTGCAGACCTCCTCGTTGCCCAGGACGGCAAAGTCCACATTGGCCGCCTTCATGATTTCGATGACCGAACTGGTGATCTTCCGGGCTCTGGGGTCGTAGCTTCCCTGGCATCCGACCCAGTAGAGGTACTCGGCCCCCGGGTTCTCCCTGATCGTGGGCACCCCCATCTCCGTCAGCCACGTCTGGCGGTCGCTCTGGGGCAGCCCAAACGGGTTGTTGCTCCTCCCTATGTTCTCGAGGAACGCCCGCTTCATCGGGTCGAGCCTGTTCTCTGCTACCAGGGTCCGTCTGAACTCCACGATGTAGTCCACCTGGTTGATCAGGACAGGACAGGCGTTGACGCACGCGTTGCAGGTCGTGCAGGACCAGAGCTCCTGCTCCCTGATGGTGCCCCTCGAGAGTGCGTCGCCGGCACCCGCTCTCATGTCTGCTCCTAGGTCCTGGACCACCAGCCGAGGGGAGAGGTCTCTTCCCGCCGCATAGGCCGGGCAGACCTCCTGGCATCTTCCGCAGTTAGTGCAGGCGTCGAGTGCGAGGAGCTGGAGGGGCTGAAAGTCACCGCTGGACCTGACGTTAGGGGGTGTCTCGACGCTTCCCGTCTCGATCATCGCGGCCAGGCTGAAGGGTGTGTTCAGCCTCCCCATCGGCTTCTGCTCCGCGACGGCCACGTTCGCGCCCGAGGTGAAGACGTGGACGAGCTTGGTGTAGGGGACCACCGCGATCAGGCCGAAGACCGAGAACATGTGGACCCACCAGAAGCCCTGATAGACGATGGTCGCCTGGGACCCCGAGACGAGCTCCCCCACCAGGATTGAGAGCGCGTTCCCCACGGGCGAGTAGAGCGCGAACTGGCTGGGAAGCGCGACGAACCTGAGCGACTCGAGGACGAACCCGGAGATCCCGATCCAGACCAGCAGCCCTAGAACGACGTAGTCGTCCCACGCGGTCTTGAGCTTCTCCGGCTTCTGGACGAACCTCCTGTAGAGCGCGATGCCGAGCCCAACGACGAAGGCGAGACCCAGGACGTCGCCAAAGAACTCGAGGGTGAGGTAGAACCCTCCCTGTAGGAAGACCGCGCTCGTGAAGAGGGGGAGTATGTCCGACTGGACGAATACCAGCGAAGTGTAGGCGAGCAGCATCAGGAAACCGAAGAAGATGGCACCGTGCATCACGCCCCCCTCTCCCCCGGCGAGGACCTTCCTCTGCGCCAGCCCGTACTCTGCGAACCTTCCGACCTTCTTGCTGAGGTTCTTCGAGACGAGGACCAGGAACTGCCTCGGCCCTATGCCGTAGTTCTGAAGATGGCGGAAGAGGCCGTACAGCATCACCACCCCGCAGATGAAGAAGGTGGCGTACAGGACCTCAGGAGCGTACCAGGGCAAGAAGAGGTAGCTCGCTCGGACGGGATCGGACATCTGTTGGGCGAAGACGAGAGCGCCTCGTTAATAGCTTCTTCCGAGCCGATGCGTTGCTAGGGCGCGCTCTCCTTTACGTCGTCCTCCGGTAGGGCGCTCTCTTCCTGTTTGCGGTTCTCGCGCCGCCTCACTATCTTCCCCCCGCCCGTGGGCAGCACCCTCATCACGTCGTCCACGTTCGGCGCGGCCAGCTCGTCGCCGAAGAGCTTCTTCAGCTCGAAGAGCACCTTCTTCGCCGTGTCCGAGCTCTTCTCCCTGCTCGGTATGAGGGTCAGGTGGGCGCGCGAGAGCCTGATCAGCGCCTCCTCGGGCCCGGCCATGACCCTGCCCTTGGAGTCGACTCCCACGGCGACCTCGACGGGGTTCTTCGTCGCAAAGTTCTTCTTGCCCCGGATCGCGAAGGACCCTTTGGCGAGGAACTCCCCGCTCGGTGCTGTCGTGCTGACCTGGTCAGGGGTGACCCAGAAGGCGTCCGCAGCGGCGAGCCCCGTCTTCCAGGCGCTGCTGAACGCGACCGTGGCCTGGGCCACCTGGCGCACCTCGTCGGAAGTCTGCTCCGCTCCCCCCTTTAGGATGAAGAAGGGCGAGCCGAACAGGTCGGCGTGGTAGGCCACGTCCCCCTCGACGAGGTGCTTCTTGACGAGGATCGTGTTTGACTGGGCGTCCCTTCCTCCTACCGCCAGCTTTCCTTCCGTCGTGAAGAACCACCTGAACTTCTCGTACCACTCCTTGTTCGCCCGCGTGACAACCAGCACCTTGGCCTTCGGGGCGAGCTTCTGGGCCCTGTGGAGGCGGGACCTGAGCGTAGCTTCGACCTCCTGGATCCTCCTTATCTCGGCCTCCGCGCCCTTGGCCTCGTCGAAGAGCATCGAGGAGATCGCAGCTACCGATATCTCCGGTTTGAGCTCCGCTCGCAGCGTCTGGTCGACCGCCGGTCTCGCGAGCGCAACCGCCAGCTCGTCCGGAGAGCTCGCAGCGCGCACCGCCAGAGCCGCCTCTCTGAGGCCCGCAGCGCGCTGTGTGAGGTCGCTCGTCTGCTTCTCGAGCCTCTCGAGCGTAACCTCGAACTCCCTGGCCTGCTGGTTGTCCTCCCTCTCGGGTGTGCTCTCCTCCTCCAGGAGCAGTGGAGAGAAGACCTTGTCGGCCAGCCGGCTCATCGTCGTCGCCGTCTCCATCACCTCTCCTCTGGTGGGCGTGACCGCCATCAGCTCGACCGAGTCCTCGCTCTTCACGAGGCTCGGACTGGGCGACTCGAGGCCGGCGATGATCGTCCTGACTATCTCGGAGATCTCCCTCAGCTTCTCGGCAGGGACGGGCGTAGGGTCATCCTGCGCGAGGGAGGCCCTGGCGAGTATCTCGTCGACGTACCTCCTCGGAAGGGAGAGGCCGCGACCGAGCGCTCTTCCAACCGTCTTCTCCCTCGCGAACGACTCGGCCAGGGAGGCCTCGTCGGCATTCTCAGGCGACCCTCGGCTCTGGGGAGGGGGCGCGTAGATCCTGCCTCTCAGGATGCTCCTCTGAAGGCCCTTCGATTCCCTGAGCGAGAGCACGATCCTTCCGCGCGCGTCCGTGAGTATGATGTTACCCGGGGGCATCAGCTCGAGGATGAGCTGGAGCTGCTCTTCGCCCTTCGAGAACCGGAAGAAGACGACCCTGTCCAGGTCGAACTGGGAGACGTCCTCGAGCTTCAGCCTGAGGAGCTCCTGGCGCAGCGATGTGGTGAACTCGTCCGTTACCGTCTGGGCTGGTTTCTCCGTGATCCAGACGCCGTACTTCGGCGAGACTACCAGGCTGGTGTCCTCGCCCCCGCTCTTCTTTATGCGGAAGATCTGAGCCTCGCCCAGTGAGTGGATGTTGGACAGGTAGCCCCCTTTCAGGGCTCCTAGCTCCTTCACGAGGACCCTCACCTCGAGCCCCGAGAGCGACACCCTCCTCTGTACCTTCTCCATGTTCTCCTCGTTCGTCCGCCAATCCACGAGAGAATTAGAACCTATGCCTTCGATTGTGGAACCTTTTAGTAGCCCATTCCGATGGTGGCAATCCCGATGACGTGGCAGGGGCCCAGCGGAGGTTAGACGATGGCAATCAGCAAGACCGACAAGATCTTCTGGCTGCGAGCTGGCCTGGGCGCCATAGCGGGCGTCGCCTGCGACCTATTCTTTGGGACTGACTTTGAGAGCGGCGTGTTGCTGGCGGTCGTGATCTACCTGGCCTCGTACTACCTTGTGAGGAGGGTCTGGGGCCCGCAGTTCAAGCCTGACGAGCTGACGAAGATGTACACTGCTGGGATAGGCAGCTTCGTCCTTCTCTTCATCTTCATGTATATCTTCCTCTTTACTGTGGGGCTGCACTATCTGAATCTTTAGACGCTGCCTTTTCTTTTGCGGGCGCCTTATCGGCTGAATCTTTGGACGCAGCCTTTTCCTTTGCGGCCGCCTTGCTCTTCTTTGCCCACTTTGACATGGTCTGAAGGTAGCCCTTGTCCATGTCATCGATGGTGTGCAGCCTTGGTATCCGCTCGACCGCGCGTAGGATCTTTTCATAGTCGGACATCCTCTCTGAGTTCTTGTTCTCCTGCACGTTCATGATACCGTTGAGCGCAAGGATAGCTCCCCTGCCGTATTCGGAGGAGACCTCGGGGACGAGGTGGTTCAACCGCTGCTTCGCGTCCTCTGTCTTCTTCTGTGACACGAGATCCACGATGACCTCTACCTCCTCCTTGAGCATGCTACTAGAAAGCATCAGGACACTAGCTTACGTGATTGAAGTTTAAATGCTTACGCGGCGGTAGAGGAATCGAAAGACCGTTTTGGGCTATTGGACGGCAGACCTCTGGATGGAACTCGAAGTTGATCAGGCAGAACCGGCCAACGATACCGTGAGCAACACCTTTCATCCTCAGAGGATGGGGTGGCACTCGTCCGACGGGTGTACCGATCGGGTCGGGGCGAGAGGGACCCGAGCTCAATGGCGAGCCTCTCAGCGGAGAATCACTTGGAAAGCTTCGTCTTCAGGTCGCCCAGGGCCTTCGCCAGATCCCTGTACTCCTTCACGACCCTGTCCTGTTCGGATCCCTTCAGCGTGGCCAGCTTGCCAAAGGCTCGAGAGAGCTCACTCAAGCGAGACAACCCGCTCAGGAGAGCCGCCACGTCGGTTGGTGAGAGGTCCTTCTCTACACTCTGCCAGAACTCCGTCTTGTTCGATGCTTCCTTGAATTTGGATTCTATCCTCGAGACCCCTCTTACCGAGGCTAGTTGCTCGTCTAGGAGCTGGGTAGTTGTACTGACCAGGTCGGCCATGGCTCCGACGAAGATCCTCAGAAGCTCTCGGTCCTCTACCCTTGACATGTTCGCGGCGAATTTCGGTGCCCTATTTAAAATTCTATCGCAATTCAGCCCCTAAATTGCATTATATGGTTTGAGCGATCGTGACCTTCCGGCTTGTTTTCAACCCGATTAGGGGCGGCGCAGAGGTGGTCACGAACGCTACAATCAATCCTCAATGACTAGGGTCACGGTTTGGGTCTTCTCCAATCCCAACCGGGCTAGGATCGTCTCAAGGACTCGAGAAGGTTCGGGTTGTTTCGCATCCTGGCTGTTCGGGATGAATATGCGGTGCGTCAATTTGAGGGATGATTACTCTATCCCCCTTCCTGTTATCCTGAGCCCGACCTCGTCGTGGACGCCTTCGTCGGCGAGCGAGGCGTACACGCGCTCGTCCCGTCGCTGCATGTGCAGGGACTTGTGGACAAAGTGCCTGAGCGTATCGCCACCGATGCCGACCTCTCTCGCCCCGTCGTTAAGACCCACCGACGCCACCCGGTTCAGCAGGAGAACCGCCCGATCGTGCCTGTAGGCATCACGCGCAAGCCTGTTCAGATACGTGCCAAGCATGGTCTGCCGACTGACAATCATCTTGCTCCCGCTGAACTCAAGCGTGAAGTTCTTCGAGACCGTGTCTACGATGACCATCCTGCAATCGTTCAGGTTCTCGTTCTCGTTGATCATGGCTATCGCCGCGAGCTGCTGCTTGCTGCTCTCGGCGCGGATGCAGTACACCAGAGGCAGGATCTTCGCCGGATCGAACCCCCTGCTCTCGCATATCGAGGAGAGCCTCTCGGGCCTGAACTGACCCTCAGAATCCACGTAGGCGCAGCTGAAACCCTCCGACGCCGCTGAGAGGGCGGACTGGATGGCAAGCTGTGTCTTGCCGGTGCCGCTCGCTCCGAAGACCTCTACCATCTCCGCCGTCCTAAAGCCACCGCCAAGGAGCCGGTCCAGTGTTTCAGAGCCGGATGAAAAACTAAGGCGGTTGCTGTCCAACTCGACTGCCTCCCTGAGGCTCATCGTCGTAGGTCTGACCTTCTTCTCTCCCTCTTTCAACGCAGCTCGCTCATCTCACACCACCACCCTCCTCGATTAAAACTTCACAGACCGCAACCTCCCGCGCACGTGGGGATCAGGCCGCAGAATAATCCCTCCAGATACTGAGGTTCTTCGCAGTGTCATGATCAAGGGGGATAAGTTCAGAGGGTTCACCTTTGCCAAGAATGCCGCATGGCATCATTGGCC
>JAPCJS010000086.1 GCA_027886825.1 Nitrososphaerota archaeon
CCGTCTTCCATCAGGGGCTACCTCATCGGCCTTCCCTGGCCCAGTCTTCGAAGGGTCGAGAACTTGTATCAAGCGTCGAAGAAACCGATGGTGCAGAGATGGGTCATCGACTTCGGAATGCTCATCGTCCAGCTTGAGGAAAGATAGGGTGACGAGATCCCTGATCTATCATGCGCCCGATTGTGTGATTGGCTTGAGCGCTTGATGGACGAGTTTCCCGATATGCCGTAATCGATCCTGTCGGAGACCAGAGAGATGGAGAGAGGTACGTGATCAGGATGATCTCCGAAAGCCCATACGAGGCGAAGTTCTGCTCGGGATACACTAACGGGGTCCTGGTCCGTCGATGCGAAGATGTCTACAGGTCAGAATGGGTTAGATGATGAAAGCCAACTGCCTTTCGGAGAGTCAGGTGCAACTATCACGGGCCGTTAGAGTCCGCGTGGCATTATCTTGGGGTGTTCTGTTTCAGGCTTCCTTCTCGCCCCTCTATGGTGCGGTTTCTGGTCCCGAGTTGTTAGCTCGCTGCATTCTCATTACGCATGAGGCCAGAGGCGCACCAAACACAGGCACGAATCAAGTCGTGGCACTGGGCCAGCGCAAGTGATTTCCGTCCAAGATCATCGGCGACCTTCGAATCTGCGACCGACGGGTCAATGGAAGTACGCACCCAGTCCGCGAGTTCTGGAATGTCCTTTCGAACGAGTGCTTCTGGGCCTTTGTGGAGATGCTGGTCCACCTGTCTTCTGAGAAATCTTTCGGAGGCTAGCCCGAGATAGACATCAGCGATTTGTAGGACTGATTGATATAGAATGTTCAGGGCGGCCCTCCTTCAAGCCTTGTTAGCCTTTCCGCGCCTCGGGCGACGAATATGAACCCCGCCCCTAGGATCCCCAGAAAAAGGTAGACTAGAACAAGCAATACTCCCGTTCCGAGGAATATCAGGTAGGGGCCGAGAGAGGTCAACACTAGGTAGATGATGTCCCCGAGCGTAAGTGCCAAGACGCCCCGAACCAGGAGGATGACCGACCTCTTGTATATGACCCCCTGTACCTCTCTCCCGTAGAAACCCATGTTCACGGAAGCCAGAATCCCGAAGACCCACGCCAACAGGCTGGGAACCAGGATCGTGCCCACGATCAGAACGGCGGGTAGGTGATAGGTCGTGGTGACATTCGGGACAGCAAAAGTCAGCCAGAAGTAGAGTGGCGTGAAGACGACCAGAGGGATGAGGAACAGGGACTTGTACAGAAACGAAAGAGAGGTGCGCTTCAGCAGCTTGGTGAGATTCATTGTCCCGACATAGATGATTGCGAATGCGACGAACGGGAGTATAGTGTCGGAGTAGTTGGCGAGAAGTGTGAGAGAGGTGGCGAGTCCAGGAGAGGAGGTGTATAGCCCGGAGATCGAGCCCAGGACGGCCGGCAATACCAGCGCCAGGAGCAGGATGAAGAGGCCAAGATCGATCCGGGCGAAGCCGATGCCATCGGGGGTCCTGAGGATGGTCTTGACATAGGTCCTGAGACGCAGACCGCCGTAGAGGGCGACGAACCAGATCACGCCGTAAGGGACTAACAGAAGCAGCACGAGAACGCTCTGCCGGACGGCGCTGAAATACGCATAGAGAGCCCATCCTAGAAAGAGAGCCCCATAATAAGGCAGGTTCTGTTTGTTCAATCTTCAACCCTCATTTTTGACTACGATTCTACATAACTCTCTACTTATATAATTATGTATATTCTGAGCATGATGCTACAATACCTTTGGATTCCGTCCAGGTGAACGGATCCAGAAGTAAGCCTACGAACCGAAAATGGAACGGAAGTCACAGCGACAATGCCATTTGGCATGACTGCGACCTCGGCATGATCCAAATGAAACTAAGCACACTAATCAACCCGATAGGAAGGCTGCTCGAAAAAAACACGAGAGAATGCCTGCAACGTCATACAACGTCTCACATATAGCCCTAGAGTGGTACACCTGCGGCCAGATATTCCTCGCAAACTCTCCCGATGGTTCGCATACAAGACCATCTTGCAGACGTCCTGGAAGCCGTAGCGATACCGTTAGGACGAGACGCGTATGCCCACAAGGCCACAGCTCGTATGTATATTGGGCAAATTTTCTGAACGGTCGGCCGGTTCAACGCTCGGTCTACGTCTGGTCCATGTGGGGAGTGGTGAAACACTCCTTTGTTCGGACCTGTCGAGCCAAGAAACCATCGAAGTCCTCCGAGATCCACAGGAGTACGCTACAAACGACCGGTTCCCACCAAGTACGGGCCGATTAGCACGGCCTTGGCCGACGGCGTGAGATCGAACACGGACCGTCTGATGGTGAAGACCGAAGTGAGGAATATCGCGGGTTCATGTTGGATTGCTTCTCGTCCTCGGATGAAGGCAGTCCATCGCTGATTCTACGATCAATCAGAATCCCAAGGTAAGGGGAAGCGGCTCTGGCTGCGTTCTTTGTGGCGGTGCTGAAGCCGGCCACGGATATCGGGTTCGGGTGGGCCCTGATCTCTGTGGTGGTGATCCAGGCGCTGGGGCTTACGGTCGCCTTCATCCCGAGCCGGGTGTAGGAGAGGAATAGGAATATTCTGCCCGGAATCGGACGAGATACATTTTTATCCCCCGCGAAGGCGCGTATGCAAGTCATCAAGTGAACTCCTCAACACCGCAGTCTTCCAAGAAACCGTTGAGCGTTCTTCAGAAATCGATCAGCAAATCTGCCTCGGTACGCCTGAAGAACGAGATAGAGTATAGGGGGAAGGTATCAAACGTGGACCCATACATGAACGTGATACTTACTGACGCCGAGGAATATGAGAACGGAAAGCTCTCTGCGAACTACGGAAAGGTCGTCATCAGGGGCAACAACGTGCTCTACATCAAGCTCGAAGCTTCGCTCTGAGAGGGAAGAACCTTGCCAAGAAACCTACACGTCGAGTCAATCCCAGACGCCGTCTCAGACCTCGAGGTCGAGATTGTGGAACGGAAGGGCATAGGTCATCCTGACAGTCTGATAGACGGGGCCTGCGAGTCCGTCTCAATCGCGCTCTCAAAGTATTATCTCGATAAGTTCGGAGTCATCTTCCATCACAACGTCGACAAGGGTCTGCTCGTAGGCGGCAAGTCCAAGGCCATCTTCGGCGGAGGAAAGGTGATCGACCCGATCTACATCCTCGTCGCCGGGCGTGCGACAGACGTCGTCCCCTTCAACGGCAAGGAGGAGAGGGTTCCTGTCGAGAAGATATCGAAGGAGGCGATATCCGACTATCTCAAGGGGACCATGCGCTTCCTGGACCCCAAGAAGGACGTGCGTATGGAGACAATGATCAGACAGGGTTCTCCGGACCTGATATCGGTCTTCCTTCGAACAAAGGAGATGCCCGTCGCCAACGACACCTCGGTCGGCGTCGGGTTCGCGCCCCTCTCTCCGACGGAGAGGACCGTCCTGGACATCGAGCAGCTGCTGAACTCTCGCAAGTTCAAGAAGAGGTATCCCGAGGTGGGCGAGGACGTCAAGGTCATGGGCCTGAGGGTCAAGAACAAACTCACAGTCACGGTAGCCGCCGCCATGGTGAGCGGACAGATCCCGGATGCCAGCCACTACGACAGCGTCCTCGGAGACGTGAGGAACGAGGTCCAGAACCTCCTCGCAAAAGGCACGCTCGACGCGACGCTGAGGCTGAACAGCGGCGACGACCCGAAGAGGGGCAGCTACTACCTGACCGTGACCGGAACCTCCGCGGAGCAGGGTGACGACGGGAACACCGGAAGGGGCAACAGGGTCAACGGCGTCATATCGCCGATGAGGCAGTACTCGATGGAGGCCACGGCCGGTAAGAACCCTGTCAATCACACGGGCAAGCTCTTCAACGCCGTCGCGATACTGGCTGCCGACCGCATAGTGAAGGAGGTGAAGGGAGTGAGGGAGGCCTACGTGAGGATACTCAGCAGGATCGGGAGCCCTATCGACCAGCCACTGATAGCCAGTGCCGCCGTCGTGATCGAGAAAGGGAGGACGTTCGCCCAGATAAGACCTGAGGTCCAGTCGGTACTCGACGAGTCGCTCGCAGGGATACGCGATGTGACTAACCTGATCCTCGAGTCGAAGATCGTGCTCTTCTGACCTTCAGGGACTCCACCTCACCCCTGACGTACCGGAGCGCGCGCTCATCATCGACCTTGACGCCGTAGGCCCTGAGGAAGAAGCGCAGCACCGTGAACACGTCGCGCCCGAGGAGCTCCGCAGCGTTCGGGTGCGTGGGTCCCACCCACTGCGGCCAGTCGATCAGCCAGACCCTCCTCCCGTCCGTGAGGATGTTGTACTCGCTGAGATCGCCGTTTATCATCTTCGAGACTGTGTAGGCCTCCCTGGCCGTCCGCAGGATCACCGAGAGTATCCCGTCAGCGTCATCGAGCTCGGGCCTCTGCGAGAGCCGGACGCCCGGGAGCTCCTGAAGAAGGACGGTGTGCCTGTCCTGGTCGACCGCGGTCGGCACGTTCTCCGTCAGCTTCCTCAGCCTCAGGAGGGCGGCGAACTCGTGTCTCGCTGCGTTGTAGTTGCTTGTGACCCAGGTGTTCGAGTCATCCTTGCTCCTCGATCTCTTCCTCTTAACGTCCCTGAAGCTCGTCCTGCCAAGTCGGAAGAGCTTGAGCGCGAACAGCTCGCTATTGGGGGAGAGCACCTCGTAGACGTCTGACTCCTTTCCCTTTGCTATGAGCTTCCCGAGGGCCATGGCGTAGTCCTTGTCCGCGTAGTGCTTCAGCGCCAGGAGGTCGAGCGCGGAGGTGTAGACCACATAGTTCTCGCCAGCGAAGCCGATCAGCTTTCTCTTGTTCAGCTCGTCGAGGGCGAACCTGGTCCTCTCGGCGGGCTGCCCGCTCATCCTCGCTATCGCGTCGAAGTTGGTGCTCCTCCCTCCTATCATGCACTTCTCGAGCCCCCTCAGGGCGTGCCACTCCTCGTCCTTGAGGAGCTTGATGAGGCCGGCGGCTACGTCAACGGTC
The DNA here is from genome assembly GCA_027886825.1 of Nitrososphaerota archaeon. Lineage (GTDB taxonomy): Archaea > Thermoproteota > Nitrososphaeria > Nitrososphaerales > Gagatemarchaeaceae > Gagatemarchaeum. The sequence goes on from JAPCJS010000086.1 coordinate 5,019, forward strand.
GACAGGCGATACCAACGGTCGCGGCTATGCTTCTTTGGGTTCTTGAAGTTTTGTCTGGAACCCCAGCCTCCTGAAGGCAGGCCGGGCCGCATAGATGATCCCGAACGCCACCGGGATGAACGCCACGTCCACCATGGTGAACAGGTCCGGGAGCGCGGTAGTGAACCCCTGGGCGACGCTCATCGGGGATCCATAGCTGAAGAGACCGTAGGTGTAGAAGAGCCAGTCTGGAAAGAAGAAAGCCAGGGTCTCGAAGACCGTCGCCACGACCATGGAGAATGCCAGCCACTTGTTTCCCTTTCCCGCGGCCCACGCGACGATGAACACCTCGGGAGCGCGTGCCCACACTAACCCGAAAGGATAGATCGGCGATCCCCCCTTTATTGAGAGGTTGATCGCTTCGCCTATGAACCCGCCTATTGCGGTGGCCGAGAACGCTGTCCACCTGTCAGAGAGGACCGCGAGCGAGAGGTAGATTGCAGGCGCCCACGTGATCTCATAGAGCGGTTGGGGGACTGGGATTGAGAGTATCGTCCCGAGCGCGATCAGGGATGCGAAGACCGCTGTCACGGCTATCCTGAGGTTTATCGGGGGTTTTCCTTCGGACATCTGGACACCGCTCGGCCTGATGATGCTTATAAATCGCTTCACAAGTGACTTGTGCAATGCATCCCCCATGCGAGATGATGGTCGACTCGTTCCTGCCCGCCATGAGGGAGGCGGTCGCCAAGCGGCTCCGCGAGGAGGGACTCTCGCAGGGCAGGATAGCGAGCCTCCTCGGTGTAACGCAGGCCTCGGTAAGTCTCTACCTAAGGTCGGAGGGCAGGTCTGCAGAACTGCTGCGACGCATTGGGATCCCAGAGGAGGAGGGCCTGCTCTTTGCCTCGTTGCTGGCCGAGGACCTCAAGAAGAACCCCGTCTACGCCGTCAGCACACTCTACTCGCTCTGGTCCGATGCCCTGGGGAGAGGTGCCATGTGCCATGCCCATCGCTCCCTGTACCCCCAGCTCGCACAGTGCGAGGTCTGCATCAAGACATTCGGAGGACATGAGACACATTCCGGGGACGTCATAGAACATGTGGCAGAAGCGGTCAGGATGGTCGAAGCCTCCTCCACGTTCGTGCGGATAATGCCGGAGGTCTCGGTCAATATCGCCTATGCCCCCGAGGGCGCCTCCTCGGTCCAGGAGATAGTTGCCGTCCCCGGGAGGATCGTCAAGGTCAGGGGGACGGTCCGCTCGTTCATGAGGCCGGAGTACGGCGCGTCCACCCACGTGGCCAACGTGCTCCTCGCGTTGATGTCCTATGATCGATCCATCAGGGCAGCGATGAACGTCAGGTATGATCAGAAGGTGCGCCGGTCCCTGATCAAGATGAAGATACGTCCACTGCTGCTCGACGAAGCCAGCGTGAAGAGAGACTCCGAGATGATCGGTCCCCTGAGGGCCGCCCTCAAGCGGGCGACCGGTCCTGTGGTGGGCGTCATCGATCCCGGTGCTCCCGGGCTTGAACCCGGTCTCTATCTGTTCGCCCACGATGCAGTCAAGGTGGTCCATCTCGGGCTGAAGGTCGCCCTTGCCTACGCCGCGCAGCCCTAGGCCGTTACCCTGATCTTCTCTTTGTCGCCCCGTTCAGCGTTCGCCAGTGCCGCCTTCATGAAGGCGACGAATATCGGCTCCGGGACCTCGGGCCTGCTGAGGTACTCGGGGTGGAACTGGGTGCCCATGTAGAAGGGATGGCCCTTGAGCTCGAGTATCTCGGCCCTCCTGCCTCCGTCGCTGAACGCGGAGAAGTGCATCCCGCTATCCTCGAACCTCTGCGCGTAGCTCTGGTTGAGCTCGAACCTGTGTCGGTGCCTCCCCCTTATCGTCTTCCTGCCGTAGATCTCGAACGCGAGGCTGGGCTTCAGTATCGAGATGTCGTGGCCTCCGAGCCTCATCGTGCCACCCAGATCCGAGACCTTCCTCTGCTCCGGGAGGAGGTCGATGACCGGATCGGAGGTCTGAGGGTCGATCTCGGTCGAGTTTGCGCTCTTGAGACCTAGCACGTTCCTTGCGAACGAGACTATCGAGAGCTGGAACCCAAAGCAGAGACCCAGCATCGGGACCCCATTCTCCCTCGCGTAGTTTGCGGCTGCGATCTTCCCTTCCGTCCCCCGCTTCCCGTATCCCTGGGGCAGCACTATCCCGTCGACCGACTCCAGCATCTTGAGCCTCGAGGTGTCTCCCTCGAACTCTTCCGACTCGATCCATCGGATCGCAACGCCGACGTTGTTGGCTGCGGCCGCGTGGTGCAGGGCCTGATTGACGCTTACATAGCTGTCGGTGAGCGTCACGTACTTGCCCACCAGTCCTATGGTGACGGTCCTCTCGAACTCGGTAAACCTGGACGCGACGCGCTTCCAACCGGTGAGGTCAGTCTTCTTCGCCTTGATCCCGAGGTGGGCTGTAACAGGCCTCAGTATGCCCTCGTCGTGGAGGACCTGGGGGACCTGATAGATCGTGCCGACGTCCGGGTTCGAGATCACGCTGTCCATGGGGACGCTGGTGAAGAGAGCGATCTTCTCCCTAGCCTCTCTCGGAAGCGCCTTGTTCCCCCTGACTATGATGAGGTCTGGCTGGATACCGATGCGGCGGAGCTCCTGCACGCTGTGCTGCGTCGGCTTTGTCTTCATCTCGCCCACCGCGTCGATCTGGGGCGCCAGGGTCACGTGGATGAAGTAGGTGCTCCTGATCCCGTCCTCCAGTCTCATCTGCCTGAATGCTTCTATGAACGGCTGGCTCTCGATATCTCCCACGGTCCCACCGCACTCGACGACGACGACCTGCGCGTTGGTCTTCCCCGCTTCCTCCCTGATCCTCCGCTTGATCTCATCGGTGACGTGGGGTATGATCTGCACGCACTTGCCGAGATACTTCCCCTTCCTCTCGTCCTCTATCACCTTCCTGTAGACCTGTCCTGTGGTGATATTGTTCTCCTTGGCCAGGTCCTTGTTCAGGAACCTCTCGTAGGTCCCGATGTCCATGTCCGTCTCCCCTCCGTCGTCGGTCACGAAGACCTCTCCGTGCGCTATGGGGTTCATCGTGCCCGCATCGAAGTTGAGGTATGGATCGACCTTCATGCACGTCACCTTGAGACCGGAAAGCTGGAGGAGCTTCGCGAGGGACGAGGTCGTGATGCCCTTGCCCAGGCCAGACATGACGCCTCCGGTGACAAAAATATACTTGGGCACAGGTGAGCGGTCGTGAAGATGTATATTGACCTTTTTATTTCCTGCCCCGGCGCTCGTAATTCTCCCCCTTGTCTCTTCCCCGGAGGAATCCGAAGTCAAGGTCTAGGGATGCAAGAGCCGGTATTTTAGCATGGAGAAAGGTCTTCAAGTGGAAAATATTGAGACCGCACCCTCTGTGAGACAACAGAAGAGCGTGATCTCACCGTTTCCGCTCGGCAAAGACCTCTTTTAAGATGTTACATAGGTTGATAGATAAGAATTCATGTGTATTCGAACACCTATATAGTCGGGCGTTATCTTCACCATCGTGTTCTCTAGCATGTGCTGTCGCCGAAAAGTTCATAGCGGTCAATCTCGATGATTTTCCAATCTTCTCAGCCGGGAACTAGCTCCATCCGTGCCGCGCCAGATGCGCGACCCCCAGGCATCAGAAAAGCAACCGGCGTAACCTTCGTCCTTGTCTTCACGCTGCTGTTTGCCGCGGCTCTTGTGCTTGTCAGTCCCTCGATCCCTGTTGCAAATGCGGCCGCCACAGGGCTCGACGGTAGCGCTGGATGCAGCAATGGCAGCGGGGTAAGCTGCACGGTCTCTCTGACGACCTCCAGCTCCGCTGATATCGTGATAATATTCACCGGCACCACTCAGGGTCAGATCACGAGCCCTCCAACCGTCCCAACGGGATGTACGGGTCTTGCGAACAGGGCGATTTATTCGGCATCGGGCATGAACATACCTGTAATCCGGGAGGACTACTGCAGGGCATCCGGCACCCTCTCCTCACAGAGCTTCAGCTGCACCGCCAGTGGCAGGGTCAGCTGCGTTGTCTTCGCGATAAGTGGGGCTAACACCGCTTCACCTTTCGACGGCGCAGCGTTGCCATGTAGGGCGAGCGCGACCACGGGAGCAGCGGGGACTAACGCGGTCAGCTGCACGGCCTCGACGAACAACGCCTACGATTTTGTGTTCGGACTAGTGGCAGAGGCAGGGGGCAGCGGCGCATGGGCAACTGGGACGAACGGAGCCTGCTCGACCTACAAGTGCACGATGACCGGCACGACAAACTCGGGCATAGGTGCTGCAGTAGAGTATGCGATCTCGACATCGACGATAAGCTCATCTCCCCTAGCCGTCAAGTACTCGAACAACGGTGCGTATGCCATAGTCGCTGACGCGGTTCAGGCCTTGGTCACGACCGTGACTGTGACAACCACTCAGACCTTGACGTCGACGGTCACTTCGACTCCCGCCGTGAATACCACGACGATCACTTCGACTCCCGCCATGAGCACCACGACTTCTACCGTCATAACAACAACCCCCCTAAATTCGACCGTGGCGACTGTGGTCGCCACGGGAACGTTTTGTGTTCAAGGTAGCCCAGCACTGGCAGTAACGTGTTCGACCTCGAGAGGTACTGGTTTGACCCAAAGTGGGGGTCCATCACTGACTTCGCTTGGAGTGGGCGGCCTCCTGCTGGCCGGCGCCGCGGTTAGTGCCCTCCTCCTGAACAGACGACGTTCCCGAAAGAGAGATCAGACACGCACCGTATCCGCCTGATGACCGCGTCACAGATGAGGGGGAAATCCCCAGCCATCAAAGGGATTCTCCCAATCTCTCGTGCGACCCCAGCCAACCGGTCGCCCGGGCCCTTCAGTAGGAAGGCAGGATCTCTGGTCTCCTTTCTAGGAGGCTTCAGTGTCTGTTGTTTCGACTGACTGCTCAAACTCTTTTGTTTGGTCTTCCATGCCACCTTCGCAGAATGGACTTTCCTGCTGGTCGATATCGGCTGCATTTGTCCGGGTCGCCACACGTGCTTGGCTATCATGTGATTCTTTTCATGATAATTTGACAGATGCGATTTCGACCCTGAAGATCTTTAGCTCCAGCGCCAATCATCAGAAGGAA
>JAPCJS010000167.1 GCA_027886825.1 Nitrososphaerota archaeon
GCCAGGCCGAGCGCGATCTTGCCGAGAAGGTCGGCCACCCCGTTCACGTTGTAGATCCTCTCGAGGTTGTAGATGGTCTCCAGCTCTTCGTCGGCGAACTTCGCGATCCTCACGAGGTCGACGGCTATGTTCTCCGGGATGATGATGTCCTGGGGCATGAGCTCGAGGATCTGGTCGACCGTGGTAAGGGGTGCCTGATGGATGTCTTTGGTGTAACCGAGGGACCTCAGCTTCTCGATGTCAACGTGGACGTCGCGCGGACGGAAATGCGTCAGCGTGGCATTCGTGAGGTCTATCCTGGTCGTCCCGTCCTTGTAGACATAGATGTCGTGTTTGCTTCGGAGCGCTCCCTTCTCGATGAGCTCACAGAACTTCGATTCGCTCGAGAGCCCACGTACCGCTTTGATGGGTTTCGGACCCAGGCCGGGCACCCTCTTCAGCGCGCGTTCCATCCCGAACTTGAGATCATAGCCGTAGCTCGAGTGCCTGACGCCGTCCACCTTGCAGTTCGGGCAGTTCCTCTCCTGCTTCAGGACCTGGCCGCACCTGGGACAGCTGAGGAACCTGATCGTGGCTTCGCTGCACTCCTGGCACTTGCTGGAGAGCTTCCTCTGCCCGCACGATGGGCAGATTATGTTCACCACATCGATCGCCACAACTCCCTGTCTGGACGCCACGAGCAGGTCTCTTGTGTTGCCGCCTCCGGTGCCGACCGGGAAGAGGACGTGAACGGGTGGTTTCAGGTGCCTCAGCATGGCCTTCTCGGGCCGTCCGACCCGCATTCCGATCGTGGCAGTCGTCTGCCTCGTTACCCTGATCCCCGAGATCTTGGTGACCATCTCCAGCGTGTCTGCATACTGCGCCGCTGGATCAAGCGTTTCGCCGATTCTGAGCAGCCTTGTCAGCACCAGGGCCGTCTCTCCCTCTATGATCGCAGATTCCTCCTGGCGTCTGTAGGGTACCAGCAGACTCTGGAGCAGTGATTCCGTATGTTGTGATGTGATCTCGACCTGTATATCGCGGCCGGCAGGGCTCATACAGGACCTCAGAGCGATGAGGTCAGGGATCGAGAGCCTATCGAAGCGAGGGTTGTAGAGTGGATTTATCGGTACGTCCAAGCCTTCGGCTATCTTGAAGGCCTCCGCGGCGGTCGGAAGGCCCCCGTCTCGAATCTCGGCCAGCCTCTCCTCCTGAATGACGTCGCCAATGGCGTTCTCATGCTTGAGGAGCGCCTGCGCGAGGTCCTGCAGCCACCACTCCTGCACGTAGGGCGAAGGCTGGATGGTCTTGTTGTTCTCCAGGAAATCCCCGAAGCTGATCAGCGCATCCCCGAGGTCGATTATGCGGACTACGCTGTCGTGCAGGGCCTCGGCCTCCTTCACCGTGTTTATCTTCCGGACAGAGCCGTCGCGCATCACCACGGTCGGCCCCTCGATCGAGTCCACGAAGGCGATGGTGGCCGATTTTCCTGGCGTGTCCACCTTCACCTGTGTGCCAGCTACGACCGCGTCGTCTAGCAGCGTGGCGAGCACAGGGTGGATGCCCAGGGTGGACAGGCCGGTGTTGATGGACCTTCCGTATCTGATCCTGAAACCTCCCTTGGCGTTGTGGGAAGAGAGGACGGCGCGGCCGGAGATCACCTCCTCGAAGTGTGCGCCCGCCTTCTCGGTCTCGTTTGTGGACTCCTGCTTTGCCCCCTTGATCAGGGATAGCCATTCCCAGCCTGGGATCTCCAGCTGGTTGAGGACCTTGGATATCTTGTGAGCGCGTCCGATTATGCCGTCGTTGAGGACCCTGAGAGCACCGCCCCGGACCCTGTCGGTGCTCACCCTCTTCAGGTTCCGGTGTACGACGACCTCGACCGGGTCGGTCTCGACGCCGTCGATCTCCACTGGGAGGTTCGATATCGCCGTCCTGATATCGGCGTCGGTCACACGGTACTGGAAGTTGCCGACCTCCCGCTCATACACCCGGAGCTCTTCGATGTAACGGCCGATCTCCTCTTCACGCGCCTTGTAGGGAGAGAGCCCCAGTTTCTTCGCCACGACGTCTCCGATCAGTACGGATAGTGCGGCCTCGGTCCCTCCGGCGGAGCGCATCGGGCCTGCGTACGAGATCGACGCGTATTCGCTGTTGTCATCGTTCTTCTTTATCGATACCGAGTATATCCCCTGTATGGGGGCCACCGTGACCCCGTCGGTGATCACGGCCAGGCCTGCGCGCACGGCGTGGTCCAGCGCCTGTTCGATCTTCATCGGCCCGAACTTGCCCAGCGCGATCTCCTCCGCGATGGTCAGGGTTGCCCGTTCTTTCGTGGTAGATCTCAGGAGCTCGCGAAGCCTGTCGGCCAGGCCCTCGAACTGGGTCAGACCTAGCATCTGGTTTACCCTGTCCGCCAAGTCGAATACCGCCTTCGATTCCACGAACTCGTTGGCGTCGAGGCCCTTCGCCTTCGCCTTCTCCGCAGTGTTGAAGGTCAGCTCGTACTCGCTGAGGATGCCCCTGTAGTAATCGTCGAGGTGAGCGGGAAACGCAGTGAGCCGCCTGGTTCGCTCCCAAGAAGAATCGGCCGAGAAGGGCATCGATGCTGCCAAGGGCGAAAAAGGGGGTTAAAGGCTTACCTTGACCGCTTCGATGATTCGTGAAAGTTTTTCCTCGAAATCATTCGTTTGAAGCATGTTTCCTATCCGCCTCTGCCGGTCTATCCGTAGAGGACCTCGTCGATCCATTCAGAAGCGTCGGCGACGCCCCAGTCATCGGGATCGTGGAGCTGCTTCCAAGCGGAATCCTTCTCCAGCGGAGGCAGGCGTTTCAACCTCTTCACTGAAAGAGATGGTGTATTTGTCTACTTTTCCACTTTTCCACTTTTATGCCTTGCCTTGCCTTGTGACAACGGATGATCGCTCTTCCTACGACGACGACCTGGCTTCGCTCCGTAGCAGGAAGACCGGCATAGTGACAACGACGAGCAGAATCGCGGTGAATGCCCAAGCGAGCGAGTAGCCGGGACCGGCTGCTATCCCAGAGAAGATCAGGGGCGCCCAGATGCCTCCAAGGAACGCGATGCCGTTGATCCAGGAAATCCTCAGCGCCCCGTACTCCTCCCTCGTGTCCTCTCCTCCGATCGTCCTTGCGATGCTTATCCCGAAGATGTAAGCGGCCGAGGTCGTAGCTCCCACTATCAGCCCTGAGATGAGGGCCGCGTAGACCGAGGGTACGGCGGCTATCGCAAGGCCGCCAGCCGCAGCGAAGCAGAGAACGATGAACGTTATCTTCGGGCTCGGATTCCTGTCGAAGGCCCTCCCCGCCAGGGGCGAGGCGAGGATGGACACCACCACCGTGAGCCCTCCTATCGCCCCAGCGACACCGGCGGCGACCCGCAGGCTCTCCTCCAGGTAGTAGACCATGAAGTAGAGGTTGGTGCTGAAGCAGATCTGCTCGGTGATGAGGCCTGCGCTCAATATCAGCAGCCATTTGTTCAGGATGACGGCCTTCAGCTCCGAGAGCCTTACGGTGAAGACCCCGCTACTGGGATCCTTCGGGACCAGCAGGACCAGGAGCACGCACGCCGCCAGCGCGATCACGCCCCCCGTGACCATGCTCATCCTCCACCCGACCGCGCCGCCTAGTACCGCCCAGCCTGAGATGCCGATGACCCCGCCGAGGTCGAAGGACCCGCTGTAGAACCCGATCCCGAGCCCCTCGGACCCCTTCTTGAAGTAACGCGTGACGAGGATGACGCCAGGTCCGAAGATGAAGGCCTCCCCGACGCCCTCGACGAACCTGAGCACCGTCAGGAGGATGACCTGGTCCACCAGGCCGATCAGGATGGACGATACCGCGATGAGGAGCGTGCCGAGGATGAGGGCCTTCCTGGGGCCGTACTTTGCCGCGATCAGCCCTGCCGGGAACTGGAAGACAGCCACCCCAACGACGAAGGTCGTCGTGATCAGGCCGAGCCCGGAGACGTTCTGGTGGAGGTCAGAGGCGATAAGGAAGAAGACCGAAGAGAACGCGTACCAGTTTATGGCGCAGATGAACTGGACGACAATGACGGCGGCGAGAGCGTTCCGGTTCTCCACGTTCTGAGCAGTGAAGCTGGGGTATTAGACCTCGATTGCCGCTCTATCAGCTTCCATCAATCAATGGATGTTCATTAGGCGAAAAATTGCGCATGAACTTCTGGATGGGTTAGTCTGGACCCGGTCTTTACATGCCAGCCTTTATGCCCCATTTCACAAGGAACCAATTTGCTGGGTAGCTAGTGAAGTGGCCAAGGAGCATGCCGATCTGCATCATGAACCAATAGACTGGCATACTGGGATTTATCACGTTGCTTCCGAACAAGGCGAGGTTGAAGAAAGCCATCCAGCCGAACAAACCGACTTCAAATGCTATTATCGATAGGCTCTCAGCCTTTATCGCGTCCTTCCAAGCTTCTACTCGGGGCATCTCGGTTTTTGCCTGCCGGATAGGAATGTATTGGAACAGGATGCCAAACGTATAAGCGAACACAAAGTCTACCGCATACTCGGTCAAAAGTAACGATCCCGCAACCACAACGCCTGAGATGAGCAGGAACACGAGCCATTCGCCTACGAAGTCGCCAATCTCGCAGCCAGCACCGCAGTGCGTGGCAGACACAAACACGCTCTCCCAGAACCGTTTTTGCATGCGATGCATCTGCCCAGCCTCCATAGGCTTCATCTCCATGCCTTGCATATTCTCCATCGACATCTGAGAATGCCGCATGGAATCAGGCCTTCCCATCTTCCAGTAAGCCCAGAGGCCGAACAGGTTAAGGTACAGGGAGGTAATCGGCCACACATATTCCATTATCGACATCGTCTGTCTGTGTCCGCGAACGAGAACATCATAGACGATGACAAGAGAGCATGCGATGGCTGAGACTATGTACGCATACGCGACCGCGTCCAGCCACAATGGAACCGAGCTAAAGACCAAGGAAGCTTTTGCCCTTCGGCAGAGTCTTTAGCTCAGAAGATTCTATTCTTTGCTACGATCGAACTTTGGTGCTCGTGTCAACTGAGATGCTCTTTACTTGTTCTCGAGGTTGCGGAGGGGTACTGCTTAGTTGGGTAGCTCAGACTTTACTTGGTAAGAATAATTTACTTGATAGCCTTTACGATTCCTGCCCCTATCGGCTTTCCATCAATCCAGCCTATGTGCCAAGCAATCACACTGCCTGCTTGAAGCTGCTCAACGCGTGCAGCAGTTCATTGTATGCTGCAAGTCCCTTCTCCGTTATCTCGACGGTCGTGCGGTAGCCGCCGAA
>JAPCJS010000112.1 GCA_027886825.1 Nitrososphaerota archaeon
CCACTGGCTAGCTCGTCGTCTGGGTCCACGCGCCTACGCCAGCCGAAGAGAGTGGAGCGTAGTAGACTGTGTCAGTACCTATGCCATTTCCACCGCCGATGCAGTATACGTATCCAGAGTCGGCTACGCAGCTCTGCGTAGACACATCCAATGGATAGCTCGTCGTCTGGGTCCACGCGCCTACGCCAGCCGAAGAGAGAGGGGCATAGTAGACTGCGTCAATAGGGCTGTCGGTATATCCGCCAACACAGTATGCGTATCCCGAGCTTGCCACGCAGCTCTGCGAAGCCACATACAGTGGGTAGCTCGTCGTCGGTGTCCAAGGCAAACTCAGTGCCTCTGCACGTGGCGCAAAGGAACCGAGCAAGATACCAGCCATGAGGAAGGATAGGAGTATTATCTGGGCGATTCCAGACGGGTTGTCATTTCTCAAAGCCAGCAGACCCCAAAAACACAAGAAATCAAGTGATTATCTCAAAAAAAGGCTGACCCGCGGTTAATAGGCGCTGTGAAGGCGAAAGTCATCTCTATGGATTCCGGATTCACGTAATCTGAACGTCTATGGACTGACTTCGTCAGATGAGATCGGCCAGGTCGTCGACGCTGTTGACCACGGCCGTCGCCCTCGTCCTTGTCTTCCCGTCGTAAACGCCGGTGAGGACCAGGATGGACTCGATCCCCGCCTTGCGCGCGCCCTCGATATCTGTGTCCTCCTGGTCTCCGATCATCACAGTTTCTCGCCTCCCGCACCCTGCCCTCTCCATCGCGATCTCGAACATGAGCGACGAGGGCTTGCCGACCGCGAAACCCCTCTTGCTGGCGCCGTACTCTATGGCCTTCAGTATCGGCCCAACGGCTATGGCCGGCCCGCTCCTGGACATGTAGAGCCTCGCTGAGTGGTTGGAGACGATATCGGCGCCTCCCCTGGCTATCTGGACTGCCCTGTCGAGCTTCCTGTACGTCAGCCTCTTGTCCAGGCCTATGGCGACGACGTCGGCCTTCTTGCCGTAGGTCCTCCGCAGACCCAGGCTGTCCAGCTCCTCGGCGAAGCCCGATTCGCCGACCAGGAAGTAGGTCGCCTTCCCGTACGTCTTCGCTATGTACTCCGCGGTCAGCCTGGCGCTGGTCAGGACCTCGTCCTTCTCTACCGCGATCCCACGGGCGTTCAGCCGCCTCTGCACGGTCTGGACCGTATCGGTGGAATTGTTGGTGACTATCCTGAGCCTCTTGCCCTCAGACCTGATCTTCTCGAAGACCCGAGTCCCGCCGATCTTTATCGGGTTCTCCTTCCCCTTGAGGAGGACCCCATCTAGGTCGAACAGGAAAAGCTTCTTGTCCGAGAGGTCTATCATCCGACTTGCGTCGGCTCTTCCCTGATAAATACCATTGCGGACCGGTCCTGTCCGCTCCTGGGCTCGCCCCGATAATTGATGCGTAACCCCTGATCTTCGGCTTCTCTCGATGCAATCCTGTTGGCATCATCGCACCGCAAACGGAGGGATGAGAGTAGGTTTCGTTCAAGCGCGATCCGCCGAGGAGCCTGCGCAGCAGCTCCGAAGAGGTGTTGACCAGCCTCCTTCTCTCCGACTATCCAAGCTCGGTTTCCGCAAACCACCCAAAGCCGCAGCAGGACCGGGCCTGACTAAACGTCTAAATATACACGTGGGAAGCGGCTCATGAACATACGATGACCCAGTACGCCCGGATCAAGCTCACAAGTAGCAACCTTGAGCAGCTGGATCTATTAGCCAAGGAGATCAAGGACATCACAGAGAAGACCGGGGTCAAGATCAAGGGACCTCAACCCTTGCCGACGAAGAGGCTGAAGATCTCGACGCGTAAGGCGCCCACGGGCGAGGGCACGCACACATTCGACCACTGGCAGCTGAGGATTCACCGCAGGATCATGGACATAGAGCCCGACGACCGGACGATGAAGCAGATAACGAAGCTCCGGATACCGGAAGACGTTAAGATAGAGCTTACCCTCACGAGTTAGACTTCAGCCACTCGGCGGTCCTCCGCAGTCCCGTCTCGAGGTCGAGCTCGTACTCGTAGTCAAGCAGCCTCTTCATCTTCTCGGTCGACGGATAGCTCACCTGGGGCTCCGACTCTGACTTGCTCCTGGGCGGGAGCATCTTCAGCTCTGACTTGGAGCCCGTCAGCCGCTTTATCAGCTCGGCCAGCTCTCTTATCGTTAGCGTCCTCTCGCCTCCGAAGTTGAACGCCTGCCCCACTGCCGAGTCGCACTCGATCAACCTCGAGATGAGCCTGCCGTAGTTCTCCGCGTGGGAAGGAGCTGTGGTGTCCCTCCCGGAGTTGAAGAGCTTGACCGGCTCGCCGCGGAGGCACGCCGTGACGAAGCGCGGGACGGCCCTGTTGGGTGCGTCGTGCTCCCCGAACAGGAGCCACGCCCTGGTTATCGAGACGGGGAGCCCCTTGGCCGTGTGATAGCCCATGACGAAGGACTCGCCGGCCACCTTGGAGAAGTCGTACGGGACGCGGGGATGGAACGCCGCCTCCTCGTTCACGGGATTGCTCCTCGGGGCGCCATAGACATTGGCCGAGCTAGCGTACACGAACCGCTTGACGTTCTTTCGCAGGGCCAGCTCTAGCACGTTCAGCGTGCCGTAGCTGTTGACCTCGAACGCCCTGTAGGGGTTCTCCATGGTCTTGGGGAGGTCCGCGATCCCTGCAAGGTGCACGACCGCCTCGAAGTCCAGCCTACCGAGCTCGTCGAAGACGAAGGACCTGTCCGTCACGCTCCCCGCGTTCTTGCCTCCAGAGACGTCGGTGGGCACGGATTCGTAACCGTGTGCCGAGAGGTATGTTATGACGTGCTGCGCTACAAAACCCGATGCGCCGGTGACGAGTACCTTCACGGCTACGTGGGGCCGCCCATTCGTTATTTAAAAAAGCCTGTCGGGCATCGGCTCCGTCAACTCTTCGGCACGGCAGGTGCGATTGGCAGCTCCCAGGTTTCGAGCGGGCAGAGGCAATCCGACCTCGTTGGTTGGTTGATTCCCATCCCCGAGGAGTCGGCCGGGCCTATTCGAGGGCCTGTCTGTACGAGGCGACGAAGGACGGGTCGATCACCCCGGAGATCAGCTTCTCCTTGCCTTCCCTGTCGAGGATGGGCATTGCCGTCGCGTGGTACGGCAGGTCGAGGTTGTCCAGCTTGCCGTCGTCCTCGACCTCCGCCACCTTCCTGCAGGTCCCGCCCCCGTACTCAAAGTGGTAGAGCCTGACGATCCTCCTCTCCCCGAACCCCCCGCCTCTTCCGCCCGCCGCTGTGGAACCGTCGGGAAGCTGCAGTATGTAGATCGTGTTCGAGGTCTGGAGGTCTCTGAGGTCGATCGGCTTCTCGGCCACGTAGACCCTCCTTCCCTTGCCTGTTACGAGCTCGAGCAGCTCGGACAATCCGTCCATGTTCGCTGGGGCCTGGCGGAACGTCTTAAGGGTAGAGGCTCGGTCGCTCGCTCGTTCGCTCAGATCCCGAGCGCGGTCCTGAGGTTCTTGTACCTGTTCCTTATCGTGACCTCGGTCACGCCCGCCGCCTGCGCGATGTCCCTCTGGGTCTTGTCCTCCCCCGAGAGCGTGCTGGCCACATAGAGCGCCGACGCTGCCAGGCCGACCGGGTCTTTGCCCGCTGCGACGCCGAGCTGCCTAGCCTTTGCCAGTATCTCGAGCGCCCGCCTCCTCGTCTTCTCTCCGGCCTCTACCCTGGAGGCTATCTTGGCGACCGATTTCGCCGGGTCGGGCACGGGCATCTTGATGTCCATCTCCCTGATCAGCAGCCTGTACGACCTCGCAAGGTCCTTCCTGTTGATGTTCGCGACCTTGGCCACGTCCTTCAGCGTCCTCGGGATCTCGCTGTCCCTGCACGCCGCATAGAGCGATGCTGCGATCATCTCCGTGATCGACCTTCCCCGTATGAGTCCCCTCTCGAGCGCCTTCCGGTAGACGTAGGCCGCTCGTTCCACTATCTCCTCGGGGAGCGAGAGCTTGTCTGCGAAGGTGCGGAGCTGGACGAACGCCTTGCCCATGTTCCTGTCGGCCGACTCGTGCATCTGGCTCCTCCTGTCCCACGTCCTGAGCCGATCGACCGCCGTCCTCATCGAGCCAGAGAGCGGCCTGCCGGTCGAGTCCCTGTTCCCCGACCCGATTATCGTCGAGAGGCCCATGTCGTGCGACGCTATCGAGGTAGGAAGGCCCGCCCTGCTCTCGTCCTTGCCCTCATCCTTGGAGGAGGACCTCCACTCGGGCCCTGTATCCTCGATCTTCTCCTTCACCACGTACCCGCAGTTGCTGCAGATTAACTCCCCACTCTGGGAATCAAGAACCATCGGACCTTTTCCACATCTAGGACACTTGTCGAGCGCCCGTTGAACCCTTTGTCTCGCCATGTCCCTTGCTGTTGTTTGCAATTGAAATGACCAAATTTTTTGATGCTGAACACATATTTATACTTAGTAGTCATCTGAAACTTACTACGATAGCTTTACCTGCCTTGGTAAACCCCGATTTACCGGTTGTACCATCGTCTCCTCGCCGTTATTCACCATTAGACTCCCCGGGACTCCTCCTCACGACCGGAGATATCACTATGGGTACTATCTTCCAGTGGCGAACTCGAGCGCGACCGCCGCAAGAGAGACAGAACCATACTTCAGGACGTCTTCGTCGACCTTGAACCTCGAGCTGTGGTTCGGTGCGACGCACCCCTTGGACGGGTTGTTCGTCCCCAGATAGTAGAAGACACCGGGCGCCTTCAGGAGGAACCTGGACACGTCCTCCGCTCCCAGCCTCTGGTCCATACGCCTGGTCCTGGTGCCCTTTATCCTCCTCAGGACCACCGTTACCCTCTCTGCCGCCTTCTCGTCGTTGTACGTCACCGGGTATGGGTCCCTCTTGAACTCTATCTCGCACCTCGCCCCGTAGGCCTGGCAGACGTATGTGATCACCTGCCGTATGTCTGCGATCGCCTTCGCCCGCGTGTCCTTCTCCAGCGTGCGCATCGTCCCCTGGAGGACGACCTCGTCCGGGATGATGTTGTCCTTGGTCCCGCCGTGTATGCTGCACACGGATATCACGAACGGCCTGATGGGATTTACCATCCGCGAAGAGATCCCCTGCAGCGCTATGGCGACCTGCGCAGAGACATAGATCGGGTCGACGGTCTTGTGCGGAGCCGCACCATGGCCGCCCCTCCCAATCACCCGTATCTGGAAGGAATCGGGCCTCGCCATAAACGGCCCTCCTCGGATGCCGAACGTACCCGACGGAAAATCAGCCGAGATGTGGAGGCCGAAGACGTTGTCGACGTGCGGTTCTTCCAGGGCCCCCGCCTCGATCATCGGTCTGGCCCCGCCCCTGCCCCCTTCCTCCTCGGCTGGCTGGAAGAGGAACTTCACGTCACCGCCCAGCTCGCGCTTGTGCTTCACCAGCAGCATCGCGGCCCCGAGCAGCATCGCGACGTGGGTGTCGTGCCCGCACGCGTGCATGACACCCTTCCTCTTTGATTTGAACTCGAGGTCAACGTTCTCCTGCAGCGGGAGCGCGTCCATGTCCGCCCGGAGGGCGACGACCCTGCCGTCCTTCCCCGACCTGAGAAGCCCGACCACACCTGTGCCTCCCACCCGGGTCTTCACCTCGATCCCGAGCGACCTCAGCTCGCGCGCAACGAGCCTGGCCGTGGCCACCTCATGATACGCTAGCTCGGGGTTCTGATGAATCGTCCTCCTGATCTCTATGATCCGCGGTTCCAGTCGCTTGACCTCTTCGAGGAGGCTGGGCACGGCTCATCGCCGGACGCACCGTCGATAAATCCATTGTGATGGCGCTGTCTTTCTCTTCCATGATCATCGAGCCGGTCCGAGGCAGCGAAGCGACTACGGGCGCGTAGTGCACCGGAGCAGGAGGCGCCGGGAAGGGGATTCGAACCCCTGAGACCCAGAGGGTCACGGGCTTTCGTTCGTTCGCTCACTCGTTCGTTCGACTCAAGGCCCGCGCGTTACCAGGCTGCGCCCGTGGGCGTTACACTCGGACTGCGCTACCCCGGCGAACGGTTCTCCCTCTAATCGCTTATTATGCATTCACACTCCGATCGCACAGCGTCATCCACACACCATATCGTCTGAGAACAAGTTCGAAAAATATCACACGCCTAAGATTACAGCTGCGCGCCAGGCCATACTCGCGCGAACTGTATCATCGCGGTATCTCCTTTTTCTCCCTTACCATCTGATCCGGGAGCCTCCATCATCTCGTTGATTCCATCGCCCGGAAGGCCGAAGACTACGTCTACGCCCCAGTCGATCAGCCTCTCGGCTATGGGTCAGAGGTGTTCATCTCGAGTTACCTCGTGCTTACCTTCCTAAGAGCCGATGCGCAGGTCATGGGAAGAACCTTCCTGCACAAGATTCTCGCGCGTCTGAACCCAGGTGAGGGACCCATCGGAGAAAAGCCGGTCCTGACACCTGGTTACGTAACAATGTGGCATCAGCCCTAAGATACCCCGGCGCATCTTCCCTGCATGAGTGCCGCAGAGAACGAGATCAGGGAGAGGAGGGGAAAAGCCCCTGACTTTCCCTGGAAGGACGAGGAGCTCACAGGTACCAACGAAGCGACAGTGAGGGAGCATGACTCCGGGGAGTCTGTACCCGCGCCGGGCGACACGCGCCTGTGGGGGTCGGAGGATTCCGCTGACGACCAGGAGTTCTGCATGGAGGAGACACCACGGGAGCCGGACGCAGGTTCAGACGACACAGAGAAAGCATCTGCCAGGAAGAAGACGGGACCCCTGTTCTAGGCAGGGCCCCTTGGCGGACAGCCTACAGCAGCTGATCTCTGACAGGGGACCGACGCGGACTGCGCCAAGCTCGCGCGAGGTCTGAACCGTTATTACCCATCGGACGGCACGTGCAACCATGGCCTCAGTCAAGAAGGTAACCGTCCTCGGAGCGGGCCTGATGGGACACGGGATAGCCCAGGTCGCCGCGCAGTCCGCCGGCTACGAGGTATCACTGTTAGACGTCAAGCAGGAGTTTCTCGACAGGGGGACCTCGATGGTCAAGGAGAGCCTTGCGAAGTTTGTCTCCAAGGGAATGCTGACCCAGGAGGGCGCAGAGAACATCCTCGCGAGGATCCATCCGACCACCGACCTGGAGACAGCGATCGCTGGCTCGCAGCTTGTGATCGAGGCAGCCACAGAAGACCCCGGGCTGAAGCTGGACCTGTACAGGCGCGTCTCCGAGTACCTCGATGCCGACGCGGTCCTCGCCTCGAACACGTCTTCGATCAGCATTACGCTTCTGGGATCCGCCACAAAGAACCCGGAGAACGTCATCGGGATGCACTTCTTCAACCCGCCCCAGCTGATGCCCCTCATCGAGATAATCAGGGGAGCGAAGACCTCGGACAAGACGGTGACGGTCATCCGGGACGTGGCGGCCTCCATGAAGAAGCAGACGGTGCTCTGCAAGAAGGACTCTCCTGGGTTCATAGTGAACCGGATCCTGGTCCCGGCACTGAACGAGGCCGCCCTCCTCGTGGACGAGGGCGTGGCGGACCCCGAGGACATAGACAAGGCGATAACACTTGGACTGAACTGGCCGATGGGTCCGCTGAAGCTCCTGGACTACGTGGGCCTGGACACCGCGCTCAACATCTCCGAGGTCTTCATGGAGGAGTTCCAGGATGGGAAATATCGCCCCTCGCCTCTCATCAAGCAGATGGTGAGGGCAGGGATGCTTGGGAGAAAGTCGGGGAAGGGGTTCTACGAATGGGGCTCGGCCTCAGGCACTAGGCCGAAAGCCTAGCACGAAGCTCATCGGGGATGGGCATCGGCTTCCCGTCCCTTCCTACGACGACGTGGACCGTGTGCCCCCTGCAGAGAAGCTCCAGATTCGGGAGCCTGTAGACCTCGTTCTCGAAGGCGATGCTCGTGTTGCCCATCTCCTTCAGCCGCGTCCTGACAAGCAGCTCGTCGTCGAAGCGCGCCGGGGACTTGTAGCTCGCCTGCGCCTCAACCACGGGTATGAAGACGCCCATCTCCTCGATGTCCTTGTACACGATGCCCCTCGACCTGAGGAGCTCGATCCTTCCCGACTCGAACCAG
>JAPCJS010000174.1 GCA_027886825.1 Nitrososphaerota archaeon
CCTTCCAGGCTAGGCGACCCCGGCAGCAGACGCTGCTCCCGGCTCAGTTTAAATTCGTTGGTCTATCGCACAGACCTCCACGACAGGGACCTTCCCGGGCAGGTCCTATCAATCTGGGTTAGGCTAGAGGTGCGATTTGACGCTCAGAATCCCTCTTGCTCTTCCGCCTCTTCGGCCGCCTTGTGCTCCGAGGCCTTCTTCCAGAGCTTCGGATAGGTCCCCTGGTCCATTATGACCCGCTTCACCGGGAAGGCGATCCCCTTCTTTGTCCCCAGGACCTCCTCTGTGGTCATCTTGGCCTCTGCTATCGCGACCAGCTCTCCCTTGCCTGAGAGCAGGACTACAGTCTCCCCCTTTGCTATGCCGGGTGAGATCGAGAGGATACCGGGGACGGCGAGCATGGCGCCATGACAGATCGCGTCCACGGCAGCGTCCTTGATCACGACCCTCTTGATCCCGGGGATCGTGTCCTCGACGGGCATGACCAGGGACCGGATCCTGGATTCGTCGCCGTTCTTCATCCGGTAGACGGCGTCGTAGAGGTCGTGGAGCGAGACGAGACCCTTTTCCTCCGTCAGGGGACCTACCTTCGTGCGACGGAGCTCCACCATCGTCGCGCCGACCGCGAGCACCTCTCCCATGTCGTAGATCAGCTTTCGGATGTACGTGCCTGACTGGCAGAGTATGCGGATGAGGTAGAGGTTGCCCTGCTGCTCGAGTATCTCCATCTCGTAGATCCTCCTGCTCCGGACCTGCCTCTTGACCGAGGAGCGCTGCGGCGGCTTTTGGAATATCTCGTCCGTGAACTCAAGGACGACGCGGTCTACCTCCTCGCGGGGGACCGAGGAGTGTATCCTCATCACGGCTATGTACTCCTTCGGAAAGAGGAGCAGAAGGGAGAGGGCCTTCGTCGCGTGCCCCAGACCGATCGGCAGGAGCCCCGAGACACCGGGGTCCAGGGTTCCGCTGTGGCCCGCCTTCTCGACCCCCATCAGCCTCCTCACCCACGCGACCACCTCGTGGCTGGTCGGTCCCCGGGTCTTGTCGAGCGGGATGAGGCCGTAGCTCAGGTACAGGGATATCGGCCGCTTTGCTGGCTCAAAGCCGTGCTTGGAGTCGGTCGACTCCTCGGCTACCGGGATCAGCTCCTGGGGGGTCAAGGGCTTACCGCGGCGATGTAGTCCAGTATCTCCTTTGCGACCTTCTCCGCAGGAATCCCGTCCGTGCCGACGACCAGCTGGAAGGGCGAGAGGTCCCTCCCGAACTCGATCTTGTAGAGCTTCTTGTAGAGCAGATAGTTCTCCTCATCCCTCTTCGCGATGACCTTCATGGCCTCCTCGGGGGTGGTAGTGTCCCGCTTGGCCATCCTGACGGCCCTGCTCGCAGGGCTGGCGGAGAGCCAGACCTTGATCCCCTTCTTGGCCAGCCACGGCAGCGTGTAGCTCGTGATGACGACGTTCCCCTTGTCCACCTTCTTCAGCAGGCGTGAGTCGACCTCCTTGTCGAACTTCGAGGAGCCCTTCCGCTTCTCCAGGAATCTCATTCCCTCGGCGGTGTCCCACCAGTCGTCCCCCGTGGCGTGGTATCCCTGCTCCAGGGCGATCTCCTTGAGTATGTCTCCCCCGCCCACAAGGGGTACCTTCAGCGTGGACGCGATTATTCTCGTGACGGTGGTCTTACCGACTGCGGGCATCCCGCACATTATGATAGCGTCCAAAACCTATCACGTGGGCGATGTTCCGAGGAGCTTGGTGAGCAGGGTACCGAACGTCAGGGAGGAGAGGAAGTACCACCAGATCAGCACCATCGTGCCCGTGCTCGAGACTATGAACGGGATAGGGATCGGAGAGTGTGCAACGACCGTCTGCAGACCTCCTAGCTGACCGGCCATGAAGTAGTAGACGAGGATGAACGGGACCCACGTGACGATGAGCACCTTGAAGCGACCCGTGGAGGCCTTGAGCTTCATCTGGTCCATCTGGGGCTTTAGCTTCTTCAGCTTCTCCTCCTTCGCCTTGTCCTTCTTCTGAATCGCCTCCCGCAGCTCCTTGTCGAACGCCGTGGTCTCGGCCCTCAGCCTCCTCTCCTTCTTCAGGTCGACGAGGAAGCGAGTGGCGACGTTCGATGCAAAGCCGAGCCCGACCGCGGTGAGCGTCACGATGAGAGTGGTCTCAGGTATGCCTATGTTCAGTGTCATGCTGTCGCGCTCCTCACGAGCTGCCGTATCTGTTCAGCCGCTTCATCAGCTTTGCCCTCGTAGTTCCGGATGAACGAGATCGGGGCTCCGCTGACAAGCGAGGCCGCGGAGAGGAAGGTACGGGCGAGCGTGAGCTCCGCGGAGACCTCCTCCTTGGTGACCATGTCCCTGTACCGGGTCTTGTCGTTCTCCCGCCGCGAGACGATCTCTTCGGGCTCGGCCTCGATGAGGACGAGGTGGGTCGGCTTGAGCGACTGGATCACAACGAACGGAAGTCCGGGCCAGAACCCCTCGGGCGTCCTGATGAAGAGGTGGGTGTCTACAATGACGACCCTGCCCCTCCCGCGGCTGATCTTCTGGGCGGCCACCTTCTGGAGGCGCTTCTGCTTCTCGACGGTCAGCTTCCTCATCTCGTCCCTGTGCTTCACCCAGCGGAGCTCCTTCGCCGCGTCGAACATGGCCGTGCCGAATACGGCGAGGGTTGCCCCCTCTATCGAGCTTACGCACTTCTGCACGACCGTGCTCTTGCCGACCCCCGCGATCCCGACGACGACTAGACGCAGACCCATGGGCATCAGGTTTGTCCTAGGACTCCCGCCAGCGTCGGCGAGAACTCCTCGAGCTGCTCCTTCACCAGCATCTGGTAGTACTGAAGTATGATGTCGACCATCAGCAGGAGTCCGATCCCCGTCCCGAAGACCCCGAACAGGTCGGAGATAGACGCGACGAGCCCGATGATTATTCCCCCGATTATGGTGATCGGCGGGATGTAGCGGTTCAGCACCTGCTCCAGCGAGAGACCCGAACGCCTGAAGCCTGGGACCTGCACATCAGCGTTCATCAGGTTCTTTGCGACGGCCCTCGAGGAGAGTCCGCCGATCTCCACCCAGATTCTCGCGAAGAGGACCGCGAAGGTGACCAGGAACGCGACGAAGATGATCGCCCTCACCGGGTCGAGCGCGGTGGCTGTCAGCCCCTGCGGCGGCGAGATGTAGTAGACCAGCCCGCCCGTCGGGTTGCCGTTCGCGTCGTAGCCCGAGACGATCCAGTGGAGCCAGGACGCATGAGGTGCATCGTTGTAGACGAGACGAGCGACGAACGCTACGTTCGCGGTGAGCGCGGAGACCAGGATTACGGGTATGTTGGAGACGTAGAGCAGCTTGATCGGGTACACGCCCTGGAAACCCTTGAACTTGACCGAGGTGATCGGCACCTCCACTCTCATCCCCTCTATGTAGATGATGAAGAGTATCACGGCTATGCTGAGCATGAACGTGACCAGGTCCGGATACTGGTTCGGCCTGAGGACGATGCTCCCGAGGTTGTGAGAGAACGCCGCGCTGATGAAAGCGGGGAAGAAACCGAAGATGACGGTCGGCTGACCCGCGGTCGCGGCCTGGCCCGTGGTGGTGCTGACCAGCTGCGGCGAGAACGTGTACCACATGAAGGTCTGCGCGACGCCGCCTAGGATGA
This sequence comes from Nitrososphaerota archaeon, assembly GCA_027886825.1. Classification (GTDB taxonomy): domain Archaea; phylum Thermoproteota; class Nitrososphaeria; order Nitrososphaerales; family Gagatemarchaeaceae; genus Gagatemarchaeum. The sequence continues at coordinate 3,671 of JAPCJS010000174.1, forward strand.
AGAGGCTGATCCCGCTGCCTATGCCCCACCCCTTCTGGATCATCTCGTCGAGAAGGAGAACCACTATGCTCGCCATGAAGAGCTGGAAGAATATGACTATCGACTGGTTGCTGCCGAGAGACCCAAGGGCCCCTCCTAGGATGTACGCCCCGGACTCCACCGCTATCACCACGAAGGTGAGTATCTTCGTGGACGAGCCGAAGATGGCCCTGTCGTCGGGATTACCCAGGTCGAGCTTCAGCAGGTCGCTTCCCTGCAGCAGTTGGAGGATCAGCCCCGCCGTGACGATCGGGCCTATCCCGAGCTCCATCAGCGTCCCCTGGCTCGAGGCGAAGATGATCCTGAGGAACGCGAACTGGTCGGTCTTGTTCCCATAGTCGTAGAGGGGGGTGATCGCCATCACGAGGTATAGGACGAGCGCGAGGCCCGTCCAGATGAACTTCTCGTTGAGGCCGGGTTTCTGCTTTGGCTTCGGCACCTCTGGTAGAATCGTCGCGGCGCTCTTGACGAACTCTCTCATTGAAGCCAAGGTAGCATGACTCCCCGGTCTAGCCTTCTACTACTATCTTACCACCGGCTTCTTCAAGCTTCGTCTTCGCCCTCTCGGTGAACAATCCGACGGTCACGTGGAAGGCTCGCTTTACGCTCCCCGAGCCGAGCAACTTCTCGACGCCCATCGCGGCGAGGTCCAGGGATATCGGCCCCGTGGCCTCCTGTCCGACGATACTTTCGAGGTCGCCGACGTTCAGCCACTTTGAGGCCTTGTGGGCCCCCGGCACGAAGAAGGGGTCTCTCCCGAAGTGGTTCGGGTCGTTGATGATCATCCACGACCACTTGTGCTTGTGGAGACCGGCGTTCCCGTGGCCGCCCTGCTGCCCCGAGTGCCTGTGCTGTCCGATCTGACCGAAACCGTGCGTCCTCGAGCCGCGCAGCTTTCTGACCTTTCTCAGGCGCGTAGGCATCTCTACATCATCCTCCTCACCAGATCGGGCAGCGTCGGGTTCTCCCCGAGGATCCCGCCCTGCCTGAACTGACGCCTGGAAGACCGCTTGAACCCACCCCGCGGCGGTGAGAGGCCCATGTAGGGCTTGAGCCCGCCGACGGCCGAGAGTGTGGACCCTTCCTTGATCATCTTTGATGCGAGCTCGAAATGGTCCTGATATCCCATGGCCTTCAGGGTCTCGCCGTCGAGGGTCTTAGAGTTGCTGATGCGCCCCCTCGCCTTCAGGAGCGATCCGAGCGTCTCCGCGTCGATCTTGCTCCATGCGACGTACTCCTTGCAAAGATGGAGAGCGCCCACGGTCGAGGGGTCATCGACGACCACTGTGGCCGCGAACCGCTTTCCGATTCCCAGC